>NZ_JAHLEM010000556.1 GCF_018883605.1 Streptomyces niphimycinicus | reverse complement strand
AGCGGTGAGCAGGCGCGGGCCGCGCGGCGGGCCCGGGCGCTGCTGGAGGAGGCGTACCTGGAGGAGATCCCGGCGGCGCGGCTCGCGGAGGCCGCCGGATGCAGCCGCTTCGCGCTCTACCGGGCGTTCCGCGCCGCGTACGAGATGGCGCCGAGCGACTTCCAGCGGCAGCTCAGGCTGCGCCGGGCGCGCGGGCTGCTGGTGGCGGGCCGTAGCGCGGCCGAGGCCGCGGCCCAGGCGGGGTTCGCCGACCAGAGCCATTTCCACCGGTGGTTCGTGCGGTGCTTCGGAGTGACGCCGGGAACATTTCAGCGCGCCGCGGGTCCCGATTCGCGGCGCACCCCACGGCCCTGGTGAAATTGGGCCGGACCGTACGGACTCACGCGGAGCGCAAGCACCCTGCCAAAGCCTGACATCTTTCGGACAACCTCGGACGACAGTCAGGTGAAGTGGGAGTGTTCGGCGTCTGAGTAGTGGGCTCAGTAGGGTCTCCAGACATCCAGGACAGGTGAAAAGGGCGAGTGGGGGAGCGGCACGGCGTGGCGAACGTGGAGCGGAGCGGACTGGGCAGAAGCCCGGACTCGGGGCCGGGCCCCGGTGCCGTCGGGGCGCGGACGTCACGGACCAGAATGGGGCTCGCGGCCCTGTGGCTCCTGGCCGGTGTGCTGGCGGTCCGTCAGGCGGCGGCGGTGCTGCGGCTGCCCCCCAATGAGCGGCTGACCGACCTGGAGACCTGGATCGGCGACGAGGGTGTGCTGCATGTCAGGGGGTCGCTGTACGACGGGGACTCCTTCACCGGCACTCCGTTCTCCGGGCTCGTCCTCAAGCCCCTGACCCGGGCCGCCGAGCAGAGCCTCGGGGTCGCCTGGACCTTCGGCACGCTGCTGCTGGTCGTGGTCCTCGGGCTGGTCGTGGCCCGGTCGCTGCCCGGCCCGGTCTCCCGCCGCACCTCGCTGATCGCCGCACCGCTGGCCATCAGCCTGCTGGTGCTCTCGCTTCCGGTGCGCAACACCTTCACCCTCGGCCAGACCAGCATCATCCCGGTGCTCCTGGTCGTCCTCACCGTGCTGCCCAGAACCTCCGGACGGCAGGCCGGTGTGCTCATCGGGGTGGCCGCCGCGCTCCAGCCCGCGCTGCTGCTGTTCGGCGTGGTGCTGTGGCTGATCGGACGGCGCCGGGCCGCGGCGCTCGCGGGCGCCACGTTCGCCGCATGCACCGCGCTCGCCTGGGCGGCCATGCCGCACGACTCGTGGACGTACTGGGGCCACCACATCGGCGGCGCCGGGCTCGGCGCGCCCGCCGACAGCCTGGCCAACCAGTCGCTGCACGGGCTGCTGCTGCGCATCGGCATCGAGGGCCCGGTCGAGCTGGCGCTGCTGGCCGTGCTCGCGGTCGCCGTCGTGGTGATCGGCCTTCGGCGCGCGGTGCACTACGCGAAGGACGGGCAGTTGCTGCTCGCCGCCGCCATCACCGGCAGCGTCGCGCTCGCGGTCTCGCCCACCTCCTGGCAGCACCAGCAACTCTGGATCCTGCTGGCCGTGGTCGGCCGGGTGGGGCGGCGCGGCTCCGACCGGCTGGTGTGGCCGGTTCTGGTGGTGCTGGCCATGTCGCTCAGCCGCACCGCGCTGCTGCCCGACATCGAGGTTCTCGGACATATCGGCTACAATGCGCCGCTTCTGGCCGCGCTCGCCGCCGCCTGTGTGGTGCCGTTCCACTCCCGCACCTCGCCGCGCTGGGACGACCCCGAGCCGACGCCGCTCGCCGAGCCCGCCAAGAGCCGCTTCGCCTGGGTGCCGCTGCTGCGCTTCCTCAAGCGGCCGCTGTCCCGCCCGAACCTGATGCTGGAGCTGATGCTGATCCGGGTCGGCTACTTCGCCTACTCCTGGATCCGCGGCCATGCCCCGGACGAGCGCAGCGTGGCCGAGGGCCACGGCGACCAGGTGCTCACCCTCGAGGGCTGGCTGCATATCGACATCGAGCACTGGTTCAACGGCATCGTGGCGGACACCTCGTGGCTCAAAGACTTCATGAACTGGTACTACAGCACCTTCCACTTCCTGATCCCGCTGTCCCTGCTGGCCTGGCTGTATCTGCGCCGCCCGGCGACCTACCGCTGGGCCCGTACCCCGCTGACCTTCGCCACGATGCTCGCCCTGGTCGGCTTCTGGCTCTACCCGCTGGCCCCGCCGCGGCTGATGGGGCTCGGGTACGTGGACACCGCGCACGGCCCGCAGGATCTGAACAACCCGGACTTCGGCGCGCTCACCAAGCTGTCCAACCAGTACGCGGCCATGCCGTCGCTGCATGTGGGGTGGTCGCTGTGGTGCGGGGTGGTCATCGCGATCGTGGCGCCGTACGTATGGGCGAAGGTGCTCGGCATCCTGTACCCGCTGCTGACGACGGCGGTCATCGTGGGCACCGCCAACCACTATGTGCTGGACGCGATCGGCGGCGCGGCCATCGTCTCGGCCGGGTTCGGGCTCCAGTACGTGCTGCTCGGGGTGGGCAAGCGCCCGCGCGAGGAGGCGCCACCGCTGTCGGCCTCGATGGGCGCCGCGCTCGAACGGGCCAGAGGGCTGGTGCCGGGGCTGGTGCGGCAGCGCAGCGGACAGCATGACGACGCCGAGCCCGCGGATGCCGCGGACGAGCCCCCGAATGGGGGACGGGCCCGCGTTGAGCGGCATGACCAGCGGGTCTAGCGTGGTGAGGAGGGGGCGGAAAGGCGGACAAGCGCATTAAACGGGGGGATCTGGGAATCGAGACGGGGAAGCGGGGACCCCGACCGAGGAGGGATCAACGATGTCCCTGGTGAAGGCAGTAACCGCGGCGGTCGCGATGGGTGCTTCGATGGCCATAGCGACCCCCGCTGCCGCCGCGCCGCCGCACCCCTTCGTCATCGTCCACGACAGTTTCCAGCCGTCGTCACAGGCGAAGACCGCCGGTGCGGTGACGTACGACAAGTCGCTGGTGCCGACGTCCGCGTCGGTTTTCATCGCGGAGGCGCGGCTGAGCGGCGAGGCATTGAAGAAGCACCACGAAGGTGGGGAGGAGCACGGCCACTACCCGATGCACAAGGGCACGTTCGTTTTCATCAGCGTGCGTGGCCTGGCGGCCGACCACCACTTCGGGATCCATGTCCATACGAAGCCGTGTGGCACCAAGCCCGACGCGGCGGGGCCGCACTACCAGAACAAGAAGGACCCCAAGCAGCCCTCGACCAACCCGAAGTACGCCAACCCGCACAACGAGGTGTGGCTGGACATCACCACCAACAGCTCCGGCAAGGGCTGGGCCAAGTCCTGGGTGAAGTGGAACTTCAGGTCCGGTGAGGCCCGTTCCGTGGTGATCCACAAGCATGCGACGGACACCACGTCGGGCAAGGCCGGGCAGGCCGGCGCCCGGTTGGCGTGCGTCAACGTGCCGTTCAAGTAGCGGCGTTCCGGGGGCGCCTCGGGTTTCCGGAGGGCGGGCCTTACGGCGGCAGCAGCCCGCCCTCCACCGAGGCGTTCCTGATCTCCTCGTACAGCGCGCGCAGTGTCTCGCTCACGCCGACCCGTGGCAGATGCAGCCCGTCCAGCGCCTCGGCGTCCACGGGGGCGTGGCTGTCGGTGGCCATATCGCCCCAGCCCTGGCCGGTCAGGCAGCGCATCAGGGTGGGGTTGAGCCGGTCCACCCCGCGCACCAGACATGCCTCGGGCGTACGGCCCTCCTCGTACTCCCGCCACAGCGCGGGCAGTTCGGTGCCGAGCGGCGCGGGGAGCGCGGCGAAGCGCGGGGGCTCACCGCTTTCGGCGCCCCGCTCCACCGCGTCCATCTCGACGAGGTCGTGCATCAGGCACAGCTTGAGCATCTTGGTGAGGTCGAGCCGCCGCCCGGCCTCGCGTTCGAACTCGCCGTGCAGTATCCAGCTCACCATCGCCAGATGCCAGGAGTGCTCCGCGACGCTTTCCTTGCGCTCCGGGGTGGCGTTGTTGGCGCGCTCGATCTCACGAAGGCGGGCGGTCAGGGCTATGAAGTCGAAGAGTCCTCGCCGATCGCCCGCCGCGCCGTGCGGACCGTACATCTCGCTCATGGCGGTCAGTGTGCCCGCGTCCGGGGGGTTGTGGCGAGCAATGTACGGGCGGCGTCTTCCAGCGATCCGAGCAGCGGGTCGGGGTCGTCGGCGCGCGTGACGAGCACGACCTCGCAGGGGTCGATGTCGGTGACGGGCACCAGGGCGATGTCCTCGCGCACGGCGGCGCGTCGATCGCCGGCCGGGAAGATCGCGACACAGTGGCCGGTGGCGATGAGTTCCAGCTTGTCCTCGTAAGCGTCGTCGATCGCGGGCGGGGGTGGTGCCGGGCGGTCGCCGACCGGCTTGGGCGTGCCCCAGACCACCGGAGTGCCGGCGCAGGCCACCAGTCCCTCGTCCGCCAGAGCCCGCAGGCTGACGGCCTTCTCGTGCGCCAGACGATGACTCGCCGAGGTGAGAAGTACCCGCGATTCCTCATGGAGCTTTGTCACCCGGAAGCCGTCCGTGGGGAAGGGCAGGGGCCGGTACGCGACGAGGGCCTCGATCCGCCCCTCGGCGAGGGCGCGCGTATCCCGCCAGTCGAGGTGCCGGGTGCGGATCCGGTGGTCGGGGTGGCGGCGGCGCAGTTCCTGCACCCAGGCGGTGATGACCAGTCCTTCGGCGTAGCCGACGGTGATGGTACGGGGCTGGACGGCGGCTCTGGCGGTGCGAGCGGCCTGCTCGGCCTCGTGGAGCAGTGTCCGGGCCCCGGGCAGGAATGCCCGACCGGCGTCGGTGAGGCTGGTGCCCTGCGGCGAGCGGTCGAAAAGCCGGACCCCGAGCTGAGCCTCCAGACGCTGGATCTGGCGGCTCAGCGACGGCTGCGCCAGGTGCAGCCCGATGGCGGCCCGGCCGAAGTTGCCGTACTCCGCCACGACCGTGAAATAGCGCACGAGCCGCAGATCGAGGTCCATTCGCCCAGCGTACGTCGCGTGCCGTCATACGCCTGGGGCATGGCGGCATGCGGAACAGGTCTTGGACAGGGTGTGCCGGTGGATATTTGGCTTGCGGGCATGACCACTTATGACGGCAAGAAGATCGTGATCACGGGCGGAAGCAGCGGTATCGGCCTGACCGCGGCCCGGTTGTTCGCGGACGGTGGGGCACAGGTACTGATCACCGGCCGCACCCGGTCCACCCTGGACACCGCGCTGGAGCAGTTGGGGGACAAGGCGATCGCCGTCCGCAGCGACGCCGCGTCCCTGACGGACATCAAGGCGCTGGCCGGCACGGTCCAGGAGCGGTTCGGCGCGGTGGACGCGCTGTTCGTCAACGCGGGCGTCACCGCGTCCGCGCCGTTCGACTCGACGACGGAGGAGATGTACGACGCGCTGTTCGCCATCAACACCAAGGGCCCGTACTTCACGGTGCAGGCGCTGGCGCCGCTGTTGCGCGAGGGAAGCGGCGTGGTCCTCACCACGTCGGTGGTGAACGTCCTGGGCGTCGACGAGCTCAGTGTCTACTCGGCGAGCAAGGCGGCCCTGCGGTCGATGACCCGCACGCTGGCCCGTGAGCTGCTGCCGCGCAAGGTGCGGGTCAATGCCGTGAGCCCCGGTCCGATCGACACCGGCATCCTGGACCGCACCGTACCCGCCGACGTCCTCGAGACGATGAAGGACACCTACCGGAGCACCATCCCGATGCAGCGGCTGGGGTCGTCCGAGGAAGTGGCCGCCGCGGTGGCGTATCTGGCGTTCGGCGCGACCTTCTCGACGGGAACGGAGCTGCCGGTCGACGGTGGGGGTTCGCAGCTCTAGGTTTCGCAGCTCCAGGTGAGGAATCCCCGGACTTCGGGCCGCCTCGCGGGACGGGACGGGGAAGACGTCAGGTGTAGGTCACCCTCAGCTCCTTGATCCCGTTCAGCCAGGCCGACCGCAGCCGCCGGGGCTCACCCGCGAGCCGGATGTCCGGGAGGGTGTCCGCGATGGCCTGGAAGATCAGCCGGATCTCCAGCTCCGCCAGGCTCTTGCCGAGGCAGAAGTGCGGTCCGCCGCCGCCGAAGCCCAGATGGGGGTTGGGGTCGCGGGTGATGTCGAACTCTTCGGGGCGGGCGAAGACATCGGGGTCGTTGTTGGCGGAGGAGTAGAAGACCCCGACCCGCGCGCCCGCCCCGATGCGCTGTCCGCCCAGTTCGGTGTCCTGGGTGGTGGTGCGCTGGAAGGACATCACGGGGGTGGCCCAGCGCACGATCTCGTCGGCGGCGGTGGCGGGGCGCTCGGCCTTGAACAGCTCCCACTGGTCGGGGTGGGTGAGGAAGGCGTGCATTCCGTGGCTGATGGCGTTGCGGGTGGTCTCGTTGCCCGCGACGGCCAGCAGCAGCACGAAGAAGCCGAATTCGTCCGAGCCCAGATTGCCCTCGTCCTCGGCGGCCACCAGCCGGCTGACGATGTCCTTGGCCGGGCACGCCTTGCGGTCGGCGGCGAGGTTCATGGCGTACGAGATCAGCTCCATGGCCGACTCGGCGCCGATCTCCTCGGTGATGGCCAGTTCCGGATCGTCGTACGCGACCATCTTGTTGGACCAGTCGAAGATCTTGGACCGGTCCTGCTGGGGGACGCCGATCAGCTCGGCGATCGCCTGGAGCGGCAGTTCGCAGGCGATATCGGTGACGAAGTCCCCGCTGCCGCTCTCCCGGGCCCCTGCCACGATGCGCTCCGCGCGGTCGCGCAGGGCGTCCTCCAGGGCGCGGATGGCGCGCGGGGTGAAGCCGCGCTGGACGATCTGGCGCACCCGGGTGTGCTCGGGCGGGTCCATGTTCAGCATGATCAGCTTCTGGACCTCGATCTGGTCCCGCTGGATGTGCTCGTTGAAGCGGATGATGGCGGTGTTGGCGTGGGAGGAGAAGATTTCCGGCCGGGTGGAGACCTCCTTGACATCGGCGTGGCGGGTGACCGCCCAGTAGCCGTCGTCGCCGAAGCCCGCGAGGCCGTGTGGCTGGGGGATCCAGCACACCGGGGCGGTCTGCCGCAGCCGGGCGAGCTCCGGGAGTGGCACCCGATGCTGATGGAGGTCGGGGTCGGTGAGGTCGAAGCCTTCGGGGAGCGCTGGACAGGACATGGCCACTCCAGAGATCTGACTGGGAGATCTGACGGCCTATCAGAAGTGTCCGCAACGTAGTAACGGGTTCTACAAGTCGCAAGAGAGAACGCGGCCATTGTTTCGGGGGATTGATGCCGCTCCAGGTCCGCTCAAACCCTGCACAACCCTTGCGCCGCCGGGCCGGGGCTCAGCAGACTGAGCTGAAGAACTAGAACGCGTACTAGTTCTGGCGCGGGCGCTGCCGGGAGCCCCGCGGATGCGATGAGAGGACGAGACAGCCATGGCCGCGGAACCCATCATCGTCGAAGCCGTACGCACCCCCATTGGCAGGCGCGGAGGCGCGCTCGCCAACCTCCACCCCGCCTATCTGCTCGGCGAGACCTATCGCGAACTCCTCGCCCGTACCGGCATCCAGCCCGACTGCGTCGAGCAGATCGTCGGCGGTACGGTCACCCATGCGGGGGAGCAGTCGATGAACCCCGCCCGCACCGCCTGGCTGACGATGGGTCTGCCGTACGAGACCGCGGCGACGACCGTGGACTGCCAGTGCGGCTCGTCGCAGCAGGCCAACCATATGGTGGCCAACATGATCGCCACCGGTGTCATCGACATCGGCATCGGCTGCGGGGTCGAGGCCATGTCGCGGGTGCCGCTGGGCAGCGGCTCCAAACACGGTCCGGGCAAACCGTTCCCGGAGGAGTGGAACGTGGATCTGCCCAACCAGTTCCAGGCGGCCGAGCGGATCGCCCGCCACCGCGGCCTGACCCGCGAGAACGTGGACGCCCTCGGGCTGATCTCCCAGGAACGGGCGGCGCGGGCCTGGGCGGAGGAGCGGTTCAAGCGCGAGACCTTCGCGGTCCAGGTGCCCACGACGGAGGACGAGCAGACCGCCGGAGAGGGCATGTGGCGGGCCGTCGACCGGGACGAGGGGCTGCGCGACACCAGCATGGAGGCGCTGAGCGGACTCAAGCCCATCATGCCCGCCGCCGTGCACACCGCGGGCAACTCCTCCCAGATCTCCGACGGCGCGTGCGCGGTGCTGTGGGCCTCCAAGCGGATGGCCCGCGCGCTGAAGCTGCGCCCCCGCGCCCGCATCGTGGCCCAGGCCCTGGTCGGCACCGATCCGCACTTCCATCTGGACGGGCCGGTCGACGCCACGAAGGCGGTGCTGGGCAAGGCCGGGATGACGCTGAAGGACATCGACCTGGTCGAGATCAACGAGGCGTTCGCCTCGGTGGTGCTGTCCTGGTCGCGGGTCTTCGAGCAGGATCTGGCGAAGGTGAACGTGAACGGCGGCGCGATCGCGCTGGGGCATCCGGTGGGGGCCACCGGGGCGCGCCTGATCACCACGGCACTGCATGAACTGGAGCGCGTGGACAAGGAGTTCGCGCTGATCACGATGTGCGCGGGCGGGGCGCTGGCCACGGGGACGATTATTCAGCGGCTCTAGGCCCTGTCCGGTGGATCTTCGCGGATCAGCCCGCGGCGTCTGGTGCGGT
>NZ_JAHLEM010000555.1 GCF_018883605.1 Streptomyces niphimycinicus | reverse complement strand
TTCGCGCTGATCACGATGTGCGCGGGCGGGGCGCTGGCCACGGGGACGATTATTCAGCGGCTCTAGGCCCTGTCCGGTGGATCTTCGCGGATCAGCCCGCGGCGTCTGGTGCGGTGCATCGCAAGGCGGAGGGTCGTCCTCGTACCGGGTCGTACTCGGACGATCCCGACAACGCGGCGAGGTGCCGTGCCAGGCGTCGCGGGCCCGCGAAGATCCGCCGGACAGGGCCTAGGGGCCGCCGCCGAGCCACTCGGATCCTGACATGGTGATGCATGTAATGTCGGTGTTTGATCAATCGTCTCGTGGCTTGGAGGAAGCACTTATGACGAAGGCTCCATTTGTCGCCACCGCCGGCGCCACCGCGGCGCTCGGGACCGCGCTTGGTTCCCTCGCGCTTCAGTTGCGCGCAGACGGCTACGAGCAGTACGTCGAGTCCGTGGCCAACTTCAGCGTCGTCATGTACGTCACCTCGGCTCTGATTCTGGTGACCTGGTTCCGGGACGCTCGCTCGCGCTCGAACTGACTTCACGCGCCCTGGGGGGCGTCGGAAGGGGCCGAGGTCTCGACGGCGGCCGGGCCGTTGGAAGTGGTCGGGGCCTCGACCGCGCCCGGAGATTCGAAGGTGGCGGGGGCCTCGAAGGCGGCTGGGGCCTCGAAGGCCGCGGTGCAGGTCACACACCGCACAGAAGTCGGCAACCTTTCCGGTGATTATGGCTCGCTCGGTGTTCATGCGGGGTTGCGGTCCACTCGCTTCGATGAGCGGGGTGCGCCATCCATCCCCGACTGTCCATGCTCATATGAGGAGCCTCGATGACCCCTGATCCGATCATGCCGACGCCCGAGTCCGAGCCCGGCGACAGACCCGGGACGACGACCGGCACCACCCGCCGCCGGTTCCTCCAGGGCACCGGGGCCGCCGCCGGGGCGCTGGTGCTCGGCGCCAACCCCGCGGCGGGCGACGCGTACGCCGCCACGAGGCCGGGGCATAACCTGCCGAATGGCTTCAAGGGCAACATGTCCGATCTGAAGCATGTCGTGATCCTGATGCAGGAGAACCGGTCCACCGACCACTACTTCGGCACATTCCCCGGCATACGCGGCTTCAACGACAAGCAGGTGCTGCGGTTCCAGGACGGCACCACCGTCTTCCAGCAGAAGGACGGCAAGGGCAATATCGTCACCCCGCAGGTCGACGACGGCGCCTGGGGCAACGACCACGGGCCGTGGGGCGACGTCGACCATCGCAAATGGGATCTGTGGGTGCGGCACAGCGGCGCGAGCTGCATGAACTACCACAGCGACGCCTACATGAGCTTCTACCACTCCGTCGCCGCCCAGTACACCATCGCCGACCAGAACTTCTGCTCCGAGTTCGGGCCGACCGACCCCAATCGAAAGTACCTGTGGAGCGGTACCGCCAACAGCGAGACGGGCAACACCGATGAGTCCAACTACTCCCGTCCCTGGACCACGGTGGCCGAGCAGCTCCAGCAGGTCGGCATCGACTGGCGGCTCTACTCCGACAACAGCGGCAACGGGCGACAGGGCTACATCAGCACCTGGGTCGGCGACTACGGCGACAACGAGCTGAAGTACTTCAAGGGGTTCGAACCGGAGGGGCTGAGCCCCGACGACCCGAAGCTGCGGCCCGGCACCGGGCTGATCTGGCGCGGCAACGCCATGTACTACTCCGGCATGACCTCGCCGAACGACGACTCCGACGAGAACCTCGACGCGGTCCTCAAAGACCTCCACGACGCCTGTCAGCCGGGCGCGGAACACCCGCTGCCGGCGGTCTCCTGGATCGTGGCACCGTACGGCTGGTCCGAGCACCCGGACGCGGACACCCTGCACGGCGAGCGCTACACCAAGAAGGTGCTCGACATCCTCCAGAGCAATCCCGATATCTGGAACCACACCCTCTTCATCCTCAACTATGACGAGAACGACGGGAAGTTCGACCACGTGCTGCCGCCGTGGCCCGAGCCGGGCACGGCCCGCGAGTACGCCGGCGACTATCCGCTCGGCTTCGGTCCGCGAGTGCCGATGCTGCTGGTCTCGCCGTGGACCCGCGGCGGGTACGTCGCCTCGGAGGTCTTCGACCACACCTCGACGATCAAGTTCCTCGAGACCTGGGCGGACCACCTCGGCAAGCCGTTCCGGTGCCCCAACATCAGCGATTGGCGGCGCTCGATCGCGGGCGACCTGACCAGCGCGGTCGACTTCGCCCACCCGCAACCGGGGCCGGCCGCCTTCGCGGACCCGGTCGCCGAGAAGTCGCCGTCGATCGCCGCCGACCATATGAAGCCGCGCCCGCTGAGCTTTCATCCGCACGCGGTGATCTCGGAGGACCGGGCGTCGGGCAAGGTCACCGCCAAGATGACCCTGACCGGCGGCCCGAAGGGCAAGGCCATGAGCTTCCAGGTCTTCCCCGACAAGTACCAGGCATTCTCCAACACGCCGTTCACCGTCACGGCGAGCAATCCACGTGAGTACACCTGGGACGCCAAGGCCAACGACGGCAAGTACGCGTTCTCGATCTACTCCAACGACGGTTTTGTGCGCTCCTTCGCCGGCCAGGTCGCGCCCGCCGGAAAGCGGAACGGTGGCCTCCCGCGCGTGGCGGTCGACCTGCTGAAGGGCGGGGGCACCAAGCGCGAGGTCCAGGTGCGGCTCACGTTGCACAACGACGGCACCGAGCCGGTGAACTACACGCTCACCGCCAACGACTACCTCGGCGGTACGCAGAACGTCACGGTGGCTCACGGCGAGACGAAGGTCGTCATGTGGCCGACCCAGGAGGGGTACTACGACGTGGTCGTCACCGCCGACGCCGACGCCGCCTGGACGCAGCGCTACGCCGGCCGCGTCGCCACTGCCTGAAAGGGCTGAGCGGTCGAGGCATCCGTGGCGACGGCGGCCGTTCTGGCCACCGTCGCCACGGTGCCCGCCGTGCCGGGCGGGGGGCTTCGCCGGTGACGTCTAGGGGGCGTCGGAAGGGGCCGGGTCCTTGGGAGTGACAGAGTCCTCGAAGGTGGCCGGGGCTTCGAAGGCCGCGCGGCGGGTCGCTCGGCGGAGGGCCTTGAGGATGGCGCCGCCGAGGGTGAGCGTGAGCACCATCGTGACCACGGAGCGCGGCAGGTCCCAGCCCAGCGAGGTGGTCAGGCAGTACGCCACGAAGCGGGCCAGGTTGTCGCCGAGCGGATCGCCGGGGACGTAGGAGATCCCCGAGGCCATGCCCTGCATCAGGGTCCAGCCCTGGAGATTCATGACCGTCCCGTACGCCACGGACGCCACCGCCCCGTACCCGGCGAGCAGCAGCGACTCCGCCCGGCCGCGCAGCCGGGCGGCGCCCGGCAGCAGCCCCGCGCCCATCGACACCCAGCCCATGGCCAGCATCTGGAACGGCATCCACGGCCCCACGCCGCCGGTGAGCAGCGCGGACGCGAACATCGACACGGCGCCCAGGACGAAGCCGAAACCGGGGCCCAGCACCCGCCCCGAGAGCACCATCAGGAAGAACATCGGCTCGATCCCGGCCGTCCCCGCGCCCAGCGGCCGCAGGGCCGCGCCCGCCGCCGCCAGGACCCCGAGCATCGCGATGGCCTTGGCGTCCAGACCGGTGTCCGCGATGGTCGCCACGACCACGGCCAGCAGGAGCGGAAGCAGCGCGGCGAACAGCCAGGGAGCGTCGGCGGCGTGGGTGGTGATCCCGGAGTCGCCCGGTGCGAACAGCGGCCACCCGAAGGCGACGACACCGATCGCGGAGACGAGGGCGAGCGCCGCCACGGAGCGGGGGCCGAGGCGCACGGCCCGGATGCGGCCGCTGGAGGTCGCGGTCGGCGCCGTGCCGTGTGTCGCGGTCGGCTGTGTGCCGTACGTCGTGGCCCGGTGTGGCTCGTCGCTCAGGGGGCGCTGCCCGCTCACGGTGTTCCCTCCAGCGCCTCGCGCACCTGTGGCACCGTCAGCCACCGCAGCGGCGCCAGCACCTTGGCCACCTGCGGGGCGAACGCGGGGGAGGACACCACCACCTCCGCCGTGGGCCCGTCCGCGACCACCTCGCCGTCGGCCAGGATGACGACGCGGTGGGCGAGTTCGGCCGCCAGCTCCACATCGTGGGTGGCCAGCACGATCGCATGCCCGTCCGCCGCCAGTCCCCGCACCATCTCCACCAGCCGGGCCTTCGCCGCGTAGTCGAGCCCGCGCGTCGGCTCGTCGAGCAGCAGCAGGGGTGGGCGGGCGGTGAGGATGACGGACAGGGCCAGCGCCAGCCGCTGCCCCTCCGACAGATCGCGGGGGTGGGCGGTGTCCGCCACCTCCGGCAGCAGTCGGCCGACCAGTTCACGGCAGGTGCCGGGCGCCGCGCCCGCGTCCTGGTCGGCCGCCGCGCATTCGGCGGCGACCGTGTCCGCGTAGAGCAGATCGCGCGGCTCCTGCGGTACGAGGCCGACCTGGCGCAGGAGTTCGGCGGGGCGGGTGCGGTGCGGTACGGCGCGGGCCGGGCCGACCCGTACCGACCCCGAGGCGGGTTCGTACAGCCCGACCAGACTGGCCAGAAGCGTGGACTTGCCCGCCCCGTTGCGTCCCATCAGCGCCACCGTCTCGCCCGGCCGCACCGACAGGTCCACTCCGCGCAGCGCCTCGACCCGGCCGTGGCGCACGGACAGCCGCGCCACCTCGCCCACCGGATCGCCCGGCGGCGGATCGGCCACCGCACGGGGGGTGAGCGATGCCAGCCGCTCCCGCAGCGGCCCCGCCTTGCGGCGCGCGTCCCGTACGGACAGCGGCATCGGCGACCGCCACCCCGCGAGGCCGCCCAGCGCCACCACGGGCGGCTGGACGGGTGACACCGGCAGCAGTTCGGCCGGTGCGCCGGACAGCGGGGCGGCGCCGGGGGAGGGCAGCAGGATCATCTGGTCCGCGTACTGCGCCACCCGCTCCAGGCGGTGCTCGGCCATCAGGATCGTGGTCCCCAGGTCGTGCACCAGCCGCTGAAGCACGGCCAGTACCTCCTCGGCGGCGGCCGGGTCGAGGGCGGAGGTCGGTTCGTCGAGGACCAGGACGCGGGGGTGGGTGGTGAGCACCGAACCGATCGCCACGCGCTGCCGCTGCCCGCCGGAGAGCGTGGCGATGGGACGGTCCCGCAACTCGGCGAGGCCCAGCAGATCGAGGGTCTCCTCGACCCGGCGGCGCATGGTGTCCGGCGCGATGCCGAGGGACTCCATGCCGTAGGCCAGCTCGTCCTCGACGGTGTCGGTGACGAAGTGCGCGAGCGGGTCCTGGCCCACGGTGCCGACGACGTCGGCCAGTTCGCGCGGCTTGTGGGTACGGGTGTCGCGGCCCGCGACGGTGACACGGCCGCGCAGGGTGCCACCGGTGAAATGCGGTACGAGACCGGAGACGGCACCCAGCAGTGTCGACTTACCGACCCCGGACGGGCCGACGAGCAGACACAACTCCCCCTCGGGAACGGTCAGATCCACCCCGGAGAGGGCGGGCCGCGCCGCCCCGTCGTACTGGACCGACACCTGCTCGAACCGGATCACGGGCTGGCCTCCTCGGCCCCCGCCCCGGCTCGCGCATCGCCTTGGGCGCCGGGCGGGGTGTGTGCGGTGGGGTGGTTGTCGGAAAGTGGGTCAGCGGCCGTATCCGCGCGCGGTTCCGCCGCCGTGCCGCCCGGTCCCGGTTGTGGTCCCGGCCCCGGCTCGGCAACGGGCCGGGCGCTCCGGCCAGGGCCCGGCGACGCCGGGCGCTGTCGATCCCGGCCCGGGGCCGGTGCGGCGGGGGCGTTGGACGTTGGGAGGGGCTCGGGGGGTGTGGGCCGTGGCGGGGCCGGGGCCGCGAAGGCCGGGAGCAGGCCCAGCAGCACCCCGGCCGCGGGCCACAGTGGCAGCGTCGGGGCGGTGAGCGGGACGACGGATGGCTGGAGGGCCCCCGGGGCGTAGGAGGCGGCCCGGATCATCAATGCCGCGACCGCCGCACCCGACCCCGCCACCAGCCACGCCCGGACGCCCCAGCGGTCCGGGCGGTAGCGGCTGCGCACCGAGCGGCGGCCGCCCAGCCACAGTCCGCCGAGCGCGGCGGCGAGGCCCGCGAGCAGCAGTGGCAGACCGTAGCCCGCGCCCTCGGCCGCGAGCAGGCCGTACGTACCGCAGCAGACGCCGAGCAGCCCGCCCAGCGTCAGCGCCGTGGTGGTACGGGCGACGGCGGGCGGGACCTGGGCGGTGCGGCCGTAGCCGCGCGCGTCCATCGCCGCCGCCAGGGCCACCGACCGTTCCAGCGCGCCCTCCAGCACCGGCAGTCCGACCTGAAGCAGCGCCTTCACCCCGCGGTCGGGGCGGCCGCGCAGCCGACGGGCGGAGCGCAGCCGCTGGACGTCCGCCACCAGATGCGGTGCGAAGGTCATCGCCACCACGACCGCCACCCCGGCCTCGTAGAGCGCGCCGGGCAGCGACTTGAGCAGCCGCGCCGGGCTGGCCAGCGCGTTCGCGGCGCCGACGCAGATCAGCAGGGTGGCCAGCCGCAGCCCGTCGTACAGCGCGAACACCAGCCCCTCGGCCGACACCCGGCCGCCGATCCGCACCCCCTGCGCCCAGTGGGGCAGCGGGACTTCGGGGAGCGTGAAGAGCACCCGCGTCCCGGAGATCGGCGAGCCGAAGAAGACCGCGAAGAACAGCCGGATGGCCAGCACCACAAGGCCCAGCTTGAGGAACGCGGTGTACGAGCGGGCCCACGGGGCGTCCGTGCGGCGTACGGCCACCACATAGCCCGCGACCGCGATGAGCAGCCCCAGCAGCAGCGGGTTGGTGGTCCGGGACGCGGCCGTGGCCAGCCCGAGCGCCCACAGCCACCAGGCCCCCGCGTGCAGCGCGCCTCCGCTGCGCGGGGCAGCGCCGCGCTGGGCCCCGGCACGCGGCCGGGTACGGAACCGGGTACGGAACCGGGTGCCGAACCCGATGCGGCCGCGGCCGCGCGCGGCCGTG
>NZ_JAHLEM010000554.1 GCF_018883605.1 Streptomyces niphimycinicus | reverse complement strand
AGCTCGACGGCCCGGTCCGCCGCCTCGGCGCGGCCGTGCGCCCGGCACCAGTCGTGCAGTACCCGCAGCGAACCGGCCAGCGCCGAGGCCGCGTTGCCCCACAGCAGCCGCCCCGAGACCCGGTAGGCCCGCTCGATGGCCTGGTGCAGCGGCACCAGATGGACGATTGCCGCGGTGCCCACCGGACCGGCGAGTCCTCCCGGTTCGCCCATCACCGGCGGCGCGCCGGGCCACCACAGGTCGTCGGGGGCGACCCGCCCGGGGTTCCACCACAGCCGGTCGGGCCGGAGGTGGGGCACCCCGCCGGAGAGGGTCGCCGGGCCGAGCGCGAGGGACCACACCCGGGCGGCGAGCCCCTGGAAGACGAGCGAGGCCGCGACCCTCGGCTCATCGGTGCGCAGGCTCGCGGCGACCGCCTCGACCCGGGCGCGCAGTACGGGCCCGGCGGTGCCCGCGCCGGTCAGCCGGTACGCCTCGCCGATCCGTGCGTACCCCTCCGCCTCCGGATCGCCGCCGCCGGTGCGCAGCGCGAAGAAGGGGCCGACCCGCGCCGCGTCCGGCAGTGACGCCTCATCCACCGTCAGCCGGGGGCTGGAACGCTCCACCGTCGGCCGGGCCCTGGAACGCCTCCAGCAGCCGGTCCGCCGCCAGCGTGGCCGTCAGCGTGCCCTCGCGGACCCGCTGTTCCAGCTCGGGTCCGAGCCGCCGCACCTCGGGGTGGGCGTGCAGCCGCGCGAGCAGTTGGTCGCGCACCATCGACCAGGTCCAGTCGACCTGCTGGTCGCGCCGCTTGGCGTGCAGCGCGCCGGTGGCCTCCAGCACCCGGCGGTGCTGCTCCAGGCGCTCCCACACCACGTCGAGCCCGGTGGACTCGCGGGCGCTGCATGTGAGCACCGGCGGGTTCCAGGGCGCGTCCGCGGGCTGGAGCAGCCTCAGCGCGCCCGCCAGCTCACGGGCCGCCGACTTGGCGTCCCGCGCGTGGGGGCCGTCGGCCTTGTTGATGGTGACCACGTCGGCCAGCTCCAGGACGCCCTTCTTGATGCCCTGTAGCTGGTCGCCGGTGCGGGCCAGGGAGAGCAGCAGGAAGGAGTCGACCATATTGGCCACCGCGGTCTCGGACTGGCCCACGCCCACGGTCTCCACCAGCACCACGTCATAGCCCGCGGCCTCCATGACGACCATGGACTCGCGGGTGGCGCGGGCGACCCCGCCCAGCGTCCCGGCGCTGGGCGAGGGCCGTACGAAGGCGTCGGGGTCGACCGCCAGCCGCTCCATCCGGGTCTTGTCACCCAGGATGGAGCCGCCGGTGCGGGTGGAGGAAGGGTCGACGGCGAGCACCGCGACCTTGTGGCCGGTCCCGGTGAGCATGGTGCCCAGGGCGTCGATGAAGGTGGACTTGCCCACCCCGGGCACCCCGCTGATCCCGATCCGCCGCGCCCCGCCGGTGTGCGGCAGCAGCTCGACCAGCAGCCGCTGGGCGAGGTCGTGGTGGTCGGGCCGGGTGGACTCGACGAGCGTGATCGCACGGGCGATATACGCGCGATGGCCGTCGAGCACGCCCTTGGCGTACTCCTCGATGTCGATCGTCCTTGGCATGGACTACAGCTCGTGACCGAGGCCGGCGGCCAGCTTCCGCACCAGGTCATGGGCGGCGTCCGGGATGACCGTGCCCGGCAGGAAGACGGCGGCGGCGCCGGCGTCGTGCAGGGTCTGGACGTCGTGCGGCGGGATGACCCCGCCGACCACGATGGTGATGTCCTCGCGCCCCGCCTCGGCCAGTTGCTCGCGCAGCGCGGGCACCAGCGTGAGGTGGCCGGCCGCGAGCGACGACACGCCGACGATGTGCACATCGGCCTCCACCGCCTGCCGCGCGACCTCCTCCGGGGTCTGGAACAGCGGGCCGACGTCGACGTCGAAGCCCAGGTCGGCGAAGGCGGTGGCGATCACCTTCTGGCCGCGGTCATGGCCGTCCTGGCCCATCTTGGCGACCAGGATGCGGGGGCGGCGGCCCTCGGCGCTCTCGAACTTCTCCACCAGCGCGCGGGTGCGGCTCACGCCGGAGGATGCTCCGGCCTCTTCTCGGTACACACCGGAGATCGTACGGATCTGCCCCGAGTGGCGCCCATAGACCGCCTCGAGCGCGTCGGAGATCTCGCCGACGGTCGCCATGGCGCGGGCGGCGTCCACGGCGAGCGCCAGCAGATTGCCCTCCAGACCCGCGCCCGGACCGGACCGGGCCGCCGCGGTCAGGGCGCGCAGCGCGTCCTGGCAGACGGCCTCGTCGCGCTCGGCGCGCAGCCGCCGCAGCTTCTCGATCTGCTGGGTGCGCACCGCCGAGTTGTCGACCTTGAGGACCTCGAGCTGCTCATCGCTGTCGATGCGGTACTTGTTGACACCGATCACCGGCTGGCGGCCGGAGTCGATCCGCGCCTGGGTGCGGGCGGCGGCCTCCTCGACGCGCAGCTTGGGGATGCCCGCGTCGATGGCCTTGGCCATGCCACCGGCCGCCTCGACCTCCTCGATGTGCTGCCAGGCCCGCCGCGCCAGGTCGTACGTCAGCTTCTCGACGTACGCGCTGCCGCCCCACGGGTCGATGACCCGGGTGGTGCCCGACTCCTGCTGGAGCAGGATCTGGGTGTTGCGGGCGATCCGGGCGGAGAAGTCGGTGGGCAGCGCGAGCGCCTCGTCCAGCGCGTTGGTGTGCAGCGACTGGGTGTGGCCCTGGGTGGCGGCCATGGCCTCCACGCAGGTGCGCGCCACATTGTTGTAGACGTCCTGGGCGGTCAGCGACCAGCCGGAGGTCTGCGAATGGGTGCGCAGCGACAGCGACTTGGGGTTCTTCGGGTCGAACTGCTTGACCAGCTTGGCCCACAGCAGCCGCGCCGCCCGCAGCTTGGCGACCTCCATGAAGAAGTTCATGCCGATCGCCCAGAAGAACGACAGCCGGGGCGCGAAGGCGTCCACGTCCATCCCGGCGTCCCGGCCGGCCCGCAGATACTCCACACCGTCGGCCAGGGTGTACGCCAGCTCCAGATCGGCCGTGGCTCCGGCCTCCTGGATGTGGTAGCCGGAGATGGAGATGGAGTTGTAGCGCGGCATCCGCTGCGAGGTGAAGGAGAAGATGTCGGAGATGATCCGCATCGACGGCTGCGGCGGATAGATGTAGGTGTTGCGGACCATGAACTCCTTGAGGATGTCGTTCTGAATGGTCCCGGCCAGCTTCTCGGGCGGTACGCCCTGTTCCTCGGCGGCCACGATGTAGAGCGCCAGCACGGGCAGCACCGCGCCGTTCATCGTCATCGACACGCTCATCTTGTCCAGCGGGATGCCGTCGAAGAGCTGCCGCATGTCGTAGATGGAGTCGATGGCCACGCCCGCCATGCCGACGTCGCCGGTCACCCGGGGGTGGTCGCTGTCGTAGCCCCGGTGGGTGGGCAGGTCGAAGGCGACCGACAGGCCCTTCTGGCCGGCCGCGAGGTTGCGGCGGTAGAAGGCGTTGGACTCCTCGGCGGTGGAGAAGCCCGCGTACTGCCGGATGGTCCAGGGCTGGTTGACGTACATCGTCGGGTACGGGCCGCGCAGATAGGGCGCGGCGCCGGGGTAGGTGCCCAGGAAGTCGACGCCCTGGAGGTCCTCGGCGGTGTAGAGCGGTTTGACCCCGATGCCCTCGGGGGTGTCCCACACCAGGTCCTCCACGCCCTTGCCCACGCTGTTCTGTAGCGCGGCGGCCCAGTCGCCGGAGCCGGGCACCGGGCCTTCGGCCGGTCCGTCCAGATCGACCGCCGAGAAGTCCGGGATCTTCCCCGGCTCCGCCGGAGCGCCGGCCATCACGCCACCCCCATGGTGTTCAGAGCCGAGGAGAGCACCTCGACCGCGTCGCAGCCCGCGAAGACGTATCCGTCCACTCCGGCCCGTTCGTACTCATCCTGTTGTGTGCCCGGCCGTCCGGCCAGGTAGACCCGGGTCGCCCCGGCCGCCTTCAGCCGCTCGGCCACGGCCGCCGCCTCCTGCGCGTACAGCTTGTCGCTGGAGCACAGGCAGGCCACGCTCGCGCCGCTGGCGGCGAACGCCTCGGCGACCGTCTCCGCGGTCACGGTGGCGGGTTCGTGGACCGCCTCGATCCCGCCGGCCTGGAAGAGGTTGGCGGCGAAGGAGGCGCGGGCGGTGTGCGCGGCGGCGGGGCCCAGCGCGGCCAGGAAGATCCTGGGCCGGCTGCCCTCGGCCGCCAACTGGGCGTCGGCGCGGGTGCGCAGCGCCTCGTACGCCTCGTCGCGGCGCACCCTCGGCAGTCCGCCGCTGGGCGGCTCGGGGACGGGCTCGCGCTCGACGGGCCGCTCGGCGAGGTTCGGGAACTCGCTGACGCCGGTGATCGGCTCCTTGCGGCGGGCGAGGTCGCGGCCGCGGCGCGCCCAGGTCTCGGCGAGCCGGTCGCGGACCAGCCCGGAGGCGAGGGCCGCGGCCATCCCCCCGGCGCGCTCGATCTCCTGGAACCAGGCCCAGGCGGCGCGGGCGACGTCGTCGGTGAGCTTCTCGACGTACCAGGAGCCGCCGGCCGGGTCGATCACCCGGGCCAGATGCGACTCCTCCAGCAGGATCGTGGAGGTGTTGCGGGCGATGCGGCGGGCGAAGTCGTCGGGGAGGCCGATCGCGCTGTCGAAGGGCAGCACGGTGACCGCGTCCGCGCCGCCGACGCCCGCGGCGAGGGTGGCGACGGTGGTGCGCAGCATGTTCACCCAGGGGTCGCGCCGGGTCATCATCACCGGGGAGGTCACCGCGTGCTGACGCTGGGCGCGCGCCTCGGACGGCGCACCGCACGCCTGCGCCACGCGCGCCCACAGGCGGCGGGCGGCCCGGAGCTTGGCGATGGTGAGGAACTGGTCGGCGGTGGCCGCGTAGCGGAACTCCATCTGGGCGCAGGCGGCTTCGACGCTCAGCCCGGCCTCGGTCAGGGTGCGCAGATACGCCACCGCGGCGGCGAGGGAGCAGCCGAGCTCCTGGGCCGCCCCGGCGCCCGCCTCGTGGTACGGCAGGGCGTCCACGGCGAAGGCCGTCACCCCGGGGTGGTCGCGGTGGCAGATCCCGGCCAGGTCGGCCGCGGCGGCCAGTTGCCCGGCCAGGCCGTCGTCGCGTCCGGTACGGGCGACGAGCCCCAGCGGGTCGGCGCCGAGGTTGCCGAGCGCGGCACCGGGCGGCACCTCACGGCCGGCGTAGAGCCGCAGCAGGGCGCGGGCGGCGTCCTCGAAGTCGGCGCCCGCGTCGAGCGCGACGGGGGCGAGGTCGAGATAGACCCCCTTGAGGGCCTCGGGCAGCCCGTCCACGGGCACCCCGGCCGCGCCGGCCGCGAGCCAGATGGAGCCGGCGCCGTTCTCCAGGTCGGCGAGGATCGCCTGGTTGGTGCGCGCCGGATCGGGGTGGGCGTGGCGCTGGCGTACGTCCCAGCCGGATACGGCGGAGCCCTCGGCCCGGCCGCCGCGCACGAAGGGCGCGAAGCCGGGGAATCCGGCGTCCTGGGGCGCGTCTTCGGCGGTGTAGAGGGGGTGGACGGTGATGCCGTCCTCGAGCGCGGTCGCGAGGGCCTCTTCGGCCTCGGCGCCCACGGCGTCCGATGTGCCGGTTTTACGCAGCACGCCTTCGACGAGGTGACGCCATTGGTCTCGCGTCACTTCCGGGAAATCGTCGGCTAGGGGAAGCCCGTCGGGCAGGACCGTCATAGGAGGAGGCTAATGGGGTCCACTAAAGCCGGAGCAGGGGTTAAGCCTGTGAGCTTACTCTCTAGTGATCTCAGGGGTGTGCTCTAGGGATTTCCGTAGTGGCGGCCGCCCACGGCCGGGGCGGGTGCGGCGGATGGGCCCGGCGCGGGGTGCGGAACGGACACCCATGGCCGGCGAGCGCCC
>NZ_JAHLEM010000553.1 GCF_018883605.1 Streptomyces niphimycinicus | reverse complement strand
AGTGATCTCAGGGGTGTGCTCTAGGGATTTCCGTAGTGGCGGCCGCCCACGGCCGGGGCGGGTGCGGCGGATGGGCCCGGCGCGGGGTGCGGAACGGACACCCATGGCCGGCGAGCGCCCCGGACAGGGGACCGCCTCGGACAGGGGACCGCCTCGGACAGGGGACCGCCTCGGACAGGGGACCGCCTCGGGCACACAGAGGCCCGCCCGGTGCGACGGGGGATGCACACCGGGCGGGCTCGAAGACCTTTTTACCGCATCGGCGGGGGGTTATGCATCAAAAACGTGTTCCCTTCCCCGTTTCACCATGCGACGGGCAGCGAGATCAGGCCACGCGCGCGGATCGACGGCCGCCACCGGAGCCGCTCCCTCGGGACGTCCAGCCGCAGCCCCGGAAAACGCCGAAGCAGCGTGCCCAGAGCGATTTCCAGCTCCATCCGGGCCAGGGGCGCGCCGAGGCAGTAGTGGATGCCATGGCCGAGCGCAAGGTGACCGGACCGGCCAAGATGTGGATTGAAGTCGTCCGGATCCTTGAACTGGGCCGGGTCCCGGTGTGCGGAGGCCATCGACAGCAGCACGGTCTCCCCGGCGGGGATGGTCACACCGCCGATCTCGATCTCCTCGAGGGGGAAGCGGCGGATCCCGAGCGACGCCGGGCCCTCGTACCGCGCCAGTTCGTCGAAGGCGGCCGCGAGACCGTCCGGATCCGTGCGCAGCTTCTTCAGGACCGTGGGGTGATCGAGGAGGGTGAGCACCGAGTTGGCGATGAGATGGACGGTGTTCTCGTAGCCCGCGAGGAGGATGAGGAAGGCGAGCGAGGTCAGTTCGTCCTCGGTGAGCCTGCCGTCGCCGTCCCCGGATTCGTCGTCGCGGACCCGGATCAGATCCGAGAGCAGATCGTCCCCGGGCTCGGCGCGCTTCTTCGCGATCAGCCCGGTGTAGAAGCCGAGCATGCTGCCGACCGCTTCCTTCGCCGCCTGCGGCCGCGCCGGATCGGGGGTGATCAGGGCGTCGCTCCAGGCCCGGAAGTCGCGCTGGTCGCGCTGCGGGACGCCGAGCAGATCGCAGATGACGATGATGGGAAGCTGTCCGGCGTAGGCGGCCAGCAGGTCCGCGCGGCCCTCGGACTCGATGGCGTCGAGCAGCCCGTCGGCGATCCGCCGGACCGGTTCCCGCATCCGCTCCACGCGGCCGGGGGTGAACGCCTTGACCACCAGCCGGCGCACCCGGGTGTGGTCCGGCGGGTCCATGTTGAGCAGATTGGCGTCGAGGGCGGGCGGCAGGGAGAAGCCGCGGAAGTTGCCCGGGGCGGCGTGGCGCTTGTCCAGGGCCAGGCGCGGATCGGCGAGCAGCCGCCGCACATCCTCGTAACGGGTCACCAGCCAGGCGGGACGTCCGTCGGCGCCGGCGATCCGATGGACCGGACCGGCCTCGCGGAGCGTGGCCAGGGCCGGGTAGAGGTCCTCGATCATCGGGGCGGTGTCAACGAGCTCCGGGCCGTCCGTTCCGGCGGCCTGCGCGGTGTTCTGCATGGATCCCGACTCTAGGCGGTGGCGTCCTCCGGGCCTGAACGGGCGGGGCGTTTCAGCCCGTCCGGGCGATGCGCACGGATGCGCGTGGTGGTGGCCGGGAGGCGGCGCCGGGGCTGAATCCCCCCGGCGCCGCCTGTGCCACGGGCGGCCCCGACCCCCGTCCAGGGCCACCTCGTCTGTGATCCCCCCGTTCACCGCCGCTGGGCGGCGGTCCCCTCCCTCAGTTCCGCGAGCACCTCGTCCACGAGCGGCAGGTGATAGACGTCGGCGACGCGGGCCAGGTGCTCGTGCTCCTCCACCAGTTCGGCCCCTGTCGTCATCACCACGCTGTCCGCCGCGGACTCCGGCACATGTCCCGCTGCTTGATTCAGCAAACCGCGTCTGAGCGCCGCTGCTTCCACTACGGCAGCAAGTTGCCAATCGTCGAGTCGCGCCGCGCCGGCCTTGACATGCGCGATCTCCAGGACGGTGGCCTCCACATGGCGCCGTACGCCGCGCTGGACGTCACGGATCTCCGCCATCTGACGGTTGGCCCGCCACTCGAGGTCCGCGAACGGCCACCAGCCGGTCCAGCGGGAGTGGCCCATGGACACCTCGGGGGCCTGTGCGGTGACCTCCCGCCACAGCGGCCGCAGCCGCCGGAAGCGGCGCCATGCCGAGGCCCGCGGCCCGACGGCGGGGATGGCGAAACCGGCCAGCACCAGGAGCGCGGCGACCGAGGCGGTCAGCGGAGCCACGCCGTTGGAAAGCCAGTACAGCTCACGGCCCGCCCAGGAGAAGACAAAACCGATCAGCTTGCAGGCGCAGTACGCCAGTCCCAGCCAGCATCCGGCGGCCAGCACCCGCAGCCCCCGGGCCAGCCAAGAGCCGCGCAGGCTGGCGGCATAGCGCGGGCAGAGGATGCCGAGCCCCGCCAGACCGGCTCCGAAAATGGCCAGATACAGCACCAGGAAGAGGACCACTCCCGGGGCGTCGGCGTAGGCGGTGCTGAAATCGCGGGGGTGCTCGACCGCGTCCGGGCGGCCGACCGCGAAGCCGACGATGGCCACGGTCCATGCCACGGCCACGGCGGCGACCACCACGACCGGCCGCACCGCCGACCCCGTCCAGCGCAGCAGCAGCACCAGGGCACCGGTGGCGAACACCACGACGGAGGAGTAGAGGAGGACCATGGCGAGATTGGCGACGCCCACCAGGCCGTCGAACCAGCGGTAGACGCTGGGCGCGGAGAGCAGGAACACATTCGCCACGGCCGCCGTCATCACACAGGCCAGGCCGAGATCGGCGTTGGCGCGGTCGCGGAACCAGGCCCGGGCCTTGTATCCGGCCATCGTCCAGGCGGCGGCGCCGAAGCAGAGATACACGAGGTCAAACACCGGCGTCACCGCCCGGTTCACCGCGTACGCCACCGTCGGCGCTGACGCCACCACTGACGGCGCCGGCGGCGCGGTCGGCACTGGTGGCGCGGTAGGTGCGCACGTGGCCCAGCGCCGGGCCGAGCGCCGCGGCGAGTTCGGCCGCCCGGCCCTGGAGCGGCAGCCCGTGGTCCGGCGAGGTCGGCACCACATGCTCCATCAGCAGCGTGCCCAGCACCTCGGTCTCGCGCTCGGTGAGGTTGTCGTAGCAGTGGTGGCGGGCGAAGTCCGGGGTCATCCCCAGCCGGCGCATCGCGGTGGTCACATCGACGGACGGCGTCCACATCCGCAGCGCGTCCTCGGTGACCGACGGGTCCTGCTCGTGTCCGAGCAGGAGATGGCCGATCTCATGCAGCACGATATGGATCTGGTGCCAGGGGGACGTCCTGAGCTCGTAGAAGATCCAGTAGTCCTCGTCAGTGGACGCGGTCATGCCCGAGACCACACCGCCCAGGCTCATCGGCACCAGATGGACGGGGCGTCCGACGCGGCGGGCGACGAGGGCGCACAGACCGGGCAGGTCGGTCGAGGCGGGCAGCCCGAGCTCCTTGATGAGCTGCTTGCACTGCCGCCGTATCCGGCCCACTCGCATGCCTGTACCACCCTCGTATCCGGTCCGCCGCCAGGAGGCGAACAGTTCCGGGTCAGTGACGGCCATTCGTCGCCTCGCCGTCCGGACCGCCCGAACCGTCCGCTCCCGCGGCCCCGTTCGGACCGGGAGGTTCGGGCGGAAGGTTCATCTGCTGCCGGAACTGGGAGATGATCGTGGTGAGACTGTCCTGGACCTCCGGCGGGAGACCCACGGAGCGCAGCGCGATGCTGCGCACCCGCTTGTCGCGCATCGCGACGAGGAACCGTACCTCCTCCTCGACCCGCTCGGCCTGCGAAGGCGACAGGTCGCCCAGCAGATAACCGACGGGTACGGCGAAGAACTTGGCGAGCGCCCGCAGCACATCAGGGCTGGGATTGGTGCGCTTGCCGTTGCGCAGCATCGACAGATACTGCTCGGTCACGCTCACCCCGCCGTACTCCTCGCCGCCGCTGATCTCCTCGGCGACGTAGGCGTTGGTGTACGGCGCGCCCGGCGGGTGCATGGTGGTGAACAGGTAGCCGAGCCGGTCCGCCAGCGGGCTGCCGGCGGCGTCCGGTGATCTGTCGGCACCCGCTGCCATCTGCGCCCCCTCACGGCTGCTCCCGGGCTCGAACACCCTCACGGTTGGTTAAGGCGGACGATACCGCGCGACGCATCCTGCCATGTCCATCGCACAGCACACCAGTCCGGTGCCGAATCGTGGGAGCGGCCGACTTAACTACCAGTTGGCAGCGGGGCCGAAAGGGTGATCGATCAGGCGAGGGAGGAGGCCGGCCGACGGCCGCGATGTCCGCTTGCTGCCAGCGGCCGCGGCCGAGGGGCCGGTGTCCTCCCCCGCTCTCAGCGCATGCGCCGGGCCATCAGTCCACGCTCTGGAGAATGTGCGGCTCGGCGAGGTCGTCCTCGTAACCGGCGAGTCGGATCGGCGCGGAACGCGCCCATACTTCCAGACTGCCCACCTCCGTGGCCTGCACGAACCGCCCGCTGCTATCGGCGCGCGCGTCGTCGCTCTGTGTTTGTTCGGGGGTCACCGCACACTCCCTCGTGTCGGCTGAACCGGATCTGTCGTCAGATTAACCAGCGTCTGAACGGTCCGCGCGTCGATTCTCAGAGACTGGACAACGAGCCGTCGCCGGGACCCCCTTCCGCGCCCGGTGGCCGCGCGGAGCCGTCCGTGATGAGCTGGTACGTACGAGACCCACCGAACTCGTCTCACTTGCTGGACAGCGCGCCATCCCAGGCGACATGGCCGTCCGGGCGCACCAGCACCGTGCTTCTGCCGGCCCAGCCGTCATGGGCGGTGGTGGGGCGCGCGGTCACGGTCCGTATCCGGTCGGGACTCCCGGCGATCGCCTCGGCGGTGGCGCGGGCGTCGGCGGCACCCGGGCCGTCGGGCGTCGCACGCCCCGCGTCGCCGCCCGGGTCGAGGTGGAGCAGTACGAAACGCCCGTCGGCCAGCAGCGGATACAGGCTGGGCTCGGGGGCCCCGGCCAGCCCGAGGTCGGGGGCACGGGTACCGGCCAGCGAACGGCCGCCCCCGGCCCCTCCCCGCTCCACGCCCCCTCCCGGCTCCCCTGTCTCCCCGGCCTCGCCCGGCTCCCCCGTCTCCCCGGCCTCGCCCGACTTCCCCACCGCCGGGCGGTAGGCCACGTCCAGTGCGGACAGCTCCCCGGCGAACTGCCGGTTCACCGCCGGGTGGGCGGCCAGAAGCCGGCCGAACACCGAGCGCAGGGCGCGCACGTCGGCGGTGTGCGTGGCGCCGAGCACGGTCTGGGCCCGGGTGTTCTCCAGCAGCGCGGCCCCCACGGGGTGGCGCTCGGCGTGGTAGGTGTCCAGCAGCCCTTCGGGGGCGCGGCCCTGGCACACCGCGGCCAGCTTCCACCCCAGGTTGAAGGCGTCCTGGAGCCCCACGTTCAGGCCCTGGCCCCCCATCGGCATATGCATATGCGCCGCGTCCCCGGCGAGCAGAACGCGGCCGTCGCGGTAGCGGGCGGCCTGCCGGGAGGCGTTACCGAACCGGGACAGCCAGCGCGGCGCCCGCATCCCGAAGTCCGTGCCCGCCACCTGGCGCACATATCGGCGCAGCTCATCGAAGGTGAGCGGCTGATCGGCCGGGATGGCGTGGGACTCCCCGGTGGTGCCCGCGATGCGGTGGTGTCCGTCGGCCAGCGGGACGACCAGGAAGCCCCCGTGCTCATTGTCGACCGAGGGGACCGACGGCGGCACGTCGAGCACCACATCGCCGAGGAAGCCGGTCGTGGTGGCGCTGGTGCCGGGGAAGTCGATACCGGCGGAGCCGCGTACGGTGCTTCCGGCTCCGTCGCAGCCCACCACCCAGGCCGCGCGCAGGGTGTACGTCCCGTCGGGGCCCGCCACGTCCACCTCGGCGCCGTCCGCGTCCTGGCGCACCTCCAGCGCCCGGTGCTCCCAGCGGATCTCCCCGCCCAGCTTCCGCAGCCGCTCCTCCAGGAGCTGCTCGGTGCGGAGCTGCGGCAGGACCAGTGTGTACGGGAAGCGGGTGTCCAGTACGGAGAAGTCCAGCCGGACCGGCAGCCCGCCGTAGTGCCCGGTGGGCACCGGAACACCCTCGCGGACGAACGGCCCGGCGAGACCGCGCATCGCCAGCACCTCCAGGGAGCGCGGATGCAGGGTCAGCGCCTTGGAGTGCGGGCTGCGGGCGGCGGCGCGCTCGATCACGGTGACGCCCACACCCACCAGCCGTAGTTCGGCGGCGAGCAGCAGCCCCACGGGTCCGGCCCCCACCACGACGACGTCGTTCACCACACCATCTCCCTTGTCTCTCGATCTTGTCTCTCGGTCCGCCCCCCGATCCCTCTCTTGATCCAGGATCAAGAGGCCGCCCTCAGTACACTTGATCCCGGATCAAGACGCAAGCGAAGGAGATCGGCGGCATGGGCCTGGACCGCACGGCCGTGGTGACGGCGGCGCTGGAACTGCTCGACGAGGCGGGGCTGGACAAGCTCACGATGCGCAAGGTGGCCGAGCGGCTGGGCGTGCAGCTCAACACCGTCTACTGGCACGCCTCCAGCAAGCCCCGGCTGCTGGAGCTGATGGCCGACACGATGCTGGCGGGATGCGCCGACGCACCGCTCCCGGACCGCTGGGACGACCGGGCGTACACCCTGGCCCACCGCTATCGCGCCGCGCTGCTCTCCCGCCGCGACGGCGCCCGGGTGGTGGCCGGGACGTATGTGGCCGAGGAGCACACCCTGCGCTTCGCGGACGCCCTCACCGGCGCGTTCCTCGGCGGCGGCCACAGTCCCGCCGAGGCCGGCTGGCGGACCTGGTCGCTGGTCTACTTCACGCTCGGTCTGGCCCAGGAGGAACAGGCCGCCCAGGGCATCGGCGGCATGGAGCCGCTGCTGCGGGCGGCCACCGCCGAGCGCTTCCCCGCCCTGGCCGCGGTCGCCGAGCACTTCGGCGACTTCGAGCACCGCTTCCGGCATGGCGTCGGGCTGATCGTCAGGGGGCGGGAAGCGAGCGCGTAACTCGCCCACTCAGAGCCGGGAGATCCGAGGTCTTAACGCGTCCGCCGCCGCACAGGCGCCATTTTCCCCTTGACGGCTTGCCGTCCATCCGATGTTTATGACGCACAAGGGGTTCCGGTTCCGTCACGCGGGCTGCATCATGCCCGCGGGGGTTCAGATCGTGGAACCTCAGGCATGTACGTGACCGCCCGCTGCTGCCCCCGCAGAAGATCGCCCGCACCCGGTTCACATCCCCTGGAGCGTCATGTCATCCGCACCCTCCCGAAGGACAGTCGTCGGCACCGCCGTGGCCGCCGGTGCCGCCGCCGGACTCGCCGGCCCGGCCACCGCGTACGCCGCCGAGCCGCAGGCCCCCGCCGCGGCCGTGGCCGCCCACCACGCGGGGGACCCCTGGGCCACGGTCCTCGCCGACGCCGACATGGTGTGGCAGAAGTTGCCGCAGACCTGGTACGAGGGCCCGTTCCTCGGCAACGCCCTGCTCGGCTCGGGCATCTACGCCGAGCCGGGCGACGCGAACAAGGTGCGCTTCAATGTGCAGCACAGCGAGGTCCAGGACCACCGGCCGGAGTTCGGCTCCCTATTCGGTCTCGCCCGGCTGCCCATCGGGTACTTCACCCTGGAGCCGGTCGGGGCCATCACCGCCATCGACTGGCGGCTGCGGCTGCGCGACGCCGAGCTGACCGGGACCATCACCACCGACAAGGGCACCCTCCACCTGCGCGCCCTCGTCCACAACTCCCGTTCCCTGCTGGCCATCGAGGTGACCCCGAGCGCCGGTGAGGCCGCGTTCCGCTGGGTGTTCCACCCCGCCGAGGCCATCAGCCCGCGGGGCGCCTTCAAACCGGTCCCCGACGGCTATACCGGCAACCCCCCGGCCGTCGTCGAGGACCACCAGGGCATCCAGGCCGCCGTGCAGCCGCTGCTCGCCGGCGGACAGCATGTGACGGCCTGGCGGGAGCGGACCCACGCGGGGCGGCGGACGCTGTACGTCACCGTGGCCCACTCCCACCCGAGGCGCACCGCGCGCGACCGTGCGCTGGGGGACATCCGGTCCGCCTCGGCGCTCTCCTACGACGTCCTCGCGCCCAGCCATCGCGCCTGGTGGCACACGTACTACCGGAAGAGCTTCCTCTCCCTCCCCGACGCCCGGCTCCAGCGCTTCTACTGGATCCAGCTCTACAAGGTGGCCGCGGCCGCACGCGCCGACGCCCCCGTGATGGCCACCTCCGGCCCCTGGCTGGAGTCCACCCCGTGGCCCGCGACCTGGTGGAACCTCAATGTGCAGCTCGAGTACTGGCTGATCCACGGCTCCAACCACCTCGAACTCGACGCGGTGACCCGGGCGCTCGGTGAATTCCGCGACAACCTCTCCAACCAGCTCGACACCCCGTACCGCAAGGACTCGGCGGGCATCCCCCGCACCACCGACATTCACCTGGTCAACGGCGGCGACGCGGCGAACGGCGGCTACGCGGTCGGCATCCCCGGCCAGGACCCGCCCACCCCCGAGGTCGGCAACCTCACCTGGGCGCTGCACAACGTCTGGCTGACCTACCGCCACACCATGGACGAGTCGGTGCTGCGCGAGGTGGTCTATCCGCTGCTGCGCAAGTCCGTCGCCTACTACCTCCACTTCCTCACCCCCGGCAGCGACGGCAAGCTGCATCTGCCCGCCACCTTCTCGCCCGAGTACGGCGTCAACGCGCCCGACTGCAACTACGACCTGATGCTGCTGCGCTGGGGCTGCGCCACCCTCCTGGACTCGGCCCGGCAGCTCGGCGTCAAGGATCCCGCCGCGCCGCGCTGGCGGGAGGTGCTGGCCAAGCTCACGCCCTACCCCGTCGACGAGAACGGCTTCATGATCGGCGCGGGTGTTCCATTCGCCAAGTCCCACCGCCACTACTCCCATATGCTCGCCGTCTATCCGCTCTACGAGGTCACCTGGGAGGACCCCGCCAAGCGCGAGCTGATCGAGACCTCGCTCAACCACTGGGTCGGCTTCGAGGGCGCGCTCCAGGGCTACACCTTCACCGGCGCCGCCTCGATGTCCGCGCAGATGGGGCGCGGTGAGGACGCGCTCAAGTACCTGGGCGAGCTGATGAGCCGCTTCATCCAGGCGAACACCATGTACAAGGAGTCGGGCCCGGTCATCGAGACTCCGCTGTCCGCCGCGCAGTCGCTGCACGACATGGTGTGCCAGAGCTGGGGCGGGGTGATCCGGATCTTCCCCGCGCTGCCCGCCGCCTGGCGTGAGCTGGTGGTCCACGACTTCCGCACCCAGGGCGCGTTCCTGCTGAGCGCCGCCCGCGAGGACGGCCGTACCCGCTGGGTGCGGCTGCGCAGCGAGGCGGGCGCGCCGTGTGTCGTACGGCACTCGCTCGACGGGCCGATCGAGGTGCGGGACGAGCGGGGGCGGCGGCTGCCGTACGAGACCGTGGGCGCGGGAACGATCCGGATCGCGCTCCGCAGGGGCCAGGAGGCGATCATCACCGCCCGCGGCGACCGCCCGGACCTGACGGTCCGCCCGGTCGAGGCAGCCGAGCCGGCGCCGCGCTGGGGGCTCCCCGCGTCCTGATCGCCCAGCGGGGACCCCCTGGCAGTGATCTCCCGGCCGGGCCCGGCCGCCCCGGTCCGGCGCC
>NZ_JAHLEM010000552.1 GCF_018883605.1 Streptomyces niphimycinicus | reverse complement strand
CGCGAGTGTCGCCCCGCGCGCGGCGCTGACCGGCGGCGATGCCACCGACGCGAGCGCGGGCGCACGCGATACGCGACCGCATCGCGAACGCGCGACCGCCGCGCCGGGGCGGGTGCGTGGCATCAACTGCCCCACAGCACCCCTTGCGTTGACATGACCGCGTCGTCACCCTGTTACCTGGCGCCCACCCCACAGCAACCCGGCGCCGCAAGCATGGCCGGGCATCCAGCGGCCAACGACCCCCCACCCTCAAGGGAGTTCGCATGTCAGACATGCACCGTCATCCCACTCGCCGTCGCGTCTACGCGCGTCGCGCCTCCGTCTTCGGCGGGTTCGTCGCCCTGCTGGGCACGATCGTCATGAGCGGGCCCACCGCCCAGGCTTCCCCGCCCGCCCCGCCGAGCGCCGCCACCGCCCGCACCCAGCTCGCCTCGCTGACCGTCAAGGCCGAGGGCACGACCGACGGTTACAGCCGCGACAAGTTCCCGCACTGGATCACCCAGAGCGGTTCCTGCGACACCCGCGAGGAGGTCCTCAAGCGCGACGGCAAGAACGTCCAGACCGACTCCAGTTGCAAGGCCACCAGCGGCTCCTGGTACTCCGAGTACGACGGCGCGACCTGGACCGCCGCCAGCGACGTGGACATCGACCACATGGTCCCACTCGCCGAGGCGTGGAAGTCCGGCGCCAACAACTGGACCACCGCCCAGCGCCAGGCGTTCGCCAACGACCTGACGCACTCCCAGCTCATCGCCGTGACGGACAACGTCAACCAGTCCAAGAGCGACAAGGACCCCGGCGAGTGGCTGCCGCCCCGGACCGCTTACCACTGCATGTACGCCCGCATGTGGGTCTCGGTGAAGTACACGTACAAGCTCAGCCTCGACTCGGCCGAGAAGTCCGCGCTCAGCGGCATCCTCAACGGCTGCTGATACGGCACACCAACCGGCCCAGCGACCGGTCTACAACCGGCCCACCAACCGGCCTTCTGACCGGCGCACCGCCGGGTGGAACCGCCGCACCTTCTCCGTCGTTCCGTACCGTACGCATGACCAGCACATCACAGAACGACGGAGGAGGTCCGGATGGCCGGGCTGCGCCTGGGACCACTGCTGCGCCAGGTCGACTGGGAGACCGGCACCGGCGCGACCGTATGGGTCGAGGCCGACCGGCCCTGTGAGGCCGAGGTGCGGTGCGCCGACGGTGCGGGCGGCACCGCCCGCACCTGGCAGATCGCCGGCCATCACTACGCCCTGGTCCCGGTCACCGGGCTGCGGCCGGACACGGAGACCGCCTACCGGGTGCTGCTCGACGGTGAGCAGGTCTGGCCGCTGCCCGACTCCCCCTTCCCCGACAGCACCATCCGCACCCCCGCCCCGGGGACGGACGCGCCCGTGCGCGTGGCCTTCGGCTCCTGCCGGTGGGCCGCGCCGCCCTCGGACGCCTCGCACGACCCGGTCGGGCCCGACGCGCTCGACACCCTCGCCCAGGCGCTGGCCCGCGCCCCCGAGCGCCCGCGCCCCGATGTGCTGGTGCTGCTGGGCGACCAGGTGTACGCGGACGAGACCTCCGCCGAGACCCGCCGCTGGCTGGCCACCCGCCGCGATCTGAGCGAGCCGCCGGGCGAGCAGGTCGCGGACTACGAGGAGTACACCCGCCTCTACTACGAGTCCTGGCTGGACCCCGAGGTGCGCTGGCTGCTCTCCACCGTCCCGAGCTGCATGATCTTCGACGACCACGATGTCATCGACGACTGGAACACCAGCGAGGCGTGGCAGCGCCGGATGCGCGCCACCCCGTGGTGGCGGGAGCGGATACTGAGCGGCCTGATGTCCTACTGGGTCCATCAGCACCTGGGCAATCTCTCCCCCACCGAACTGGCCGCCGACCCGCTCTACGCGCAGGTGCGCACGGCCGACGACGGCACCGAGGCGCTGCGGGAGTTCGCCACCCGCGCCGACGCCGATCCGTCGTACACCCGCTGGAGCTACCGCCGCGACTTCGGCCGCACCCGGCTGCTGATGGTCGACACCCGCGCCGCGCGGGTGCTGGAGGAGGGGCGGCGGGCGATGCTGAGCGAGAAGGAGTTCGCCTGGGTGCGCGAGCAGGCCATGGAGGGCGCGGGCGGTACGCCCGGCCACCCCGGTCTGGAAGAGCCCAGCCGCCCCGGCCAGGAAGAGCCCAGCACCCCCGGCCAGGAAGAGCCCGGCGCCCCCGGCCAGGAGCGGCCCGGGACCTTCGGCGGCTACGACCATCTGCTGCTCGGCACCTCGCTGCCCTGGCTGCTGCCGCATTTCGTGCATGACGTGGAGGCGTGGAACGCCTCGGTGTGCGGCGGCAGACGCGGTGGGCGCTGGGCGCGGATCGCCGAGGATCTGCGGCAGCGCGGCGATCTGGAGCACTGGGCGGCGTTCCCCGAGTCCTTCGACGCGCTCACCGACACCATCGCCGAGGTGGGCGGCGCACCGGGGGCACCGGCCACGATCAGTGTGCTCTCCGGCGATGTGCACCACGCCTACGTCGCCGCCCCGGACTGGTCGCGGTGGTCGTCCCGGCCGCCCCGCAGCCAGGTGCGGCAGTTGACCTGCTCGCCGGTCCACAACAGCATCTACGCCTCGATACGGCTCGGCTTCCGCTTCGGCTGGAGCGCCGCGGGCCGCGCCCTGGGGCGGGCCTTCCGGCGCCATGGGCGGGTGGCCGGCTCCCGTTTGACCTGGCACAAGACGGGCGGACCCTGGTTCGGCAACCAGCTCATGACGCTGACCCTCCAGGGCCGCAGCGCCCATCTGCGGCTCGACCAGGCGCAGTCGGACCCGGCGGGCGGCGGGGCCCGGCTGGTGACGGCCCTGGAGACGGACTGGGCCGGGTAGCCGGTCCCTTGGGTACCGTTCCGCGCCGTACGTCACGTGATACAGGCCACAACGGAGCCGTACGTTCCGGAGACCAGGTCGATTCCCGAGGAGCGGGCGGCATGATGGGCGCGCATCCTGCGACACATCTGCCCCGGGAGACACGACCTTGGCCGGAGACTCTCACGCGATAGCCGTCGTCGGCGCCGGGCCGCGCGGCACCAGCGTGCTGGAGCGCCTGTGCGCCTCCGCCCCGGAACTGGCGCCCGGCACCCCGCTGACGGTGCACCTGGTGGACCCCTCGCCGCCCGGTGCGGGACGGGTGTGGCGCACCGCCCAGCCGGACGAGCTGCTGATGAACACCGTGGCCTCGCAGGTGACCCTGTTCACCGACGCCAGCGTCGAATGCGGCGGACCGGTACGGACCGGGCCGAGCCTGTACGAATGGGTCGCGGCGCGCGGCCTTGCGCCCGGTCTCGGCCCGGACGACTACCCGAGCCGCGCGCTCTACGGCCGCTATCTGGAGTGGGTGTTCGGCGAGGTGGTGCGGGGCGCGCCGGAGACCGTGACGGTCCGGACGCACCGGGCCCGCGCCGTACGGCTGGAGGAACGGGCCGACGGCGAGCAGATGCTGACGCTGGACGACGGGAGCCGTCTGGAGGGGCTGCGTGCGGTCGTCCTGGCGCAGGGCCATCTGCCGGCGGCCACCGACGCCACGGAGCGGCGGTACGCGTCCCACGCCGAGCGGCACGGGCTGCGCTACTACCCGCCCGCCAACCCCGCCGATGTCGACTTGTCGCCCATCGCACCGGGCGAACCGATCCTGCTGCGCGGTCTCGGCCTCAACTTCTTCGACCATATGGCGCTGCTGACGGCGGGCCGGGGCGGCACATTCGCACCGCATCCGCGCGGCGGTCTGGTCTACCGGCCCTCAGGGCGCGAGCCACGGCTGTACGCGGGGTCGCGGCGCGGCATCCCGTACCACGCGCGGGGCGACAACGCGAAGGGGCCGTGCGGCCGGCACATCCCGCTGCTGCTGACCCCCGATGTGCTCGGCCACTTCCGCAAGCGCGCGGACTCCGGCGATCCGCCGGACTTCCTCACCGAGATATGGCCATTGGTCGCCAAGGAGGCCGAGACGGTCTACTACGAGGCCCTGCTGGCCCTCCGGGCACCCGATCCCCGCGCCCCGGCGGCCCCGGAAGCCTCGGGGACCGGGCCCGGGACCTCCGGGACCGAGCCCGGGACCTCCGATGCCCAGCCCGGGACCGAGCCCGGCGCCCCCGTCCCGTTCGCCTCAGCACGTTTCCGGAGTCACTTTTTGGCCACCGGGCACGGCAGCCCCGAAGAGGCCGCCGTGCTCGCGGAGTACGGCATACCGGACGCGGAGCGCTGGTCCTGGGACGCGGTCTCCCAGCCGTATCGCGGACGCCGGTTCACGGGGCGTGAGGAGTTCCGGCGGTGGCTGCTGACCTACGCCCACCAGGATGTGGTGCACGCCCGGCTGGGCAATGTCGAGGGCCCGGTCAAGGCGGCCCTCGACGTGCTGCGCGACCTCCGCAACGAACTGCGGCAGATCGTCGACCACGGCGGGCTGACGGGGGCGTCCCGCCGGGCCCATCTGGACCGCTGGTACACCCCGCTCAACGCCTTTCTCTCGATCGGCCCGCCGCGCCGCCGGATCGAGGAGATGGCCGCGCTGATCGAGGCGGGCGTCCTGGAGGTTCTCGGCCCACGGCTCGAAGTGACCTTGGAAAGCCCGGGGACGGGCGCCGAAAGGGCTGGTTTCGCCGCGCGGTCGGCCGAGGTGCCGGGTCCGCCGGTGGTGGCCACGACCCTGATCGAGGCCCGGCTGCCGGAGCCCGATGTGCGCCGGACCGCCGATGAGTTGCTGATCCATCTGCTGGAGACCGGGCAGGGCCGTCCGCATCGGGTGGAGGGCTATGAGACCGGCGGCCTCGATGTCACCACCGCCCCCTACCGGGTGGTGGACGCCCATGGCCGCCCGCATCCGCGGCGGTTCGCCATCGGCGTGCCGACCGAGGGAGTCCACTGGGTGACGGCCGCGGGCGCGCGGCCGGGCGTGAACTCCGTCACCCTCTGCGACACGGACGCGGTAGCACGCGCGGCGCTGCGCGTAGCGCATACGGGACAGACCCTGCATGAAGGTGTCCCGATGTGCGCGACAAGGCTCTGAAGAGCGGCTTTTCGGGCGTCATGAAGGGGTCCCCGGGGCACCGACAATGGCATGAACTTGAACTTGCAACAAAAGGTGAGGGGAACCTAACCTGGCACTCCGCTGTTCCCTGTCCCCAGGAGCAAGGAGCTTCCCTCCCATGCCCTCTTCCCCCACCCCCCGCACCCTCGGCGAGGCGCTCGACGGCGCCAGACCGTACGTTCTCTCCCTCTTCCGCATCGTCGTCGGACTGCTCTTCTTCTGCCACGGCGCCTCGTCGCTGCTCGGCTGGTTCGGCGGCATGATGGGCACCGGCAAGACCATCGAGGCCGGCACCTGGCCGGGCTGGTACGCGGCGGTGATCCAGCTCGTCGGCGGCGCCCTCGTGATGCTCGGCGTCGGCAGCCGCAGCGCGGCCTTCATCTCCTCGGGCTCGATGGCCTACGCGTACTTCCATGAGCACCAGCCCGAGAAGCTGTGGCCCATTCAGAACGGCGGCGAGCCCGCCGCGATGTTCTGCTGGACGCTGCTGCTGCTCGTCTTCACCGGCCCCGGCCCCTGGGCACTGGACCGGATATTCGGCTCGGCCCGCGCAAGCGAGGCGGCGCCCCAATCGGGGCGCCGGCCGTCGACTGTCGGATAGGCGTCGCTTCTCCGCGTTCGACCGGCATTCGGTATCGCCTGACCGATCACGCCATGCGGGGCCGAACGCCCCGCATGGCGTGATTCGAACAACATCATCACGCCCCTAACCGTTATCCTCGTCAGTCACAGGCGTACGCTGTATGGCTGTTACAGGCTGACGCCTGCCGCTTCCCGGCGACATGCGCAGCGGGGGGACCGGGATCGGGAGTAGAACGTTGTTGGAACATCTGGGGTCGCTGACCAACACCCCATGGATCTACGCGGTGATCGGGGCATCCGTCCTGCTCGACGTCTTCCTGCCCGTTCTGCCCAGTGGAGTTCTGGTCATCACCGCCGCCACCGCGGCGGCCGGCACCACCGTTGACGCCGTCGGCGTGGTGCGCCAGGCCGGTGCCGCCGACTTCCCCGCCATGTTCGGGCTGATCCTGTGCGCCGCGACCGCCTCCGTCCTCGGGGACATGGTCGCCTACCGGCTGGCCTGGCGCGGCAGCGACCGGCTCGACCGCGCCATCGCCCGCTCCCGCCGACTCACCTCCGCCCAGGAGAAGTTGGGCACCGCGCTGGTGCGCGGTGGCGGTCCGCTCGTGGTGATAGCCCGCTTCGCGCCCGCGGGTCGCTCGGTCGTCAGCCTGAGCGCGGGCGCGGCCCACCGGAAGGTGAAGGAATTCCTGCCGTGGTCCGCGGTGGCCGGGCTCGCCTGGGCGGCGTACAGCGTGGCCCTCGGCTATGTCGGCGGCCAGTGGCTCGGCGCCACCTGGCTGGGCACGGCGGTCTCGGTGCTCGCGCTGTTCGCGGCGGGCGCCGGGGCGGCGTATGTGATGAAGCGTCCGGGCGCGGACGCGGCCGGTCCGCTCCCCGCGGCACCCGCCGGACAGCCGATAGCCCCGGCCCACCAGGCCCGATAGGGCCGTGTCGGCGACCGATTACGGATCGGCCCGCGAGACCCGCTACCGTCCCTGCATGCGCACCCCTTCCGTACCGCCCCTGGCATGCTGACCCGCGCCGCCGGACTGGTCGCGGCGTTCCTCGCCGGGCTCGCACTGGTCGTCGCCGCGGTGCTCGTCGTACGGCATCTCATCGCGCCCTCGGAACCGGAGCTTCCGGTGGTGCCCGAGGACCGGCGCCCCATCGTGGAGTCGGCGGTGCGCACCTGTGCCCCGCTGAGCGTGCCGCTGCTGGCCGCCCAGATCGACGCGGAGAGCGGCTGGCGCCCGGACGCGGACTCCGGTCACGCCCAGGGCATTTCGCAGTTCTCCCCGGTCACCTGGAAGGAATGGGGCAAGGACGGCGACGGCGACGGCAAGGCCGATGTCTGGGAGCCCCGCGACGCCATCCCCTCGCAGGCCCGCTACATGTGCCATCTGTACGAGGTGGTCAAGGTGATCCCGAGCAGCAGGACCACGGTCGGGGCGACCCGGCTCGCGCTCGCGGCCTACAACGCCGGGCCGAACGCGGTGCTTCGGGCCCGCGGCATCCCGAAGATCCTCGAGACACGGGACTATGTCGACAAGATCTTGAACGATCTGCTGCCCAAGTACCAGGAGAGCGAGGAGAGGTACCAGCGGAGCGAGGCGAAGCACACCAGCAGCGCCTCCGCCTCACCGTCCGTCTCGTCCTCCACCCCGCCCTCCACCGATCCGTCCGCGACCGCCCCCGGCGACTCACCGCCGGCTACGCGTCAGCCGTGATGAAGTCCTCCACCGCGCGCACGAGTTCCTGTGGAGTCTCATCGGCGGGGTAGTGCCCGGCACATTCCAGCTCCACCAGCTCGGCGTTGACATACCAGCGCAGCCAGGTCTGCCGCATCACCTCCGCCGTGAGCGCCGGATCGTGGGCGCCGACCACGATCCGGACCGGCACCTGGGCACCGGCTATGTCCTCGTGGAAGTCCTCCAGCGCCCACGAGTCCAGCCAGGCGCGGAGCGCCTTGGGCTCGCTGTGCTCCAGCGAGTGGCGCACCATCAGATCAAGCCAGGCGGCCGGGTGACGGCCGCCGGTGGTGAGGTCGATGATGGTCCGCCGGTTCTCCGGATGGTCGGCGGCGGCCGCGAACAGCCGCCACTGCTCGCCCTCCATCGGCACTCCACTGGCCGGCACCGGCGCGACCCCGACCAGCCGCCGGACCCGCTGCGGAGCGGCCGCCAGGACCCGCTGGACGACGGCCCCGCCCATCGAGTGGCCGACCAGCGAGAACCGCTCCCAGCCGAGGTGATCGGCGAGCGCCAGCAGATCCTGCCCGGCCTCGCCGGTGGTGTACGCGCCGGGGATGTCGCGCGCCTCGCCGTAGCCGCGCAGATCGGGCAGCACATAGGTGAAGCCGCGCCGGTCGACATGCGGCAGCATCGCGGCGTACGCGGCACGGTCCGAGAACCAGCCGTGCACCGCCATCACATGGTGCGGCCCGTCGCCGACGGTCTCATACGGTGGAACGAGGGGTGGAACGATCGGTCCCATGGCACCTCCGGTCCCATTCGAATACGGGCGACGCGGCGCGTGCCCGTGAGGCTCAACGGTGACGTCTCGCGCGGAGGTGGGCAAGCCCGATGCGCATATGCGTGCCCGCGATACGACCCGTGGAGGGGCCGTATCGCGGGCATGTGGTCGTTCGTGGAGCGGGGGTTTCCAGGGGTAGTTCGCGGTCAGGCCGTTGGCGGCGGTGTTGGCGTTCCGGCCGACGCCGTCACCGTGGTCGGCTCACCGGATCCACAGTTGGTGCGCCGATCACACTCGAGCTGTTGACCACCAGGCTCCTGGACGTCTTACCGACCCAGTCCCCGCCTGACATCCGTCCGGCGGTGCCGCCGGGAACGACGGCCACGGGGCGCCGGGAACGGACGCCGGGCGTGGCGCCGGGCGCCTGGAACCAGGCATTTGGAACCGCCGCCCCGCACCGGCCGTCCCTTCCAGCGACTCTCGACGGACAGGGACCATGACCACGACCCACGCCACCCGCTATCTCTATCTGACCCGCCACGGCGAGGCCACGCCGGACGAACACGGGCTCACCGCCAACGGCCGCCGCCAGGCCGCGCTGCTCGGCGAGCGACTCCGGGACGTCCCGCTGACGGCGGTCCACCACGGCCCGCTGCCCCGGGCGGCCGAGACCGCCCGGCTGATCGTCGACCGGCTCGACGGCGTACCCGCCCATGTCTGCGAACCGGCCGGGGACTATGTGCCGTACACGCCCCACCGGGCCGAACTGCCCGCCGACTCCGCCGACTTCCTGCTCGACTTCGTCCACGGCTTTCCACCCGATGAGCGCGCCCGCGGCCCGCTGCTGGCCCGTACCGCCGAGGAGCGCTTCACGGGCTCCGTGGACGGACCCGAGGACCGCCATGAGCTGGTCGTCACCCATAACTTCCTCATCGGCTGGCTGGTCCGGGCCGCGCTCGACGCCCCGAAGTGGCGCTGGCTCGGCCTCAACCAGTGCAACGCGGCGCTGACGGTCATCCGCTATCCGCCGCCCGGCCGACCGCCCTCGGTGCTCTTCTCCAACGACATGGCGCATCTGCCCGCGCCGCTGCGCTGGACCGGCTATCCGCCGGAGCTGCGCATCACTTCCTGAGCCCGGAACCCCTCCCCGGCCTCCGGCTTTCCGCCGGGGGCCGGGCCCGCGCTGTTGGGCCCGGCTCCCGCCGTGTCCGAGTACGCAAGCAGCCCAGCAAGCGTGAATAAGGACAGCCATACGGTAGAGCCGGGCACTGACAACGGGGTCGCGGCGAACCGCGGGAGGCACTCGAACGTATGACCGCTTCGCCAAGGGCAGAGCGCCGTCCCCTTCCCGTCGGGCGCGACGCTCCTACCCTGAGGGGGTGAGCAGCCACGCGTCGAACCGAGCCCGCGTCATTCCCCTGCGTCCGGCCACCGCGGACCCGGTGCCCCGGACGGGAGCCACCACCGGGGCCGCCGGAGCCGCCGGAGCCCCCGCGGCGGGTCCCGCCGTTCCGGCGGCCCCGGCGGCCCCGGCGGCCCCGGCTGTCCCGGCTGTCCCTGACGGCCCGATCCGGCGGGAGCAGCCCGGCCGGGAGCCGGTGAAGGAGCCCCTGCTGCGGGATCTCGTCGGGGGCGTGCTGCGACGCGAGCGGCTCGCTCAGCAGCGCACGCTCAAGGACGTGGCCGAGGCGGCCCGGATCTCGATGCCGTACCTCTCCGAACTCGAACGGGGCCGCAAGGAGGCGTCGTCCGAGGTCCTCGCGGCCGCCGCCCGCGCGCTCGGGCTCAGTCTCGCCGACCTCCTCGCCATGGCCCAGGGCGAGCTGATCCGTCTCGTCTCCGGCCCGCGGCGGCGGCGCGGCGGTGCGGCGGTGTCGGTCGCGTCCCTCACGTCCGTCACCTCGGTCACCTCGGTCACCTCGGTCACCTACGACGCCTCCGACGCCTCCGTCACCTCCGTCACCTCCGTCACGGACCGTGGGTCCCGGCACGCGGGGCGGCAGGGCGAGGTACGGCTGGCCGCCTGAGACACCGCCGCCTGACGCCCCGCTTCCGGGACACCCGCTGTCCGCCCCTCAGAACCCCCTGCCCGCCCGTCGGCTCAGCACCTCGTCGGCGAGCCCGTACGTCACCGCCTCCCGCGCCGTGAAGACCTTGTCGCGGTCCATGTCGGCGCGGAGTGTGGCGGCGTCGTGGGGCGTATGGCGGGCGAGCACCTCCTCGACCTGCGAGCGGATCCGGAGCATCTCCTTGGCCTGGAGGCTGAGGTCCGAGACCGTGCCCTGCTGACCACCGCTCACCGGCTGCCCCAGCAGCACCCGGGCGTGCTCCAGTACGAACCGCCGCCCGGGGTCTCCCCCGGCCAGCAGCACCGCCGCGGTCGAGGCCGCCTGCCCTACGCAGAACGTCGAGATGGGCGCGGACACGAACGTCATCGTGTCGTAGATCGCCATCAGCGAGGTGAAGGAGCCGCCCGGTGAGTTGATGTAGATCGCGATCTCCTGCTCCGAGCTCGACGATTCGAGGTGGAGCAGTTGCGCGATGACGACGTTGGCCACGCCGTCGTCGATCTCCGTGCCGAGGAAGATGATCCGCTCGGACAGCAGCCGGCTGTAGATGTCGTACGCCCGCTCCCCCTGCGTGGTGCGCTCGACGACCGTCGGAATCGTGTACTGCCCCATGTCAGATCCCCATCCTGCGTCGCGCACCGGCCGGCCGTACGTCCGCGAGCGACTCCAGCACCCGGTCGACCATTCCGTACTCCTTCGCCTGCTCCGCCGTGAACCACCGGTCGCGGTCGCCGTCGCGCGAAATGGTCTCCACGCTCTGTCCGGTGTGTTCCGCCGTGATTCGCTCGATCGACCGCTTCATGAATTCGAGGTTCTCGGCCTGAATCGCGATATCGGCCGTGCTCCCGCCGATACCGGCGGACGGCTGATGCATCATGATGCGGGAATTCGGCAGTGCGTAGCGCTTTCCCGTCGCTCCGACGGTGAGCAGAAACTGCCCCATGCTCGCGGCGAATCCCATGGTGAGCGTCGACACGTCGTTGGGAATCAGCCGCATCGTGTCGTAGATCGCCAGCCCCGCCGTCACCGAACCGCCCGGGCTGTTGATGTAGAGGCTGATGTCCGACCGCGGATCCTCGGCCGACAGCAGCAGCATCTGCGCGCACACCCGGTTCGCGGACACCTCGTCCACCTGCGTCCCCAGAAAGACGATGCGCTGGGTCAGCAGTTGCGAGGCAAGGTGATCGTCGAACCGCGTGGGAGCCGTTTCCCCCTCCGCGGCTCGCGGAATCGTTCCCGGCTCCCAGCCGGTGGCGAATGCTCCGAATGTTCCCATCGGACCTCCCTGTGAGTGCCGCCTGTGAGTACCGCGACCCACACCGTCGCGGTCCCTTCACCATCGCCCCAATTCGCTTGCGCGGTAAGGAATCTCGGCCCGCGGCAGATTCGCCCACGGCAGACCAGGTCCGGCGGCCCATAAGGCGGTCTTGCGGGCCGGTCCCGCCATTCCCGAGACTGCCGGGAAACGAGCCGACAGGGGGCGGGCGCGATGGCCGTACGACGGCAGGGGCTACGACGAGGGCAACGGCCATGGCAACGGCGGCGTAAAGCGGCGTTACGGCGAGCCAGGGCACGGCAGCGCCGCACGGCCTGGAGCGGCGGCGCGGTGATGGTCCTCGCGCTGGCCCTGGCCTGGAAGACCGTGTGGCCGTACATCGTCGGGCTGGTCCTCGTGGGACTGCTCGGCGGCATCGCCTGGTGGCTGCGGCGAACGCATCTGCGCACCGTGGCGGAGCACCGCGCCTGGCAGACCGAGGAGGAGAACGCGGCACGTGAGCGGTCCATGGCCGAGGTCGACGCCATGACCTGGCAGCGGTTCGAACGGTACGTCGCGGAGCTGTGCCGCCGGGACGGCTGCACCCAGGTCGTCGTCTCCGGGAAGTCGGGCGACCTGGGCGCCGACGTCGTCGGCCGGATGCCGGACGGACGCCGACTGGTGATCCAGTGCAAGCACTACGCCCCCCATCGCACCGTGCCGAGCGGCGATATGCAGAAGTTCCTCGGCACCGCGAAGGCCGAACACGCCGCGGACGTAGCGGTGTTCGTCGCCACCTGCGGCTTCACCCGGGACGCGGAGAGGCTCGCGGTGAAGCACGAGATCGTCGCCATGCACCGGAACCTCCTCGGCGCCTGGGTGCGGGGCTCCACCTTGGAGTCGCTGATCCCGCTCAACGGCGCGGGCGACGGCCGCCGTAGTCCACGAAGCCCCAGGGACGGCCGGAGCGCGACCACCCGCCCCGCGGCGGATCGGCGACCGCAGAGCCGACCCGGCCCACCCGGCCCAGGCCACAACAGCCCTCGATAAGCTCCCGGCCCAGCCGACCGACCCATGCCGATCACGGTCCGGCGGGCCATGCGGGCCATGCGGGCCATGCGGGCCATGCGGGCCATGCGGGCCATGCGGGCCATGCGGGCCATGCGGGCCA
>NZ_JAHLEM010000551.1 GCF_018883605.1 Streptomyces niphimycinicus | reverse complement strand
CATGCGGGCCATGCGGGCCATGCGGGCCATGCGGGCCATGCGGGCCATGCGGGCCATGCGGGCCAGAACCTCATACGGGCGGTCTTGTGCGCGACCCGTGACACACACAGCATCACGGGCCTACCGTCACAACCAGGTTCGACCCATGCCGAGCGCGAGCCCCCTCTCCCCAGGTGTGGCCTCTCGCTGCGGTCGAGCCCGCTCGCGCCCCCGCGCCAATCCCCGGGGGCGCTGGCTTGTGCCCGCACGGCGCCGGCTTGTGCCAGCACGGTCGCGGCCCGGCGTCAGGGTGCCGGGAGGGGGCGCGAGTGGTCGTCGTCAGGAGAGCCAGTCGGTGTAGCGGGTGGGGGCGAGGTGGGCGCCCTTGTCGGTGAGAACGTCGCCCTTGACGGCGGCGAACATACCCGCGGTGGGGTCGGTGACGACGGTGCGGTCGTCGCCCTTGTGGGACAGGGTGATCCGGCCCAGCTCGTCCAGGGAGAAGACCTCGGGGCCTCCGATGTTGTGGATGCCACGCAACGGGGCGCCCGCGGCGACCTCCGCCACCGCGGCGGCCACGTCCTTGGCGGCGATGGGCTGAATCGGCGTGGCAGGCAGCCGGACCGTGTCACCGTCGGCGGTCCAGGTCATCACGTCGTCCATGAACTCCATGAACTGCGTGGCCCGGACGATCGAGTACGGGACCGGCCCGGCCGCGAGGATCTCCTCCTGGAGCGCCTTGGCCCGGTAGTAGTCCAGCTCCGGCACCTGGTCCACGCCGACGATCGAGAGGATGACGAAGTGGCCGACGCCGCCCCGCTGGGCCGCGGCCAGCAGGTTGTCCATCGAGGTCCGAAAGAAGGCCGGGGAGGCGTCGTCGAAGGTCGGCGAGTTGGTCAGGTTGACGACGACGTCGGCTCCCGCCACCGCCTCGTCCAGCCCCTGGCCGGTGATGACGTCGACTCCGGTGGACTGCGAGTGCGGTACCGCCTCATGCCCGGCGGCGTTCAGATTCTTGACGACCTGCGACCCGATCAGCCCGGTACCGCCGATGACTGCGAACTTCATGACATGCCTTTCGCTGGATGACGTCCGAAATACGGCATATGGATACCCGCGAGCGCAGCATCCATCAAACTCGGACACATCTTGTCCGAGACAATACGCGGACACAAGTTGTCCGAGTAGACGGGCTGATTACAGTGGTCGCGTGAAGATGTCCGGCGGAGTCGAGTGGGCCCTGCACTGCTGTGTCGTGCTCACGTCCGTGGAGGAGCCCGTCCCCGCGACCAAGCTGGCGGAGTTCCACGACGTCTCGGCCAGCTACCTGGCCAAACAGCTACAGGCGCTCTCCCGGGCCGGGCTCGTGCGCTCGGTCCAGGGCAAGGCGGGCGGCTACGTACTCACCCGGGAGCCCGCGTCGATCACGGTGCTCGACGTGGTCGAAGCGGTCGACGGCCCCGCCGCGGCGTTCACCTGCACGGAGATCCGCCAGCGGGGCCCGCTGGCCACCCCGGCCGAGTCCTGCACCACGCCGTGTCCGATCGCCCGCGCGATGTCCGGGGCGGACGCGGCCTGGCGAGCGGCACTGCGCGCCGTCTCGATCGCCGATCTGACGCAGGACGTGGCCGATACGTCGGGCCCCTCGGCGCTGACGCGCGTCAGCGCGTGGCTGACGACGCCGTAGGGCGGGGGCCGCACCGCGACCCTTCGGACCCCGGGAACCCTGGGGCCCCCGGGGCCCCTGAGACCCCCGAGGACCCCTCGGGGGCTGAGGCCCCTCAGTAACCGTCGATGAACCTGACGGTCTCATCGAGTGGCGCCCGCCCCGTACGACCGCCACCCTGCGTGACGTCCTCGTACCCGATCGACATGCCACAGAAGAGCATCAGCTCATCCGGGGGCGAAACGATCTCCGCGACGCTCTTGTGGAACTTCGCCCATGCCATCTGCGGGCAACTGTGCAGCCCCTCGGCGCGCAGCAGCAGCATGACGGTCTGAAGATACATACCGGCATCCGACCACTGGGCCGGGCCCAGCCCGCGGTCGATGTAGCAGAACAGTGCGGCGGGCGCGCCGAAACACTGCCAGTTCGCGGAGGCGGCCCGCTGGCGCGCCTCCAGGTCCTCGCGCGCGACACCGAGTTCCCCGTAGCGCTGCTCGCCGAAGGCGGATCGGCGCTCGCCGTACGGGGACTTCAACTCGGGCGGGTACTGCTCGTACTCCGCCTCGTCCCAGGGGTCGCCCGCATCCAGACGCTCACCGGCCCGCTTCTTGAGCTCGGCGAGCGGCCCGCCGGTCACCACGTAAATGTTCCACGGCTGAATGTTCGATCCGGACGGCGCCCAGGCCGCCGCGGACAGCACCCGCTCCAGCACCTCTCTCGGGACGGGCTGGTCGGTGAATCCACGCACCGCCCGTCGGCTCGTGACCGCCTCGTAGACGTCCAAGATCGCCTATCTCCCCTCTTGCTCCATACGACGCGATGCACCCATCTCAGCTACACTCACGACAGTATCATTCAATACTATCTCGCATTTGACTATCGTCGAACGCCAATGCTCAATCCTGCCCCGGGCTCCCCGCCTCGGGCGTCACTCTTGGAGAAAGTTCACGGTCACGCTGCTGCACCCGATCCCCCTCTACGGGGCATCCCGAGAGCGCGCCTTCGAGGACGCGACCACCAAGGCCATGGACCTCACGAAGCGGCTCGCCGCGTAGCGTGCCATGCCGGACGCTGGACGCCGCGTGACGCCGAGCCCCAGGCGGTCACGCGGCGTCCTCGCCCCCCCCATTACCGTTTTCGTGGCCCCGCAACGGGGCTCCCGGCCTTCGGAGCTGGCATGACTTTCTCCCCCTGTCGAACGCATGGCCTGGGGGGTGGTGTCACCGGCTCCGGAGGCACTGACAGACCGCTAATTAGGGGCATGACCACCGGCTTCTCCGGA
>NZ_JAHLEM010000550.1 GCF_018883605.1 Streptomyces niphimycinicus | reverse complement strand
CCCCGGCCCCGGCCCCGGCGTACGGCTATCCGCACGCGGCGTCGCCCGACCCCTGGGACCCGCACCGCACCCAGCCCATGCGGCCCCCCACGGCACACGGCGACAGCGGCTTCGGCTATGTGCCGCCGCAGGCCCCGCCACCGCCGCAGCAGGCCCCGGCCGCCGGATATCCGCAGCCGCCCGGCCGGCCCCCGGCGCAGCCCGGCTACGGCTATCCGCCCCAGCAGCAGACGTACGGCTACCCGCAGCCGCCCGCGTACGGCTATCCGCAGCAGGTGCAGCCGACGGGGCCGGTGGCGCCGCCCCCGCTGCCGATCCCCGTCCAGGTGCCGGACCCGCATTTCGTCCTGCCGCCGCAGGGGCCGCAGTTCCAGAACAGATAGCTCCGGAACGGATGGGGGGGCAGGGCCGCACCCTGCCCCCGCCGTCAAACCTTGGACTTGTAGCCCCGGCCCCACTGGAGGCCCCAGCCGTACAGCCGGTCCAGCTCCGCCTGGAAGCCGTAGACGTACTTCACCTCGCGGCGGACCATCATCTCGCCCTTGACGTTCTCGATCAGCACCACGGCGCAGGAGCGGGCCTGCGGGGCCCGCTCGTCGAGCGCGATCTCCACCCGCGGCCCATTGCTCGGATAGAGCGTGACCAGGCCGTGGGTGCGGTCGAAGGCGGGGGTGCCGTCGTAGATGTAGACGAAGACGAGCAGTCGCTTGATGTCGTCCTTGTGGTCCATGTTGACGTAGACCGTCTCGCCGGATCCGGAGCCGAACCGGTCGTCCCCGCTGAGCTTGATGTACGGCGCCTCGTTGAGATTGCCGAAGAACTCGCCGAGCGGCTGCACCACGCCCTTGGCGCCGCTCTTCAGCTCGTACATCACCGCGAGGTCGAGGTCGACATTGACCATCGCGGGCCCCTGCGCCTGCACCGGCTCGGGCTTGAACATCCGCAGGGGGTGGCGCAGCGAGCCGCGCCCCGCCCTGCTGTTGAAGTCCGAGGTGCGCATCTGCCAGGAGAGATTGATCCGCAGATTGCCGCTGGCGGCTCCCTGCTTGGTCAGCGAGATCGTCGATTGCCGCCTGGTCAGCTCGACCACACCGGACGCGTCGCCGCTCTCGAACTCACGCCACGCGGACCGTCCCCAGTTGCTCCAGAACGCCATGGTGCGCACCCCCACCCTTCGTGGCTCCGCTGCCTCAAAGCTCAAAGCCGATCAACTGCCGCGGGGCGGCCGGGAGGTCGGAAGACCTCGGCCGCCCCGCTCAGAGCGTTCCTCAAACGCCGCCGCGTCACACTCCCGGAGGTCGGACTCCGGAGGTGACTTCGGCCGGACTCAGACTCCGGACGTGACTTCCGTCTTGCTCTCCGAGCCCTCGCCTTCGGCCGCCTCCCGGCGGTTGCGCACGACCGAGGACCAGTACGAGGCGCCGATCAGCACCACGCCCACCAGGCCGGTGATGACCTCGTTGATCTCGTACTTGATCGTGACCAGCAGGATCGCGGCGAGC
>NZ_JAHLEM010000055.1 GCF_018883605.1 Streptomyces niphimycinicus | reverse complement strand
TCCGGAGGTGGGGGGCGGGCGCCGCCGCAGGCCGTCGGGCCGGTGGGGTGTTGGGGGTCGTGGCGGCTCGGCGACATGGGAGGGGCGGCTCTCTGTCCGGAGTGCGGACCGGTGAGCCCCGGGGCGGCCCCTCCGGGTACCCCTTCAAAAAACGCTTGATCTGAAGCAACTAATTTGTCAAGCAATTCCGAGAGGGGTACCCCACCCCCGGGCCGTCCGGAGGACGGTCCGGCCCCGACGCCCGATCGACCCGCCAGTCCGGCAACGATCCCGGCCACCGAACACCGGAGCCGCCACCGGGCCCCGCCCCCACCGGCCCGCCGCCCGGCGACGAGGGCCGGGCCCCCGCCCGCCGACCCATGCTCAAATGCGCCGAAGGCGCGAAACGGCGCCGCACCCGAACGAACCGCTCAGCCCCCGCCGCTCACCCCACCGCAGCGGCCCACTCCTCCACCGTCGTGACCTCGGCCTGGCGGGGGAACACCTTCTCGGTGAGCACCCGGTGGACCTCTTCGTCGGAGTCGGCGCAGCCGTCGGCCAGCACGGTGAGCCGATAGTCGAGGTCGGCGGCCTGGCGCAGGGTGGAGAGGACGACGCCACTGGTCGCAATGCCGCTCAGGACGAGATGCGTGATCCCACGGGCCCGCAGGACCATCTCCAGGTCGCTGCCCGCGAAGGCGCTTACCCGCTTCTTGGTGATCACGATCTCGTCGGTCCGGGCCGCGATGTCCGGATGGATGGCGGCGTTCGGATCCTCGGGTGTGAAGGCGCCCGCCGGAAGGGCGCTGAATGACGCGTTGCGGTCAGAGACCTCCGGGTGCCCGGACCGGAAGCCGACCACGATGTGCAGGACAGGGATCCCGGCGGTACGGGCCGCCTCCACCGCGCCCACGAGACGCGGCAGATACCCGGAGCCCGCGATCCGGCTCACGATGCCCTCCTGGACGTCCATCACGAGCAGAGCCGTCTTGTTCGCGTCCATGTTCACGTTCACGTTCACGAAGCCTTTCGCTGCGTCGGTTGTTGCGCGGGAGAGGAATCCTCGGACCCGATACGGCCCAGCGAGCGGTCCACGAGCGTCAGCGCCAGGCACAGGCCGGTGATGGCGAGCATGAACCAGGCCAGGCCGTGCAGCCCGCCGGTGTCGGCGCGGGCGCCGAAGAAGGCGCCGTTGGCGCTGGAGGCGACGATCGCGCCGAGGTAGAAGAAGGTGCGGAGCAGCCCCGCCGAGGAGCCCATCCGCTCCGGATCGGCCTGGTGGTACACCGCGTTCTGCAGGGCGAGGTTGATCAGCCCCTGCGGTATGCCGAAGACGAGCGCGACGGTGATCAGCAGCCCTATCGCGCTGTGCGGCTGGAGCAGGAGCAGCAGGGAGCAGCCGACGATCTGCGCCACGGCGCCCACGAGCAGCTTGCCGCGCACGGCGGCGCGGCGGCCGGTGGCCGTGGACACCGCGATCCCGGTCAGGAACAGGGGCAGTTGGGCGAGCCCCGCCTGTGAGGCCGTCAGTCCCCGGCCGTCCTGGAGCCACTGGGTGTAGCCGTACAGAAAGACGTACGAGACGACGGAGACGAGGAGCGCGCGGGCATAGGTGAGCAGCAGGGGCAGATTGCCGCCGAACACCCGCAGATCGATGAACGGCTCCGCTGCCCGCAGCTCCCGCACCGCGAACCCGGCCGCCGCCACCGCCATCAGCACCGGCAGATACCACCGGTCGGCTCGCGGCTCCATCAGGAACAGCAGCAGCGAGACGAGCGTCGCGGCGAACAGCCCCATGCCGATCAGGTCCAGCCGGACGCGCTCGCCGGTGCGTTCCGCCAGGGGCCGCTCCTTGGGCAGACGCAGTACGCCGAGGATCAGACCGGCCGCCGCCAGCGGGATGTTGACGGCGAACGTGGAGCGCCAGCCGCCCAGCCCGATCAGCAGTCCGCCCAGGGGCGGTCCGATGACCGCGATGGTCTGACTGGCGACCGCGATCGTGGCGAGGATCGCGGCGGGGCTCTCCTGGCCGGTCCGCCGGGCCTCCCCACGGATGAGGTACATCGCGGCCGGATAGCCCGCACAGGTGCCGAACCCGAGCACCACCCGCGCGATGATCAGCGTCCCCAGGTTCGGGGCGAGCAGACCGATCAGGCCCGCGATCCCGGTCAGCGCCGCCCCGGCGAGGAAGAGACGGCGCGGCCCGTAGAGGTCGATCAGCCGGCCCATGACCGGCTGGCCTATCGAGGTGGCCAGATAGAGCGCGGAGACCAGCCAGGCCGTCTGCGACGGCGGCGCCCCGAACGCGGCGCCGATCGGCACCAACGACACCGAGATGATGGAGGAGTTGACCGGGTTCAGCATCGAACCCAGCATCATCGGCGCGAGGAGCTTACGGTCGAAGGAGCCCCGCGCGGTGGTTTTGGTCTTGCGTCGGGTGAGCCGCTCGATCATGCTCGGCTGAGCCGGTCCAGCAGGGCCAGCGCCTCGAGGATGGTCTCCCGTTCCACTTCCGTATAGCCGGTCTCCAGGGCCTGGGCGAGCCATTCCTCGCCCGCCCGCCGCTTGTCGTCCAGGAACACGCTGCCGGTCTCGCTCACCGAGACCAACTGCCGCCGCCCGTCATGGGGATCGGGGCGCCGCTGGATCAGCCCGCGCTCCTCCAGCACGGCGAGCGTGGCCGCCATCGACTGCGGCCGCACGCGCTCGGCCGCCGCCAAGGCGCTGGTCGAGGCGGGGCCCTCCTTGCTGAGCCTGCTGAGCGCGGACGTCTGCGAGGGGGTGAGTTCCTCGAGGTCGTACGACTCCTTGATCCGCCGCCGCAGCCGGCCGATCACCACACGGATCTCATGCGCGGCGCGCACGGCGGACGCGGACATGCCGCGAGGGGTCTCTGCCATGCCCCTCACGGTAATTTCTTCAGGCCAGCCTGTCCAGTCCAAACTGAACAGGCTGGACTGTTCAACTAGGCGCTTGCGCTCGCGGGTGCGGTGAACGCTACGAACTCGGCCCACGCGGCTGCGGGGAACGTAAGGTTCGGGCCGTCGGTGTTCTTGCTGTCCCGCACATGCACGGTGCCTGGGCGGCATGCGGCAACCTCAACGCACTCGCCGCCCTCGCCGCCGCTGTAGCTGCTCTTACGCCAGTCCATGGCGACCTCGACGCACTGGCCGCCTTCGCCGCCGCTGTAGCTGCTCTTGAACCAAGCCAGTTCGCGTATGTCCCTGCTCATAGCTCTCCCAGCAACTTCTCGATGAAGGTGGACGACTCCCGTGGCGTGAGAGCCTGGGCCCGGATGATTCCATACCGTGCGGCGATGGCGCGGACTTCTTCCCTGTCGGTGAGCAAGGTACTGCGCCCCTGGCCTTCGAGGTATGCGAGCTGCTCACCCCCCCTTGGGCGTCATCAGCGTGAAGGGCCCGTCCACACCCGCATTGTCCTCCCGGCTGAGGGGCATCACCTGGATCTCCACATTGCGCTTTTCTCCGATGAGGAGCATCTGTTCCAACTGCCCGCGGAGAACCTGTACCCCGCCGAACAGCCGCCGCAGGACGGACTCTTCGATGACGAAGCCCAGAAGGGGAGCGGGGCGCGTACCGAAAATCGCGTGACGCTCCATTCGTGCGGCAACTCGCTGTTCGATGACTTCTTCATCCAGGTGTGGACGGCGCATCGTGAATGTGGCCCGCGCGTAGTCCTCCGTCTGCAAGAGGCCGTTCACCACATGCGTGTCGTACACCTGAACCTCAACCGCTTCAGCCTCCAACCGCGCCGCGTCGCGGAAGAACGCCGGATACCGCGCGTGCGCCAACTCCTCCTTCATCGCCTTGAGGACGCCCCCGGCGTCCAGCGCCTCATCGGCCTTGTCGACCAGCTCCGGCTTGGGAATGCGTCGCCCGCACTCCACCGACGCCACCTGGTCCGGGCTGTACCCGATACGCGTCCCTAAGTCCGCCTGGGTGAGCCCGGCCCGTTCCCGGAACAGCTTCACCTGCCTCCCGAAGCCCCTCAGGAACGGGGACCGTTCCGTACCCGCCATGTCGCATGCCTCCCATCACACCTGGTGTGCACGTACAGACACGGTCCGTACTTGCACGCTTCCTGGTCAGGCTAGGCGCGTCCCCGCAAGGCTCGTGCCCATGACGACCGAAAATGCCCCCTCACGAGGTACGCGGCCGGGACAACCAGCGCCCGCGCCGCGCGAGTTCGCCATGCGCTTCACCTCGACGCCTCGCGGTGCGCGCCTCGCTCGGCGACTTGTGTCGCACCGGCTCGCCGCATGGGGCTACCCATACGATTCCGGCCCCAACGAGACCACGACCCTGATCGCGAGCGAGCTGGCCGCCAACGCGGTGCGGCATGGCCGCGTCCCGGGGCGGGACTTCCACGTACGGCTGACCGCGCCCCTGGGCGACGCGTCCGGGACGATCCGTATCGAGGTGTCGGACACCCGCACCGAGACGCGGCCCACGCTCACCACCGCCGCGCCCGACGCCGAAACCGGACGCGGTCTGTACCTCGTCTCGCGGCTCGCCGAGCGCTGGGCGGTCGGGCCCCGGTCCGGCGGCGGGCCCGGGAAGACCGTATGGGCCAAGGTCGCGACCGAGACCAAACCGTCGGGCTCAGACCCGGGCCCGCTCCAGCGCCCGCGCGGCTAGCCGCCGCGCGATGCCGACGGCATCGGCGACCACCGAGAGCCCGTTCAGCACCGTCGCGCCCTCATGGAGCAGCAGCAGTTCGTCCGCCAGCTCGTCGGGGCCCGTCACGCCCGCCTCCTCGCACAGTTGCCGCAGATATCCGCGCAGCCATCGCTTCTGGTCGGCGATCACCTGGCGGGCCGGATGGGCGGCGTCCGGGAGTTCGGCCGCCGCGTTCACGAAACCGCAGCCGCGCGGGTTCTCGCGGCACACCCACTCCGCGAGCGCGTCGAACGTGGCCAGGGCGCGGTCCGCCGGGGGCGACTTCTCGACCTCGGCGGTGAGCCACGCCCGCCACCGCTCATCGCGCTCCCGCAGATACGCGGCGACCAGGGCCTCCTTGGAGCCGAAGCGGTCGTACAGCGTCTTCTTCGTGACGCCGGAGCGCTTGGCGATCAGATCCACGCCGACCGCGTTGATCCCCTGGCCGTAGAACAGCTCGGCGGCGGCGTCGAGGATGCGGCGCGCGGCGGGGGTGAGCACTCCCGTAGGCGCTTCCATGCCGTGATCACCTCCGGGTCGGGGTTGACGTGTATACCGATCTGTTTAGTCTAGTGGACGAGGGAGTAAACAGATCGGTATACCCGGAGCAGATCCCGACCAGAACGAGGACGTCCCATGCCCGTCAGCGCCGCCGTCACCGCCATCGGACTCGTCGTGATGTGGAGCTCCGGCTTCATCGGAGCAGATCTCGGCACCCGGGAGGCCCCCGCCGACACCCTGCTGATGTGGCGCTTCCTCGCGGCGGCGGCGATCTTGGGGGGCGCGTGGGCACTGTTCAGGCGCCGCAGACTGGGCCCGCGCGCCCTGGCCGAGCAGACGGCGATCGGAGCGCTCTCGCAGGGCGGCTATCTCGGCGGGATCGTCTGGGCGGTCGGGCTCGGCGTGCCGTCCGGCACCGCCGCGCTGATCGCCGCGTTGCAGCCGCTCGCGGCGGGCGCGCTGGCTGGGCGGCTGCTCGGCGAGACGGTGAGCCCGCGCCAGTGGGCGGGGCTGGCCATCGGCCTCGGCGGGGTCGTGCTCGTCGTTCAGGGCGATCTGACGACGGGCCCGGCCGCCGCCCCGGCCTGGGCGTACGGGCTGCCGTTCGCCGCCATGGCGGCGCTGCTGGCCGCGAGCTTCCTCGAACGCAGGGTGCGGGCGCCGCTCGCCCCCGTGGACGCCATACCGCTCCACTGCCTCGTCAGCGCCGTGCTGTTCACCGGCGTCGCCGTGGCCGGAGGCCATGCCGCGCCCCCGGCGGGCGGGGGCTTCTGGGCCGCCGTGGCCTGGACGGTGCTGCTCTCCACGGTCGGCGGCTACGGCTTCTACTGGCTGAGCCTGCGCCGCAACGGCGTCACCCGCACCAGCGCGCTGATCTATCTCACGCCCCCGACCACGCTGGTGTGGGCCTACGCGATGTTCGGGGACGCGCCCGGGTGGACCGCCCTCGCGGGCATGGCGGTGTGCGTGATCGGCGTGACGGCCACCACCGCGCGCCGCCGCCCCGACCGGTCGGCGCAGCTCGCGGAGGATCCAGTCCGCGATCGAGCGGTGCCGCGGGTTCCGGCCGAGTAACTCGCGGGCGCGGCGCAAGCGGTGGGGCCCTTCGGCACCGTCAGCACACCATCGGCCTGGTCCTCTTCGCGAGCATCGCGCTCGGCTTTCCACGGATCCCGCCGCGGTCGCGAACCATCGCAAGGCAGCGGGCAACCCGAATCGCCCCCCGACCGGTTCCTTGAGTACCACTCACCGTTTTCGGGGCGGTTGACCGTCGCCCCCGGGAGGAGCTTCTCAATGACGCATCCGCGTAGCCGACGACGACGTAGCCGACGACGAACAACGCTGGTCATAGCGCCGCTGGTGGCCATAAGCCTGGGCGGGATCGCCGCGCCGGCCCTCGCCGCACTGGGTGACGCGGACGCCCCGGCCGTCCGTCGTGTACCGGGTGGATTCCCCGAGGCGGATATCACCCACGCGTTCGGGAGTGCCAAGATCGGCGGCCGGGTCGATCCCGGAAAGGAGGTGGAGTTCCGCGTCTATCTCGCGGGGCGGGACAAGGACGGGCTGGAGCGGTACGCGCGTCAAGTGTCGGATCCGCGTGACACGGCGCACTACAAGAAGTACCTGACGGCAGCCCAGGCGCGGGAACGCTTCGGCGTCGATGACGCGCAGGTGAAGCGCGTGCGGGACTGGCTCAGCGGGGCCGGTCTCAAGCCCGGCTCCCCGACCGCCCATTACCTACCGGTCTCCGGTCCGGCACAGAAGGTGGAGAAGGCGCTGGGCACAGTCCTCAAGGACGTCAGGAACGGCCGGGAGAAGCCGGTGCACGTCCCTACGGCCGTCACACCCGTGACCGTGCCGAATGCCGTTGCCCCGTCGGTGCTGGCGGTCGGCGGGCTCGCACCCGTCGCTTTCCAAGGCGACGCGTTCGAGGACGACCCTTCCGCTCACGCCCGCGCCCGCGCTCACGCGCCCGCGCAGGCGTCCCGCGTGCCCGGGGCCGACCCGGTACGTCGTCCTGTCAGGGCCGTGGGCAGCGGCAGCGGGGACCACAACTGCTCGGCGTGGTTCGGGGAGAAGCCTGCCACCGTCGTCAAGCCGTACGGGCAGACGTTCTCCTGGAAGATGTGCGGCGGATACACCCCGCGGCAGATGCGCAAGGCGTACGGGCTGGACACCATCTCCGCCACGGGCAAGGGCCAGACCGTCGCGGTGATCCTGAATGGTGCCCGCAAGAACGCGGCCGCGGACCTGGACGCCTGGGCCCGCCACGAGGGCGTTGCCCCGCTGCGTGCGGGCCAGTACAAGGAGCACCTGCCGAACCCGCCGGCGCGGGAGACCCCGGACAAGGAGTTGGAGCAGATCCTGGATCTGGAGTCCGTGCGCGCCATGGCTCCGGATGCTGATCTGGTCTATGTGGCGGCGTCGAAGGCGAGCCCCACCCCGGGGCCGATGTTCGACGCGACGGCGAAGGTGGTCGACGGCCGTCTGGCGGACGTCGTCTCCAACTCCTGGTATCTGGGGGTGGAATCGCAGATGTCGGGTGACGTGACGGCGAGCATGCACCACCTCTTCGCCCTGGGCGCGGTGGAGGGCATCGGGTTCACCTTCGCCTCCGGCGACGAGGGCAATTCGACGGGCCCCCGGGGCGACATCCCGCACGACCGTCCGGCCGTCGAGTACCCCGCATCGGATCCGATGGTGACCTCCGTCGGCGGTACGAGCCTGATCCTCGACCGGAACGGACGCTACCGATATGAGACCGGCTGGGGAAACACCGTGAGCACGTACCACACCAAGACGGGCAAATGGGAACCCAAACCGCCGGGCATCCACGACGGCGGCTCGGGAGGGGGCACCAGCGAACTCTTCCATCGGCCGTCCTACCAGGACGCGACCACCCCGGCCGGCGGCCGCTCGGTGCCCGACATCAGTGCCGACGCCGACCCGCAGACCTCGATGAAGCTCGGCTACGTCAACACCTCGGACGCACCGGGGCGCTACGAGCCCGACGGGGCCGGCGGCACCAGCGCCTCGGCACCGCTCATGGCCGGAATGCTGGCCGTCTTGAACCAGCGGAACCATGGGCCCGCGGGCTTCGCCAACCCCTACCTCTATTCGCTGCACGGCGGTCCCGAGCTGCACGATGTCACCGACACCCCGCTCGGCCCCGGCAAAAAGATCGGCGAACTCTCGGCGGACCTCCCCGAGGTCTACCTGCACACCTTCGGGCACGACCTCGGACTGTCCGCGACGCGCGGTTACGACCACGTCACGGGCCTGGGTTCGCCCACGTCCGCGCTCTTCTCGGGAGCCAGGCGGCGCTGAGGCACCTGCTTCGTCCCGGGCAACGCCGGACGCAGGGGGGCGCTCCCCCGACGGCTCCGCCCCGGTCCCTGACGGCCCTGGTCTCTCAGGGGCGGGGCCGTCAGGCCCGGAACCCTCGCCGCCCTCGCCGCCCTCGCCGAAAATCCGCCCGGGTGAGGCAACCGCGTAGGCCCACCAACCGGTTCCTCCTGTGTGACAGGTAGGAAATCGACGGAAACCCCATGGCAAGGACACGAGAGTGACGGGTGCGACGCCGGGCTTCGAGGAATTCGTGGCTGCCCGCGGGCCGCGGCTGCTGCGGATCGCATGGCTGCTGACCGGCGACGCCCACCAGGCGGAAGACCTTCTCCAGACCGTCTTCGCCAAGGTATGGCCCAAGTGGCGGCGCATAGCGGCGGGCCATCCGGAGGCGTACATCCGCAAGGCCCTGGTGAACACGCATGCGTCGTGGTGGCAACGCCGGTGGCGCGGCGAGGTCCCGTGCGGGGAGCTGCCGGATCGGCCGACCCCATCGGACCCCTTCGGCGAAGTCGACCTGGAGAGGGTACTGGGGGCGGTGGTGCGGCGGCTTCCGCGACGTCAGCGCGCGGTCATCGTGCTGCGCTACTTCGAGGACCTGAGTGTCGAACAGACCGCCGCGACCCTCGGATGCCACCCGGGAACGGTCAAGAGTCAGGCGGCGAAAGCCCTCCGCACTCTCCGAGCGGAGCTAGGGACGTCCAGGATGCCGATCCGGACAGGTGCAGACCGTGAACAGCACTGACGACGAACAGGAATGGCGCACGCTACTGGAGCGGGCCGTCCCGGACCTGCGCGCGCCCGACGACCGGATCCAGCAGGTCCGGTGGCGGATCCGACGCCGACGGCGCCAGAGGGCGGCTGCCTGCTTGGGAGCGCTGGCCGTGGCCTCCGTGGCGACGGTGACGTCACTCATCCGAACGCCCGCCACACCCGACCCGCCGGCCACGCCGCACCCCACGGCGTCGCACGACAGCCGGACCGCGCACTACCCCGAGCTGTCCGGCCTGACCGTGCGACTGCCGGAGGGATGGAGCGCAAGGAGCGCGGAGGACCCCGCGACCGGCGAGGCGCTCGGTTTCGCCTCCACACAGCCGATGACCGGAGAGCTCACCTGCTCCAAGGACCGGCCGAAGGACTCACCGTGCGCTCCGCCGACGACATTGGGCCGGGGCGACGCGTTGATCGTCTTCCGCACGGGGGCCACGGCGGACGCCACGGCCACCGACGGGCCCCGGCTCCGCACGGCCAAGGCGCTCAGTAGCCTCTGCCGGACGCTCGGCGCGACACAGCAGCGGGACGTCGGCCTCCGGCTCTCCCTTGGTGGTGGCCGCGAGCCGGTGACGGTGCACGCCTCGGTGTGCCTGCGCGACGCCCCGGGCGAAGTCCGCACCGCGGCCGAGGAGATCACCAGCTCCGCACACCTCGGCAACGACTCCCGCGCAGCCGACCCGAGCACCCCCCGCTGACCTCACGGGACGGGCACGCCGTCTCCCGCACATACCTCCCGCAGAAAGGACGCCGACGGTGCGCATACGCAACCGCCGCACGGTTCTGACCGCAGCGGTGTTGACCGCTCTCGTGACGACCGGCGGATGCGGTACCTCCGCCGAGTCCCGGACCACGAAAGTGTCCGTTCCCCAGGCCGCGGGGGAGACCTCGCACACCACAATCGCGGGCGACCGCGGTCCCGGGGATCAGCCGGACGTGCTTCCCGGCCTGGGGCCCCGGACCCGCGCCGACATCCCGGACCACACCCGGCAAGCGCTCGTCGTCACGGGATCGGGCAGGAACTCCTGGAAGTCCAAGGCCGTCCTGTACGAACGGACGGACACCGGTTGGCAGGCCAAAGCCTCCTGGCCCGCGCGCAACGCCCTGCGCGGCTGGACCGCCGACCACCGGGCCGGCGACCTCCGCTCCCCCGTCGGCGTCTTCACCCTCAGCGACGCGGGCGGACGGCTCGCCGATCCCGGCAGCCGACTCCCGTACAGCCAGTCGCCCAACTTCCGGATCGGTGGCACGGGCTTCGCCGGCGAACCGCTGGCCGGCTCCTTCGACTACGTCATAGCCATCGACTACAACCGCGAGCGGGGCACCTCCCCGCTCGATCCCACCAAGCCCCTGGGCGCGGAGAGCGGCGGGGGCATCTGGATCCACGTCGACCACGGCGGCCCCACCCACGGCTGCGTCAGCCTCTCGCGCCCACACGTGGAGCGGCTGCTCCGCCTCCTCGACCCGGCGCGCCATCCGGTCGTCGTCATGGGCGATGCCGCGTCGCTGGCCACCTGAGGCCGGGCCCCGCCTCGGGAGCGCCCGACGCGGTGGGGCAGGTCACGGCCGACCGCGCCGGGACAGGGCACGGCAGAAGTCACTCCGCAGGTCAAGGAACCGTAAAGCGGGGACGTTCGTTACCCCGGACATGACCGCTATGACACCCGGCTCGAACCTCCCCCTCTCCGTCGCGCGCGTGGCGGTTGACGTCACCGCTCCGGTGCGGCTCGACGTATCGGGCCTGCTGCTCACCGCCAACGGCAAGGTGCGCTCCGACGACGACTTCGTCTTCTACAACCAGCCCGCCGGACCCGGGGTGACCCATCGCGCCGGGGCGGCGGGCGCGGGCGACACCATCACCGTGGACACCGCCGCCGTCCCCGCCGACATCGAGAAGATCGTGGTGACCGCGAGTCTGGACGCGCCCGGGGCGACGTTCGCGGGCACCGAGCCGACCGCCACCGTGCGCGGCGCCGACGACGGCGTGGTGATCGCCTCCTTCACCCCGCCGCAGCTCGGCAGCGAGACCGCGCTGGTGGTCGTGGAGGTGTACCGGCGCAATGGGGCGTGGAAGGTGCGCGCGGTCGGGCAGGGGTATGCCAACGGCCTGGCGGGCATCGCCACCGACTTCGGAGTGTCGGTCGAGGAGCCCGCCGCACCGGCCGCCCCCACCGCTCCCGCCGCTCAGACGCCGCCCCCGCCGAGCGGCCCGCCCGCCGGTTTCCAGCCCCCGCCGCCCATGCCGACCGCCCCGCCGGCCGCCGCACCGGCCCCGGCCACCGGGAAGATCAACCTGGACAAGGGCCGCGTCAGCCTTCAGAAGAACCAGACGGTGTCGCTGGTCAAGGGCGGCCGCCCGTTGCTCAGCTCCGTGAAGATGGGCCTGGGCTGGGAGCCCGCCTTCCGCGGCAAGGACATCGACCTGGACGCGTCCGTGATCGCCTTCGGTGTCGACCGTAAGAAGATCGACGCCTGCTTCTTCGGCAAGCTGGCCATCCTCAACGGCGCCATTCAGCACTCCGGCGACAACCTCACCGGTGAGGGCGGAGGCGACGACGAGTCCATCACCGTCCACCTCGGCGGCCTCCCGCCCGAGGTGACCGGCCTGGTCTTCACGGTCAACTCCTTCTCCGGCCAGAAGTTCACCGATGTGGCCAAGGCGTACTGCCGCCTGCTCGACGCCCAGTCCGGCGAGGAGCTGGTCCGCTTCGACCTCACCCACGCCGAGCCGCGCACGGGCGTGATGATGGCCAAGCTGATCAAGCAGTTCTCGGGCGAGTGGGAGATGACCGCGATGGGCGAGTACGTGGACTCGCGCACCGTGCGCGGCATGGCCAAGCCCGCCGGCAAGGCCCTGTGAGCTAGCCACCCCGCCCGCCACTTGTCAGGTGGTTCCGGACACGGATTGTGAAACCGATTGCTAAACTGGCCGCATGACTGAGGACTCAGTGGAGCCGGGGATCGGTGAGGGTCCCGCGAAGGCACTCAGCGTGTCCCTCCCCGAGGGCACGGTGCGGGCGTTGCGGGACCGGGCGGGCAATCGCGGCGTATCCGCCCTTGTCGCCGCGGCCATCGAGGAGCACCTGCGGAACCAGGCCACTCGCGAGAATCTCGCCGAGTTCGAGAAGGAGCACGGGCCCTTCACGGCCGAGGAGCGCCAAGCGGCCGCGGACGTCTGGTCCGCGGCCGAAGGCCGGGAGTCCCGGTGGCGCGAGGCCGGCTGACCGGGGGCGGCAGCCTGGTGCTGGACAGCCAAGGATTGTCGCTCTACCTCGAAGAGGACCGGGCCGTGATGAACATGGTGCGGTCCGCGCTGGACCGCGGCGCCGACCGCGTGGTCAGCGGAGCCACGCTCATCGAAGCCCAGCACAACGGCATCAAACGCACCCGCTGGAACTACGTGCTGTCGCAATTGCGCGTCGAACCGCTCAGCGTCGACTGGTCCAAGGAAGCCGCGCTGCTCCTGCGGGACACCGGTCTGCACGGCCACAAATACGCCATCGACGCCATGGTGGCCGTCACCGCGCTTCACCAACCGGGCCCTGTGGTCATGCTGACCTCGGACACGGACGACATGGCCAAGCTGTGTGGGGAGAGGGTCACGCTTGTCGCCGTCTGACGTGAGCCCAAACGAACTGACGGGCGCCGATTGCCACCAGGCCGCGCGGCGGCAGGTCGAGCGGGACCGTCTTGCCGAGCTGACCGCCGAGTACGAAGCCCGTCATGGGGGACTGAGCCGGGCGGAGGCCGACGCGGCGCGGGCGCTTCCGCGTCACTGCGGATGCCCGGCCCATGCCGATGGCTCGGCATGCGCGAACCCGGTGACGGAGCGGGGGGCGAGGCCGCCCGGCAGCCCCGCCGCGCGGGCCAGGCGGCGGTAGGAGTCCAGCAGGGCCTCGCGGTCGTAGGTGCTCGTCGTGACCAGCACCTCGTCGGCGTCGCTGCGCTCGATCAGCTCGTCGAGCGCGGCGGCGACCTCGTCCTCGGTGCCGTACAACTGGCCGCGCAGGCCCCGCTCGTAGAAGCCGCGCTCCTTCTCGGTCATCTCCCGGGCCTCGATCTCCGAAGCCGGGGCCAGCGGCGGGAAGGCGCCGTGGGTGCGGGAGTAGGCCATCGCCCATGCCTCGGGGAGCAGCAGCCGGCGGGCCTCCGCCGCCGTGCCGGCGACCGCGACATTGCCCGAGACGACGACGTAGGGGGCGGAGGACCACGCCGAGGGGCGGAAGCCCGCGCGGTAGCGGTCGATGGCGCGCAGCATCTCGTCCCGGCCCCGCAGATCGCCGATCACCAGGGACAGCCCGGCCCGCGCCGCCAGATCCGCGCCCGCGCCGGTGGCCAGGACGAAGACGGGCGGCCGCAGCCCCTCCGCCGGATGGGCGTGCACCTGGGGGTAGGCGTCCTGCTCGCCGGTGAACCAGCCGAGCAGCTCGTCCAGTTGGGCACCGAAGTCCTGCGCGGCGTCCTTCTCGGTGCCCAGGGCGCGGCGGATGCCGTCGGTGAAGCCGACGGAGCGGCCCAGGCCCATGTCGATCCGGCCCGGGAAGAGGGATTCGAGCACCCCGAACTGCTCCGCCACGACCAGCGGGCGGTGGTTCGGCAGCATCACGCCGCCCGTGCCCACCCGGATGCGGACCGTCGCCGCCGCGACGGCGGACGCCAGCACCGTGGGCGCCGAACCGGCGACGCCGGGCACGCTGTGGTGCTCGGAGACCCAGAAGCGGTGGTAGCCGAGGTCCTCGGCCTGCTGGGCGAACCGTACGGTGTCGCGCAGCGCCTGCGACCGCTCCCGGCCCTGGCGGGTGCGGGAGCGGTCCAGGATGGAGAAGGGGGTGGTGCGCAGACGTGAGGTCACCCTCACGTCAACGCGTTTCCCGGCCGGGAGGATTCCCCCGGCCTTTCGACTCGACGCACCTACGTCAGCGCTGGCGGCGCCAGGGACCGGTGATCGCGAGCATGATGCCCGGCACCTGGATGTTGGCGAACAGCGTCGATCCGTCGGGCGAGAAGACCACGCCGGTGAACTCGCTGAACTCCGGCTCCTCCGCCGTGCCGATGTTCAGGTCGTTGCGCGCGATCGGGTACGTCCGGCCGTCCTCGGTGGCGCCGAAGAGGTGCTGGATGCCCTCGCCGTCCTCGGCGATGACCAGACCGCCGTACGGCGAGACGGTGATGTTGTCCGGGCCGTCGAAGGCGCCGTCCTTCGACGGGTCGGGGTTGACGCCGAGCAGCACCTTGAGGGTGAGGGTGCGGCGCTTGGGGTCGTAGAACCAGACCTGGCCGTCGTGCTGGACCGGGCTCTCCTTACGGGCGAACGAGGAGACGATGTACGCGCCGCCGTCGGCCCACCACATGCCCTCGAGCTTGCGCGCCCGGGTGATCTCGCCGTCCTTGAACTGCTTGCGCACCGACACGGACTTCGCGTCGCGGTCCGGCACCGTCTCCCAGTCCACGCCGTAGACCGTCCCGGTCTTGGTGGCGCGGGACAGGTCGTCCACGAAGTTGCCGCCCGAGTCGTAGCACTTGGGCGCCTGGAGCACGCCCGCGTCGTCCTTGAGCTGGCCGAGCTTGCCGCGGCCGTGCTCGAAGCCGTGCGGCGGCACCCAGCGGTAGAGGAGCCCGTTCGGGCCGGAGGCGTCCTCGGTTAGGTAGAGGTGGCCGCGCTTGGGGTCCACGACGACGGCCTCGTGGGCGTACCGGCCCAGGGCCTTGATCGGCTTCGGGTCGCGGTTGGCCTTACGGTCGTGCGGGTCGACCTCGAAGACGTAGCCGTGGTCCTTGGTCATGCCGTTCTGGCCGGCCTTGTCCTCGGTCTCCTCGCAGGTCAGCCAGGTGCCCCAGGGGGTGCGGCCACCGGCGCAGTTGGTCGCGGTGCCCGCGATGCCGACCCACTCGGTGACATGGTCGCCGTGCTTGGAGACCTCGACGACGGTGCAGCCGCCGGAGGCCGCCGGGTCGTAGACCAGCCCCTCGATCAGCGGGACCGGGTGCGGCCAGTTGCTGCGGGGACCGGCCAGCTCGTGATTGTTGACCAGCAGCGTCGCACCGCGCGAGCCCTCGAAGGTGGCGGTGCCGTCGTGGTTGGACGGGGTGGACTCGCCGGACTCCAGCTTCGTCTCACCGGTGCGGGTGATGATCTTGTAGCGGAACCCCTTGGGCAGCGCGAGGATGCCCTTGGGGTCCTCGACGAGCGGACCGTAGCCGAGCGACGCGCCGCCGTGGCCATGGTTGTCCGCGACGCCCGCGGCGCCCGCGTCGGTCGCCTCAGCGGCGAGCGCGCCGGGGGCGGTGGCGAGCACCCCCGCGCTACCGACCAGGGCAACCCCGGCCCCGGTGTACGCGGAACGCTTCGCGAAGTCTCTTCGGCTGAGCGACATGTCTTCTCCTGAACGCAGGATGGTGTCCTCCGACTGCGGCCATACGTTCCCGTCCCCGCCCGAACATCAGTTGAACGGAGCGCGACATCAAGGGACGAATGCCCGCCGACCCCTTATACGGAGCGTGGGCCGATACGGCTCTGGGCAGCGCGCAACTTTCCGGCCGCGCGGCCGGGGGGCGCCGCCCGGCGGTCTGTTCCCCTCCCCGCCCCTTCCCGAAACTGGGGCTTCGCCCCAGACCCCGCGGTCCGGGGCGAAGCCATGGTGACGGGCGCGGTCGGGCAGGTCCCCTGGGCCGTCCCGCGGCACCGATGTGCGGCTCCGCTGCGTGGCAGGGCTCTGCCCCGGACCGGGGTCCAGGGGCGGAGCCCCTGGTATCGGGAAGGGGCGGGGAGGGGAACAGACCCGTCGCGAGCGGCCCGGCCCGGTGCGGATATCGGCACCGGGTCGGGCGGGCGTTCCGGGAAGACGCCACGGGGTCGGCCCGGGCCGCAGCGAACCCGCGCCGCGGGCGTGGTGCGACCCCCGCGGCGCGGGCGTGGTGCGACCGCTATGCCCTTGAGCGGGCCTTGAAGGCCGCCTTGCGGGCCTCCTTGGCGGCCTGCTTGTCCGGGTGGAGGCGGCCCATCGCCTCCAGGACCTCCGCGGTCGCCGGGTGGTCCACTCGCCAGGCCGAGTCGAAGAAGCTCCCGGACTGGTCGACCAGGCCGCGTACCAGATCTCGCAGCTCCGCCGAGTCGCCCTCGGTGGCGAGCTGGGCGGCGAGGGTGTCGACGGTCAGCCAGAAGACCATCGCCTCCGACGGCTCCGGGACGCCCGTCACCCCGTGCTCGGCCAGCCAGACCCGGGCCAGTCCGCCCAGGTGGCGGTCGTCGAGCACCTCGCGGAGCGCGGGCTCGGCCTCGGTTCCGACCAGGGAGAGGGTCTGCTGGCAGGTGAGGCGGCGCAGCGGTGCGCCCTCGTCGTCGCCGCGGGCGGCGGCCAGCAGTTCGCGGGCGGCCTCCTCGGGCGTACGGCGGGCCAGCCACTGCTCGGCCTCGGCCTGGGCGGCGGGCTCGGGGTGGCTGGGGAGGGCGTCCAGCAGGATGTCGGCGCCCTTGTCGGCCAGGTCGCCGACGGCCGGGGCGTCGATGCCCGCCTCGATCATGCGGGCGCGTACGGCGTAGACACCGAGCGGGGTGAGCCGCACCATGCCGTAGCGGGAGACGTCCTCGTCCTCCAGTTCCTCGGCCGTCTCGGGCTCCTGGATCCGGCCCTCACCGTCGACCTCCTGGATCAGCGCCTCGTCCACCGGCTGGTAGTCGATCAGGCCGGTCGGGGCGAGCAGCCGGAACTGGTCGTCCAGCCGCACCATCGCCTCGGAGACCTCTTCGAGGATGTCGTCGGTGGGCTCGTCCATGTCCTCGGGGACGATCATGGAGGCGGCCAGCGCGGGCAGCGGTACGGAGGCCGCGGCGGCCTCCTCGTCCAGGGCGGTGAGCAGATAGAGGTTGCCCAGCACCCCGTCCAGGAACTCGGCTTCCTCCTCCGGGTTCCAGTCGATCGCGTCGAGGTCGAGCTCACCGCCCTCGCTGATCTGGGCGGCGATATCGCCCAGATCGGGGGCGGCGGCGTCGGCCAGCACCGTCTCGAAGCCGTCGAGCCAGATGTCCAGGATGTCGCGGGGGCCGCCCTCGGTGATCAGCCGCAGCTCCTCGCCGCTGATCGCGAGGGCCGAGAACTCGTCCCCGAGCGGCGCCTCGCCGTCTGCCCAGTCGCCCTCGCCGTCGGCTCGCGTAGCCGCCTCGGCTCCAGTAGCCGCCTCGGCGCCCGACGCCTCCTCGGACTCGTCGATCTCGACCAGCCCGGTGTCGACGGCGAGCTGCCACGCCTGTGCCGTGTGCTCGGGCCCGTCCTCGTCCCCCGCGAGCCCCAGCAGCTCGATCGCCGCCCGCAGCTCGCCCTCCGGCAGCACCCCGCCCGACGCCACCGGCTTCCCCGGCTCGGCCCATCGGGCGAGCCGGACCGCGCGGGCGAGGAGCGGCGCGGCGAGTGCGTCCCGCGCGAGTTCCGCGTCGGTGCGAAGCCGCACGGGCGGCATGGTGGGGCGCTCTTCTGGCATGGGCGGACGTCACTCCTCGGGGCGCGGAAGTCGCGGGGCTGTGGGGCTATAAGGGCTATAGGACTGTGGGGCTATGAAGCTGTGCGGGGACCATGGAGCTATGAGGCTACGGGTCCCAGGACCCCGCTGTGGAGCCATGGGGGTACGGATATGCGGGTGTACGGGCACGGGCGCCACGGCACGGCCCGGACCCCAGCGTAGACGGAACGGGACGGCACTTCGTCCCGATGTGGTCCCGCGCCCGATCCCGCACCGCGGCAAGCGGTGAATTCGGCCAGGGGGCTCCGGAAACCGGCCGGGGTGAGGGGGCGTAACGGCGCCGCCCGGTTCATGTCCGCGCCCCGCTCCCGCCATCCGCAAGCCACCCGTCCTGTCTTGACAACTTCGCCGCCCAGGAAAGAGATTGACGCGCGTAGAGGCGATCGCCTCGCCGTTCACTCCTTCCGGAGGCCACCACCATGTCCCTTCGCGCACCGCGCGGACCCGTCGCCGTCACCGCCGTCGCCGCCTCCGCCCTCGCGGCCGGGCTGCTCGCCGTGCCCTCGTCGGCCTCCGCCGCCGAGATCCGCATCCATGACATCCAGGGCAGCACCCGGATATCCCCGCTCGCCGGACAGCAGGTGACCGAGGTCCCCGGCACGGTCACCGCGATACGTGCCTTCGGCTCGTCGCGCGGCTTCTGGATCCAGGACACCGAGCCCGACCGGGACGCGGCCACCAGCGAGGCGATCTTCGTCTTCACCGGATCCACCACGCCCTCGGTCGCCGTGGGCGACTCGGTCCTGGTCTCCGGGACGGTGTCCGAGTACTACCCGGGCGGCAAGGACGCCGGTCTCCAGTCGCTCACCGAGATCTCCAAGGCGACCTGGACGGTCAAGTCCTCCGGCAACGCCCTGCCCGCCGCATACCGGCTCGACCCCGCCACCATCCCCGACCGCTACGCCCCGGACGCGGGCGGCGACTCCATCGAGGGGCTGACGCTGCGCCCGCGCTCGTACGCCCTGGACCGCTACGAGTCCCTGGAGGGCATGCGGGTCTCGGTCGAGAACGCGCCCGTGGTCGGCGCGACCAACACCTACAAGGAGCTGTGGGTCACCGCCGAGCCCCACCACGAGCGGACCGAGCGCGGCGGCGCCCTCTACAGCTCGTACCGCGACCCCAACGCGGGCCGGGTGAAGGTGGTCTCCCTCCTCCCCTACGCCGAGCACCCCTTCCCCGTCGCGGACGTCGGCGACGCGATGACCGGCACCACGGCCGGGCCGCTGGACTACGACAACTTCGGCGGCTACACGCTCGCCGCCACCACCATGGGCGACCTGGCCGACCACGGCCCGAAGCGCGAGAGCACCCGCAAGCAGAAGGCGGACGAACTCTCCATCGCCACCTACAACGTGGAGAACCTCTCCCCCAAGACCGCCCAGTCGAAGTTCGACCGGCTGGCCACCGGGCTGGTGGAGCACCTCGCCTCGCCGGACATCGTCGCGCTGGAGGAGGTCCAGGACGACAACGGCGCCACGAACGACTCGGTGGTGGGCGCCGACGCCACGCTGACGAAGCTCACCGACGCGATCAAGGCGGCGGGCGGCCCCTCGTACGAGTGGCGCCAGATCAACCCGGTTGACGACCAGGACGGCGGCCAGCCGGGCGGCAACATCCGCGTGGCGTTCCTCTACAACCCGGAGCGGGTCTCCTTCACCGACATCCCCGGCGGCGACTCCACCACCCCGGTGACGGTCGAGAAGAAGGGCGGCAAGGCCACGCTGTCGGCCTCTCCCGGCCGTATCGACCCGGCGAACGGCGTCTGGAAGGACAGCCGCAAGCCGCTGGTCGGGCAGTTCTCCTTCCGGGGCCGCCCGGTGTTCGTGGTCGCCAACCACTTCAACTCCAAGGGCGGCGACCAGGGCCTGGACAGCCGCTTCCAGCCCCCGGCCCGCTCCTCGGAGACCCAGCGCACCGGCCAGGCCAAGACCGTCAACACCTTCGTCAAGGCGCTGCTGAACGCCGACCCGAAGGCGGCCGTGGTCGTCGCGGGCGACCTCAACGACTACCAGTTCTCGCCCGCGCTCGCCGACCTCACCAAGGGCGGAGTGCTGACGGACCTGGTGACCCGGCTGCCGAAGGACGAGCGCTACGGCTATGTCTACAACGGCAATTCGCAGGTGCTGGACCACATCCTGACCAGCAGCGCGCTGCGCCGTGCCGACTACGACATCGTGCACATCAACGCCGAGTTCGCGGACCAGTCCAGCGACCACGACCCGCAGGTGGTGCGGGTGCGCCCCTGAGGCACGCTTCCGGGGGTGCGGGGGGCTGCCCCCGCACCCCCGGGGACTACCGGCCCGCACCCGGCGACGAAACCCCGCGCGCCCAACCTCAGTTGTGGCTGTGCAGCGCCTCGTTCAGCCCGCCCCAGGAACCGGTGCGGGGCAGCGCCTCGACCGCACCGGTGATGGAGTTGCGGCGGAAGAGGAGGTTGTCGGCGCCGGACAGCTCCAGGGCCTTGGCGATCTTGCCGTCCGGGAGGGTGACGCGGGTGCCCGCCGTCACATACAGCCCCGCCTCGACGATGCAGTCGTCGCCGAGCGGGATGCCCAGGCCAGCCTCGGCGCCGAGCAGGCAGCGCTCGCCGATGGTGATCGTCTGCTTGCCGCCGCCGGAGAGGGTGCCCATGATCGAGGCGCCGCCGCCGATGTCGGAGCCGTCGCCGACCACGACGCCCGCGCTGATCCGGCCCTCGACCATGGAGGTGCCCAGCGTGCCCGCGTTGAAGTTGACGAAGCCCTCGTGCATGACCGTGGTCCCGGGGGCGAGATGCGCGCCCAGGCGGACCCGGTCGGCGTCGCCGATGCGGACGCCGGCGGGGACGACGTAGTCGGTCATCCGGGGGAACTTGTCGACACTGGTCACCGCCAGGTGCAGCCCCTCGGCGCGGGCGGCGAGCCGGGCCCGCTCCACCTGGTCGGCGGCGACGGGGCCGAGCGAGGTCCAGGCGACGTTGGCGAGCAGGCCGAACTGGCCGTCCAGGCTCAGGCCGTGCGGCTTGACCAGCCGGTGGCTGAGCAGATGCAGCCGCAGATAGACATCGTGCGCGTCCAGCGGCTTCTCGTCCAGCGAGGCGATGACCGTGCGGACGGCGACGACCTCGACGCCGCGCCGGGGGTCCGGCCCGACCGCCTTGAGAGCGGCCTCGCCCAGAAGCTGCGCGGTCCGCTCGGCGTCGAGCCGCTCGGTCCCGGCCGGGGCGGGTGTGGCGGCCAGTTCGGGGGCCGGGAACCAGGTGTCCAGAACGGTGCCGTCCTCGGTGAGGGTGGCGAGACCGGCGGCGACGGCGCCGGTGGGGGCGGTGGTGGATGCATCGGTCATGGTCAGAACGCTAACCGGAGGCGGGGCCGGGAGGCGAACCGGTCTCAGCGACCGATCTCCGAGACCCACCTCGGCCACCCGTCACAGCGCACCGTCTCGGCGACCCGCCTCAGCGACCCGTCGCCGAGATCTCTCAGCCGGTCACCCGCTCGAACGCCGCCCGCGCCTCGTCCCGGTCGAACGGGCGGCCGGTCAGCAGCAACTGCAACAGCAGCCCGTCGAACAGCGCCACCGTCGCCCGCGCGGCGCCGAGGTCGCCGGTGCGGCGGACGACCTGGGCGGCCGTGTCATCGAGGTACGCGGAGACGATCGGCCGCACCGGGGTGCGGCGCAGGGCGGCGACATACAGCTCGTACTCCAGCTCCAGCCGCTTCCGGTCCCGCTCCAGCAGCCGCTCCATCAGGCCGGCCATCGCGTCCGCGAGCGGCATCTCGGAGGCCGTATCGCGCTCCCAGTGCTCCATGTCGGCCACCCACTCGGCGCTGAGCTGCTCCAGGGCGGCGACCAGCAGATCGTCGAGGGTCGCGAAGTGGTACGTGGTCGATCCGAGCGGCACATCCGCCGCGGCCGCCACGGACCGATGGCTGAGCGCCCCGATGCCATGCTCCCCCACCACCGCGATCGCGGCGTCGATGATCCGCTGCCGCCGCTCGGGGTCGTAGCGGCGGCCCATCAGTGGGCGCCGTTCAGATTGAGCACCACCACTCCGGCGATGACCAGCAGCACGCCGAGCACCTTGGCGGTTGTCATCGCCTCCCCCAGGAAGAGCATGCCGATCGCGGCGATGACGGCGGTCCCGGCCCCGGCCCATATGGCGTAGGCGGTGCTGACGGAGATGGTCTTGAGCGTGTGCGCGAGCAGCACGAAGGACAGCAGATAGCCCGCTCCGGTGGCCAGCGAGGGCCACAGCTTGCTGAAGCCTTCGCTGTACTTCATCGAGGTGGTCGCCAGGATCTCGGCCAGGATGGCCCCGGAGAGCGTCACATATCCCATGCGTACGAGTGTACACAGCGATGCGTACGGCCGTACATAAAGACGGGCCCGGAACATGCGAACGGCCCCCGCGCCGAAGCGCGGGGGCCGCTCACGGAGCCCGGGAGGCGAGCCGTCAGACGTTGAAGCCGAGGGCGCGCAACTGCTCACGCCCATCGTCGGTGATCTTGTCCGGGCCCCACGGCGGCATCCAGACCCAGTTGATCCGGAGCTCGTTGACGATGCCGTCGGTCGCGGACTTGGCCTGGTCCTCGATGACATCGGTCAGCGGACAGGCCGCCGAGGTGAGCGTCATGTCGATCGTCGCGATGTTGGCGTCGTCGATATGAATGCCGTAGATCAGCCCGAGGTTGACCACGTCGATGCCCAGCTCGGGGTCCACGACGTCGTACAGGGCCTCGCGGACCTCTTCCTCGCTGGCGGGCTTGGTGGTGGTCACGTTGTCACTCATGCGGTCTTCCCTCCGGCGGTCTCACCCAGTGCCTGTGCCGTGGCGTCCTTCCACGCCATCCAGCTCAGGAGGGCGCATTTCACCCGGGCCGGGTACTTGGAGACGCCGGCGAACGCGATCGCGTCCTCCAGCACCTCCTCCATGGCGTCGTCCGGCTCGGCCTTGCCCTTGGACTGCATCAGGTGCAGGAAGGTCTCCTGGATCCTGCGGGCCTCGGCCAGTTCCTTGCCCACCAGCAGCTCATTGAGCACGGAGGCGCTGGCCTGGCTGATGGAACAGCCCTGGCCCTCGTAGCTCACGTCCTCGATGGTGTCGCCGTCAAGCCGAACCCGCAGCGTGATCTCGTCACCGCAGGTCGGATTGACATGGTGTACCTCTGCGTCGCCGTCCCTCAGGCCCCGTCCATGGGGGTTCTTGTAGTGGTCCAGGATCACGTCCTGGTACATCGAATCCAGCTTCACGCGGCACGCCCCTACCCGAAGAAGTTCCGTACGTGCTCCAGGCCCTCCACCAAGGCGTCGACCTCGGCCGGAGTGGAGTACAGATAGAACGACGCTCGGGTGGTCGCCGGAATTCCATAGCGCAGGCATACGGGGCGGGCGCAGTGATGGCCGACCCGGACCGCGATCCCCTGCTCGTCGAGCACCTGGCCCACGTCGTGGGGGTGGATGTCGCCGAGCGTGAAGGAGATCGTGGCGCCGCGCTCCTCGGCCGTGGTGGGGCCGATGATGCGCAGGTCCGGCACCTCCAGGAGCCTGCCGACCGCATAGTGCGTAAGGGCGTGCTCATGGCGGGTGATGTTGTCCATGCCGATCGCGGTGAGGTAGTCCACGGCCGCGCCGAGGCCGACGGCCTGGGCGATCGGGGGCGTACCGGCCTCGAACTTGTGCGGCGCCGGGGCGTAGGTGGACGAGTGCATCGAGACGGTCTCGATCATCTCGCCGCCGCCGAGGAACGGAGGCAGATCCTCCAGCAGCTCCTGGCGGCCCCACAGCACACCGATGCCGGTCGGGCCGCACATCTTGTGGCCGGTGAAGGCCACGAAGTCGGCCTGGAGCGCCTGCACGTCCAGCAACATGTGCGGGGCGGCCTGGGAGGCGTCGATCACCACGAGGGCGCCGACGTCCTGGGCGCGGCGGACGATCGCCTCGACCGGGTTGACCGTGCCGAGGATGTTGGAGACCAGCACGAACGAGACGACCTTGGTCTTCTCGGTGATGACCTGCTCTATCTCCGACAGATCGAGCCGGCCGTCCTCGGTCAGGCCGAACCACTTCAGCTTCGCACCGGTGCGCTGCGAGAGCAGTTGCCACGGAACGATGTTGGAGTGGTGCTCCATCTCGGTGATGACGATCTCGGTGTCCTGGTCCACCCGGTAGGGCTCATCCGCCCAGCCGAGCATGTTGGCGACCAGGTTCAACGACTCCGACGCGTTCTTGGTGAAGATCACCTCGTCGCGGCTGGGAGCGTTGATGAAGGCGGCGACCTTGTCGCGGGCGCCCTCGTACAGCTCCGTGGCCTCCTCGGCGAGCATATGGACGCCGCGGTGCACATTGGCGTTGGAGCGCTCGTAGTAGTCGTTGAGCACGTCCAGCACCTGGCGCGGCTTCTGCGATGTCGCCGCGTTGTCCAGGTAGACGAGCTTCTTGCCGTCATGGACGACACGGTCCAGGATCGGGAAGTCCTTGCGGATCGCCTCGGTGTCGAGGAGGCCCGGCAACTGTGTCACTCGGACGCGCCTCCCTTCACATACGCCTCGTAGCCCTCTTCTTCCAGCTTGTCGGCCAGCTCCGGGCCGCCGGACTCGGCGATCCGGCCCGCCGCGAAGACGTGGACGTGGTCGGGCTTGATGTACCGCAGGATGCGGGTGTAGTGGGTGATCAGCAGGGTGCCGACCTGGCCGGACTCACGGACCCGGTTGACGCCCTCGGAGACCACCCGCAGTGCGTCCACGTCGAGGCCGGAGTCGGTCTCGTCGAGGACCGCGATGGCCGGCTTCAGCAGCTCGAGCTGGAGGATCTCGTGGCGCTTCTTCTCACCGCCGGAGAAGCCCTCGTTCACATTCCGCTCGGCGAAGGACGGGTCGATGTGGAGGCGCTCCATGGCCTCCTTGACCTCCTTCACCCAGGTGCGCAGCTTGGGCGCCTCGCCGCGGATCGCGGTCGCGGAGGTGCGCAGGAAGTTGGAGACGGAGACGCCGGGCACCTCGACCGGGTACTGCATGGCGAGGAAGACACCGGCGCGGGCGCGCTCGTCGACGGACATCGCGAGCACGTCCTCGCCGTCCAGCGTCACGGTGCCGCCGGTGACCGTGTACTTCGGGTGCCCGGCGAGCGAGTAGGCGAGGGTGGACTTGCCGGAGCCGTTGGGGCCCATGATGGCGTGCGTCTCGCCCTGCTTCACGGTCAGGTCGACACCGCGCAGGATCTCGCGGGGACCGCCCTCGGCGTCGACGGAAACGTGCAGGTCGTGGATCTCAAGCGTGGCCATGGGTGCCTCAGGACTCCTGGGTGACGGAGACGAGCACATCGTCCCCTTCGATCTTTACGGGGTATACGGGGACGGGGCGCGTGGCGGGAAGGCCGGACGGCTTGCCGGTGCGCAGGTCGAAGCTGGAGCCGTGCAGCCAGCACTCGATCTGGCAGTCCTCCACCTCGCCCTCGGACAGCGAGACGTTCGCATGCGAGCAGATGTCGTTGACCGCGAACACCTCGCCCTCGGTGCGTACCAGTGCCACGGGCACGCCCTCGAGCTCGACCCGCTTGGGGGTGTCGTCCTCGAGTTCGTCCAGCGCACAGGCGCGTACGAAGGTGTTGGTCATCCTACGGACGCCTCCAGCTCGGCCTCGATCTTGGCGATGAGCCGCTCCTCCAGGTCGGGGATCCCGATCTGCTGGACCAGCTCGGCGAAGAAGCCGCGGACCACCAGACGGCGGGCCTCGTCGGCCGGGATGCCGCGCGCCATGAGATAGAAGAGCTGCTCGTCCTCGAAGCGGCCGGTCGCGCTCGCGTGACCGGCGCCGACGATCTCACCGGTCTCGATCTCCAGGTTCGGCACCGAGTCGACCCGGGCGCCGTCGGTGAGGACCAGGTTCCGGTTCAGCTCGTAGGTGTCGGTGCCCTCCGCGGCGGCCCGGATCAGCACATCGCCGATCCACACCGCGTGCGCCTCCTTGCCCTGGAGCGCGCCCTTGTAGGCCACGTTGCTCCGGCAGTGGGGGGTGTCGTGGTCGATGAAGAGCCGGTGCTCCTGGTGCTGGCCGTTGTCGGTGAAGTACACGCCGTACAGCTCGGCCTCACCGCCCGGGGCGCCGTAGACGACGCGCGGGTGGAGCCGCACCAGATCGCCGCCGAAGGTGACGACCACGGACTTGAAGGTGGCGTCCCGGCCGACCAGCGCGGTGTGCTGACCGGCGTGGACCGCGGTGTCGTCCCAGTCCTGGACCGAGACCACGGTGAGCTTGGCGCCGTCGCCGATCAGGTACTCCACATTGGCGGCGAGCGTGGCGTCACCGGTGTGGTCGATGACCACGACCGCCTCGGCGAAGGCGCCGACCTCGACCACCTGGTGGCCGAAGGCGGTGCCGCCCTCGCCGTGCACGGCGATCCGCACCGGCTCGGTGAGCACCGTCTCCTTGGGCACCGAGACGACCGACGCCTTCTCGAAGGAGCTGTACGCCTGGGCCGCCACCCGGTCCACCGGCTTGCCGGCCTTCCCCAGGCGGGCGTCGTCACGGCCCACGGTCAGGGCCGTGACGCCCTCGGGGGCGGTCACCTCGACCTTGACGCCGCCGTCGGCGACAGCCGTGCCGTCGTGGAGACCGCGCAGCCGCTCCAGGGGGGTGAACCGCCAGTCCTCCTCGCGGCCATGGGGCACCGGGAAGTCGGCCACGTCGTACGACGCGGGCGCGCTCACCCGGGCATCGGTGGGCTGGCCCACCTGGATGACGCCGTCCGTGGTGGATCCGGCCGGGATGGTTTCAGCCATGGCTGTCGTACTGCTCTCTTTCTGCCTGATGGGCCTGAACGGGATGCCCGGGCGGAGGACGGTGCCCCCGCCAGGGCCGGAAGGGGGGTGGCGTCAGCCGACCGCGCCCTCCATTTGCAGCTCGATCAGCCGGTTGAGCTCCAGCGCGTACTCCATGGGCAGCTCGCGCGCGATCGGCTCGACGAAGCCGCGCACGATCATCGCCATGGCCTCGTCCTCGGACAGACCGCGGCTCATCAGGTAGAAGAGCTGGTCGTCGCTGACCTTGGAGACGGTCGCCTCATGGCCCATGGACACGTCGTCCTCGCGGACGTCCACATAGGGGTAGGTGTCCGAGCGGGAGATCGTGTCGACGAGCAGGGCGTCGCACAGCACATTGGACTTGGAGCCCTCGGCGCCCTCGCCGATCTCGATCAGACCGCGGTAGGAGGTGCGGCCGCCGCCGCGCGCCACCGACTTGGAGACGATGTTCGACGAGGTGCGGGGGGCCATGTGGACCATCTTGGCGCCCGCGTCCTGGTGCTGGCCCTCGCCCGCGAAGGCGATGGACAGGGTCTCGCCCTTGGCGTGCTCACCCATCAGGTAGACGGCGGGGTACTTCATGGTCACCTTGGAGCCGATGTTGCCGTCGACCCACTCCATGGTCGCGCCCTCGTAGGCCACGGCGCGCTTGGTGACCAGGTTGTAGACGTTGTTCGACCAGTTCTGGATGGTCGTGTAGCGGCAGCGGGCGCCCTTCTTGACGATGATCTCGACGACCGCGGAGTGCAGCGAGTCCGACTTGTAGATCGGCGCGGTGCAGCCCTCGACGTAGTGGACGTAGGCGTCCTCGTCGACGATGATCAGCGTCCGCTCGAACTGGCCCATGTTCTCGGTGTTGATCCGGAAGTACGCCTGGAGCGGGATCTCCACGTGCACGCCCTTCGGCACGTAGATGAACGAGCCGCCGGACCAGACCGCCGTGTTCAACGAGGCGAACTTGTTGTCGCCGGCCGGGATCACGGTGCCGAAGTACTCCTGGAACAGCTCCGGGTGCTCCTTGAGCGCCGTGTCGGTGTCCAGGAAGATGACGCCCTGCTCCTCCAGGTCCTCACGGATCTGGTGATAGACGACCTCGGACTCGTACTGGGCCGCGACACCCGCGACGAGGCGCTGCTTCTCGGCCTCCGGGATGCCCAGCTTGTCGTACGTGTTCTTGATGTCCTCGGGCAGGTCGTCCCAGGAGGCGGCCTGCTGCTCGGTGGAGCGGACGAAGTACTTGATGTTGTCGAAGTCGATGCCCGACAGGTCCGAGCCCCAGGTGGGCATGGGCTTCTTGCCGAAGAGCTTCAGGCCCTTGAGGCGGAGCTTGAGCATCCACTCCGGCTCGGACTTCTTCCCCGAGATGTCGCGGACGACCTCCTCGGAGAGGCCACGCTTGGCCGAGGCGCCGGCCACGTCGGAGTCGGCCCAGCCGTACTCGTAGTTGCCCAGGCCCTCGAGCTCGGGGTGAGCGGTCTCCGTGGGGAGAGTCATTCGGGGTTCCTCCCGGCCGTGCTGGCAGATGCGGTGGTGGTCTTGGTGGTACTGGTGTCGGTCTTCTCGACCTTGCCGGTCTTCGGAATGAACGTCGTGCACACTCCGTCGCCATGGGCGATGGTGGCCAGACGCTGCACATGAGTCCCGAGCAACTGGGAGAAGACCTCGGTCTCCGCCTCACACAGTTGCGGATATCGCTCGGCTGCGTGGGCGACCGGGCAGTGGTGCTGGCAGAGCTGTTCGCCGACCGGCGCGCTGCGCGCCGTAGCAGCGTACCCGTCCGCGGAGAGCGCGTCGGCGAGGGCTTCGGTGCGACGGCCGGGGCCGGCGGCCTCGACGGAGCCGCGGTACCCCTCCGCCTGGGCGGCGAGCCTGGCGCGGGCGAACGCGGCGACCGCGGCGCGGCCCGCCTCGCCGCCTCCGGCGCTCTGCTCGATCCAGTGCAGGGCGTCGACCGCGAGCTTGTCGTACGCCTGGTCGAAGGCGTCCCGGCCGCAGTCGGTGAGCGCGAAGACCTTGGCCGGGCGGCCGCGCCCCCGCGCCCCGTACACCCTCTTCTCGCGGGGCTCGACGACGCCGTCGGCGACGAGGGTGTCCAGGTGGCGGCGGACGGCCGCCTGGGTCAGCTCCAGCCGCTGGGCGAGCTCCGCCGCGGTGGAGGGACCATGGTCGAGGATGGAGCGCGCGACCCGGTTGCGGGTGCCGTGCTGCTCTTCGGGCGCGGACGCGGGCGCGCCGGACCGCGCGGCCAGTTCGGCCGCGCGTTCGTTCGGAGCCTCGCTCGCGTATTTCACAACGCCATTGTTGCGTAATTCCCCGGCGAGACACAAGCGGGGAGATCTCCAGGTCCGGTGGGGTACATCACTTAGGTGTACCTAAGTCCGAGAGGGTCCCGGACCCCGGTTCCACCTGCGGCGACGCCTTAGGGTCCGGGCGGCGGGCACCGCGGCTTCCGGCCCTGCCGCCCACGGCGGGCCCGGCGATTCGTAGACTGCCGGACATGCGAGAAGAGCCCGCGGTCGACATCGTCGGCCTGGTCAAGCGGTACGGCCCGAAGACCGCGGTCGACGGGCTCGACCTGTCCGTGGACCGGGGCGCCGTGACCGCCGTTCTCGGCCCCAACGGAGCCGGCAAGACCACCACCGTCGAGACCTGCGAGGGGTACCGCCGGCCCGACGCCGGCACGGTCCGGATATTCGGGCTCGACCCGGTCGCGGACGCCCCCGCACTGCGCCCCCGGGTCGGGGTGATGCTCCAGTCCGGAGGCGTTTATTCCGGCGCGCGGGCAGAAGAGATGCTGCGCCACACCGCCTCCCTGCACGCGCATCCCGTCGACGTCGACCTGCTGATCGACCGGCTCGGCCTCGCCTCCTGCGGCCGGACCACCTACCGGCGGCTCTCCGGGGGCCAGCAGCAGCGGCTCGCGCTCGCCATGGCCGTCGTCGGCCGCCCCGAGCTGGTCTTCCTCGACGAGCCGACCGCCGGACTCGACCCACAGGCCCGCCGCGCCACCTGGGACCTCATCCGCGATCTGCGGGACGACGGGGTCACTGTGCTGCTGACCACCCACTACATGGACGAGGCCGAGCAGCTCGCCGACGATGTGGCGATCATCGACGGCGGCAAGGTGATCGCCCGGGGCACCCCCGAGGAGCTGTGCCGGGGCGGCGCCGAGAACACCCTGCGCTTCGGCGGCCGACCCGCACTCGACCTGGCCTCGCTCCTCAAGGCGCTGCCCGCCGACTCCACGGCCGCCGAGCTGACCCCCGGCTCGTACCGTGTGACCGGCAAGGTCAACCCCCAGATGCTGGCCACCGTCACCTCCTGGTGCGCACAGAACGGAGTGCTGCCGGACCGGATCTCGGTCGAGCGGCACACCCTCGAGGACGTCTTCCTGGAGCTCACCGGTAAGGAGCTGCGAGCGTGACCGCCACGGGCACTTTTCTTCCCAAGCCGGGGGCGGCCCCGCTGATGAGGATGATCCGGGCGCAGGCCGCGCTGGAGACCCGGATGCTGCTGCGCAACGGCGAGCAACTGCTGCTGACCGTCGTCATCCCGTCCCTGCTGCTGGTGCTCTTCAGCACCGTCGACATCGTCGACACGGGCGCCGACGGCAGCACGGTGGACTTCCTCGCGCCCGGCGTGCTGGCGCTCGCCGTGCTGTCCACGGCGTTCACCGGACAGGCCATCGCCACCGGCTTCGAGCGGCGCTACGGCGTGCTCAAGCGGCTCGCCGTCTCGCCCCTGCCGCGGTGGGGGCTGATGACCGCCAAGACCCTCGCGGTGCTGGTCACCGAGGTGCTCCAGATCGTGCTGCTGACCGCGATCGCGCTGGCGCTGGGCTGGTCGCCGCACGGCGATCCGCTCTCGGTGGCGCTGCTGCTGATCCTCGGCACGGCGGCGTTCTCCGGCCTCGGGCTGCTGATGGCGGGCACCCTGAAGGCCGAGGCGACCCTGGCCGCCGCCAACCTGGTCTTCCTGCTGCTGCTCGTGGCCGGCGGGGTGATCGTCTCGCTGGACAAGTTCCCGGGCGCGGTGCGCGGCGCGCTGGAGCTGCTGCCGATCTCGGCGCTCTCGGGCGGGCTGCGGGACGTCCTCCAGGACGGGGTCGGGATGCCGTGGCGGGATCTGGGGATCCTGGCGGTGTGGGCGGTGCTGGGGCTGGGCGCGGCGGCGCGCTTCTTCCGCTGGGAGTAGCTTTCGCGGGCGTAGCCACCGCTGGCGGCAGCTTTCGCCGGGAGTGGCCCGAACACCTCTGCGAGCTGCGGCTTTACCGAAGCACTACCCCTCGTGAAAAGCTGCACAAGCGGCGGCCTACGATGTTCCCGTGCCGAATTCGCTGAATCCGTTCGAGCTGATCGCCCGGCGCTGGCAGCCCTCCGCGCGCTTTGTGCGGCGGGCCGCGCTGGCCACCGTGGTGATGGCCGTGGTCATCGTCGTAACCGGTGGCGCGGTCCGGCTCACCGAGTCCGGACTGGGCTGTGACACCTGGCCGAAGTGCACCTCCGGAAGCCTGACGCCCACCTCCGACATGACCATCCACACCGCCATCGAGTTCGGCAACCGCATGCTGACGTATGTGCTGTGCGTATTCGTCGGCGTGCTGATCATCGCCGCGCGGGCCCGGACGCCGGTGCGCCGATCCGTCACCCGGCTGGGCTGGGTTCAGTTCTGGCTCATCATGAGCAACGCCGTCATCGGCGGCATCATCGTCCTCACCGGACTCAACCCGTACATCGTCAGCTCGCACTTCCTGCTGTCCACCGCGCTGCTCACGGTCGCGATGGTGGTGTGGCAGCGGACCCGCGAAGGCGACGGCGCACCGCGCGACCTCGTCGCCCGGCCGGTGCGCCAACTGACCGGGCTGCTGGTCGGTACGACCCTCACGCTGATCCTGATCGGCACCGTGGTCACCGGTGCCGGTCCGCACGCGGGGGACGCCCGGGAGGTGCACCGGATCCCGCTGGACTGGCAGGAGATCACCCAGTTGCATGTGGACTTCGTCTACATCGTGCTGGGCCTCACTGTCGCCCTGTGGTTCACCCTGCGGGCGCTCAAGGCACCGGCCGCCGCCCGGCGGACGGTGCTGGAGCTGCTGGCCGTCCTGCTCCTCCAGGGCGTGATCGGGTACGTCCAGTACTTCACCCATCTGCCCGAGGTCGTCGTCGGCCTCCACATGTTCGGCTCCTGCCTGGTGTGGATCGCGGTCCTGCGGGTGTTCTTCGCCCAGCGCGAGCGCCCGGAACTCGCCGCACCGGCGCCCGCCCCCACCGGCGACCACGAGACCGTTCAGCCCGAGCCGGCCGCGTCCAGCCGGTAGACCCGGCGCGCGGTCCCGGCCGCGACCAGCCCGGCGATCCGCTGGGCCTCGGCCCGGGTGCAGATCTCCTCGCCGACCCACTCGTCCGCGAGCCGGGCCATGGCCTGGCCGAACAGCCGGGACGCGGTCACATACAGCTCGGGCAGCCCCCGCGCGCCCGTCGAGAACAGCAGCTTGCCGAACGGCGCCTCGCCCAGGGTCTCCCCGGGCCGCGGCCCGGCGTCCGCGTAGACATGCGGGAAGGCCGCGGCGAGCTGGGCCGCCCGCCGGTGGTGCGGCCGGTCGGGCAGCAGCACCAGATCGGTGCCGAAGCCCGCCGTGGCGCGCAGGAAGCCGACGAGCGACTGCGGATCGGCGCAGTGCAACTGCACCGGAAGGCCCGTCGCGACGGCGCTCCACAGCAGGTGCTGGGCGAGCGCGGGGTCGGGGGCCCGGCCTGGGGCCGGGCGTACGGTGAGCGCGAGCCAGCGGGCGGCGGCGCGCCGGACCTCGCGCGGATCGGGCGGCAGCTCGTCGCAGAAGGCGATCCCCATGGCGAAGGCGGTCGCATGCTGGGCCGCCACGTACAGCGCCTCGGCGGTGTTGCCGATGAAGGCGTCGACCGTGCCGGAGGTGTCGGCGACCTGCTCGGCCAGCGGCTCCAGGCGGACCACCTCATGGACCGCGCCGTCGGCGGTCGCGGCCAGCTCCCCGGCGGTGCTGAGGTCCTCCCGGGCGCCGGACTCCAGCAGGAAGGTGCCGATACCGGCGCCGCGCAGCAGCAGCCGCGCGGCGCGGTAGGCGCCCAGCTCACGGCGGCGGGCGAGATAGCTGACGGGCGCGCAGTGGGGCTCCATGCCCAGCAGCGGAGGGCACCAGCGGCGCACGGCCAGACCGGTCCAACTGTCGAAGAAGGTGGTGCCGGCCGGGGCCGCGCCCGACCCCGCGGCAGCCGCCAGATGGGTCTCGAACGAACCGACGCCCAGCTCGCCGTCGACCGTGCCGTGGCTGTGCTGGTCGACCAGCGGCGGCAGCGTGATCGGTCCTCCCGCCACCGGGCCCGGTCCGTCCCGGGGGACCGGGCCGGTCGGCGGGCCCAGGGTGTTCGGGGAGTCCGTCGCCTCGTGCATCGCCGCCGCCTCTCGCCCTCCGGCATCGACGGGCTTAACGGACGGAAGGGGTGCGAGGTGTCGCCGGACCCGTTCTCAGGCGTTCTACGAGGCGGGTGCCGGAGGGTTGCCGGGTCCGCCGAGCTGGATGCCCGCCATCCGCGCCCACTCGTACGGACCGGTGCGGACCTTGGCGGCCAGCTCGCCGTCGAAGGCGTCCTGGAGGGTCAGCCCGGCGATCTCGGCCGCGCGCCGCGCGCTCTCCTGCGAGGGGGCGACGAGAACGCCCCATTCGCCATCGGCGCCGACGAGCGCGATCCGGACGGAGCCGCGCCCGATGTGGGCGATCTGCCCCTCGGCGCTACCGCCGTGGCCGGTGGCGAAGGCCGTGATCTGGCGGGCGAGCCGCTCGGCCCGCTTCTCGTCCTTGGAGGGCTTGGGCGGCTTGGCCGGTGCTTCCGGCGCGGAGGGCTGGGCGGCCGACTCGCCGCTCTCGGGTGTCTCCGGCTGGGTGGTGTCTGCCATACCGGCGATGCTACCCGCCGGTAATCATCGCAGGAAGGGGTCCACGGCCACGGCCACGAACAGCAGCGACACATAGGTGATCGACCAGTGGAACAGCCGCATCTCCTTGAGCTTCGCGCCCGTGATCTCGGCCTTGGCGCGCCCCTGGAGGGCGTGCGCCTCCTTCAGCCACAGCCCGCCCAGCACGGCCGCGACCACCGGGTAGAACCATCCGGTGTAGCCGAGCGGCCACAGCAGCAGGGAGACGATGACCATCGCCCAGCTATAGAGGACGATCTGCTTGGCGACCACCTTGTTGCCCGCGATGACCGGCAGCATCGGCACACTGGCCCGCTCGTAGTCCTCCTTGACCTTCATCGACAGCGGCCAGTAGTGCGGCGGCGTCCAGAAGAACATGACGAGGAAGAGGATCAGCGCGGCCCAGGAGACCGAGTTGGTCACCGACGACCAGCCGATGAAGACGGGCATGCAGCCCGCGATGCCGCCCCACACGATGTTCTGCGAGGTGCGCCGCTTGAGCCACATCGTGTAGACGACGACGTAGAAGACCAGCGCACCGAGCGACAGCATCGCGGACAGCGGGTTGACCAGCGCCCAGAACCAGGCCGTCGAGACCGCGGCGAGCGCGAAGGCGAAGACGAGGCATTCGCGCGGCGAGACCATGCCGGTCACGAGCGGGCGCTGCGCGGTGCGCTCCATCAGCGCGTCGATGTCCCGGTCGTAATACATATTGAAGGCGGCCGCGCCACCGGCCGACAGATAACCGCCGACGCAGGTCTTGACCACCAGCCACAGGTCCGGGACGCCCTGGGCGGCCAGGAACATGACCGGCACCGTCGTCATCAGCAGCAGCTCGATGATCCGCGGCTTGGTCAGCGCCACGAACGCCATGACACGGGCCCCGAACGGCCGGTGACCGGAGCTCGTTTCGCTCGTCTCGAGCACCCCCGCAGGACGGGATTCGACGGCCGTCACGCACACCCCTGGTGGAAGCAAGAACCAGCAAGCACCGGACATGAAGAGCCGGTAAAGACTTGCGCGTACCACGCCACTCTAGACGTAGCGGATACGCCGCCCGCCGCCGGGGTCCCCCGTGTTGAAGGGGCACCGCGAGGCGCCCGTAAGGCGGCCACTCCCGGCGGACGACGGGCCGGGCAAGGCCCGGAACGGCGCCTTCCGCAGGGTCCGGGACGCCATCCGGACGGGCCCCGGAGGGAATGCGGCCACCTCGGAATTCGTTCCTTATCCCGTTGAGTCGAACTCGAAAAGATGACCGTTGTTCCAGGGGTAGGCTCGACATCGCCGGTGCACATACGGTCACCGGATTTCGACATTGTGGAGAGGAGCCCTGACTCAGGGTGAGCACCAAGCCGACTACCACAGACCTCGAGTGGACCGATCTGGACCGGCAGGCCGTCGACACGGCCCGGGTCCTGGCCATGGACTCCGTACAGAAGGTCGGTAACGGCCACCCTGGCACGGCCATGAGCCTCGCGCCCGCCGCGTACCTGCTCTTCCAGAAGCTGATGCGGCACGACCCCTCCGACGCGGACTGGACGGGCCGCGACCGCTTCGTGCTGTCTCCGGGGCACACCAGCCTGACTCTCTACGTCCAGCTCTACCTGGCGGGCTTCGGGCTGGAGCTCGAGGATCTGCGGTCGTTCCGCACCTGGGGCAGCAAGACCCCGGGCCACCCGGAGTACGGCCACACCACCGGTGTCGAAACCACCACCGGCCCCCTGGGCCAGGGCATCGCCAACGCGGTGGGCATGGCGATGGCGGCACGCTACGAGCGCGGCCTGTTCGACCCGGAGGCGCCCGAGGGCGCCTCTCCGTTCGACCACACCATCTGGGCGATCGTCTCCGACGGCGACCTGGAGGAGGGCATCTCCGCCGAGGCGTCCTCGCTGGCCGGCCACCAGAAGCTGGGCAACATCGTCGCCCTGTACGACGACAACCACATCTCGATCGAGGGCGACACCGCGACCGCGCTCTCCGAGGACGTGCTCAAGCGCTACGAGGCGTACGGCTGGCACGTCCAGCGCATCGAGCAGGCCGAGAGCGGCGACTTCGACATCCACGCGCTGTACGCGGCGCTCAAGGCGGCGCAGGCCGAGACCGAGCGCCCCTCGATCATCGCGGCCCGCACGATCATCGCCTGGCCCGCCCCGAACGCGCAGAACACCGAGGCGTCGCACGGCTCGGCGCTCGGCGCCGACGAGGTCGCCGCCACCAAGCGCGTCCTCGGCTTCGACCCCGAGCAGCACTTCGCGGTCGAGACGGACGTCATCAACCACACCCGCGCCCTGGTCGACCGCGGCCGCGAGGCCCACGCCGCCTGGGACAAGAAGGTCCAGGAGTGGCGGAACGCCAACCCCGAGCGGGCCGCCCTGTTCGACCGGATCACCGCGGGCGAGCTGCCCGAGGGCTGGGAGTCCGTGCTGCCGGTCTTCGAGCCGGGCAAGGATGTCGCCACCCGTAAGGCGTCCGGCCAGGTGCTCAAGGCGCTCGGCGGGGTGCTGCCCGAGCTGTGGGGCGGCTCCGCCGACCTCGCGGGCTCCAACAACACCACGATCGACGCCTCCTCGTCCTTCCTCCCGAAGGGCAACCCGCTGCCGGAGGCCGACCCGTACGGCCGCACCGTGCACTTCGGCATCCGCGAGCACGCCATGGGCTCGACCATGAACGGCATCGCGCTGCACGGCAACACCCGGGTCTACGGCGGCACCTTCCTGGTCTTCTCCGACTACATGCGCCCGGCCGTCCGGCTCGCCGCGCTGATGAAGCTGCCGGTCACCTACGTGTGGACGCACGACTCCATCGGCCTCGGCGAGGACGGCCCGACCCACCAGCCGGTGGAGCACCTCTCGGTGCTGCGCGCCATCCCGGGCCTGAACGTCGTCCGCCCGGCCGACGCCAACGAGACGGCCATCGCCTGGCGCGAGATCACCCGCCGCCACAGCGCGAACCCGGCTCCGCACGGCATCGCGCTGACCCGGCAGAACGTGCCGACCTACGAGGCCGGCGAGGACGCCGCCAAGGGCGGTTACGTCCTCTTCGAGGCCGAGGGCGGCCGGCCGCAGGTCATCCTCATCGGCACCGGCTCCGAGGTGCAGCTCGCCGTGGAGGCGCGTGAGCAGCTCCAGGCCGCCGGGGTTCCGACCCGCGTCGTGTCAATGCCCTCGGTCGAGTGGTTCGAGGAGCAGGACAGGGGGTACCGGGAGACAGTGCTGCCGCCGTCCGTCAAGGCCCGCGTGGCCGTCGAGGCGGGTATCGGCCTGACCTGGCACCGCTACGTCGGCGAGGCCGGCCGCATCGTCTCGCTGGAGCACTACGGCGCCTCCGCCGACTACAAGGTGCTCTTCCGGGAGTTCGGCCTCACCGCCGAGGCCGTGGTGACCGCCGCCCGCGAGTCTCTCGACGCCGCCGGGCACTGACAGCCCGCAGACGACTTAGTAGCGACGAGTAGGAGAACACACCCCATGACAGACGCACTCAAGCGGCTGGCCGACGAAGGCGTCGCGATCTGGCTCGACGACCTCTCCCGCAAGAGGATCACCTCCGGCAACCTGGCCGAGCTGATCGACCAGCAGCATGTCGTAGGCGTCACCACCAACCCGTCGATCTTCCAGAAGGCGATCTCCGGCGGCGAGGGCTACCAGCAGCAGGTGGCCGACCTCGCGGTCCGCAAGCTCACCGTCGAGGAAGCCGTCCGCATGATCACCACGGCGGACGTCCGCGACGCGGCCGACATCCTCCGGCCGGTCTACGACGCGACGGGCGGCCAGGACGGCCGGGTCTCCATCGAGGTCGACCCGCGCCTGGCCCACAACACGGCCGCCACCATCGCCGAGGCCAAGCAGTTGGCCTGGCTGGTGGACCGGCCCAACACCTTCATCAAGATCCCGGCGACCAAGGCGGGACTGCCCGCGATCACCGAGGTGATCGGCCTGGGCATCAGCGTCAATGTCACGCTGATCTTCTCCCTGGAGCGGTACCGCGCGGTCATGGACGCCTTCCTGGCCGGTCTGGAGAAGGCCAAGGCCGCGGGTCTGGACCTCCAGAAGATCCACTCGGTGGCGTCCTTCTTCGTCTCCCGCGTGGACACCGAGATCGACAAGCGCATCGACAAGCTCGGCACCGACGAGGCCAAGGCGCTGCGCGGCAAGGCCGCCGTCGCCAACGCCCGCCTCGCCTACCAGGCGTACGAGGAGGTCTTCGGCTCCGACCGCTGGGCCGCCCTGGACCGGGCGAACGCCAACAAGCAGCGTCCGCTGTGGGCCTCGACCGGCGTCAAGGACCCGGCGTACAAGGACACCATGTACGTCGTGGACCTGGTCGCCCCCGGCACCGTCAACACCATGCCGGAGGCCACGCTGGAGGCGGTCGCCGACCACGGCGAGATCAGCGGCGACACGGTGCGCGGCACCTACGAGCAGGCCAAGGCCGACATCGACGCGCTGGCCGGGATCGGGATCTCCTACGACGACGTCGTCCAGGTCCTGGAGGACGAGGGCGTCGAGAAGTTCGAGTCCTCCTGGAACGACCTGCTGAAGTCCATCGAGGCGGAGCTGAAGCGCCTCGCACCCTCGGAGGCGTGAAACCGTGACCAGCAGCAATCCGCTGCGTGACCCACGAGACCGACGGCTCCCGCGCATCGCGGGGCCGTCCGGCCTCGTGATCTTCGGTGTCACGGGCGATCTGTCCCGTAAGAAGCTGATGCCCGCCATCTACGACCTGGCCAACCGCGGGCTGCTGCCGCCGGGCTTCTCGCTGGTCGGCTTCGCCCGCCGCGACTGGGAGGACGAGGACTTCTCCCAGGTCGTGCACGACGCGGTCAAGGAGCACGCGCGGACCCCGTTCCGCGAGGAGGTCTGGCAGCAGCTCGCCGAGGGGTTCCGCTTCGTCCCCGGCGCGTTCTCCGACGACGAGGCGTTCACGACCCTGCGGGCGACCATAGAGGAGCTCGACAAGGCGCGCGGTACCGGCGGGAACTTCGCCTTCTATCTGTCGGTCCCGCCGAAGTTCTTCCCCACCGTCGTCCAGCAGCTCAAGAAGCACGGGCTGTCGCAGGGCCAGGGCGACTCCTGGCGGCGCGCGGTCATCGAGAAGCCGTTCGGCCACGACCTGAAGAGCGCCCAGGAGCTCAACCAGGTCGTCCACGAGGTCTTCCGGCCCAGTGATGTCTTCCGGATCGACCACTACCTGGGCAAGGAAACGGTCCAGAACATCATGGCGCTGCGCTTCGCCAACACGATGTTCGAGCCGATCTGGAACCGGTCCTATGTCGACCATGTGCAGATCACCATGGCCGAGGACATCGGCATCGGCGGGCGCGCGGGCTACTACGACGGCATCGGCGCGGCCCGTGACGTCATCCAGAACCACCTGCTCCAGTTGCTCGCGCTGACCGCCATGGAGGAGCCCGCCTCCTTCGGGGCGTCCTCCCTGGTCACCGAGAAGCTCAAGGCGCTCCGGGCGGTCAAGCTGCCCAAGGAGCTGGGCAAGCACACGGTGCGCGGGCAGTACGCCGCCGGCTGGCAGGGCGGCCAGGAGGTGCACGGCTATCTCGAGGAGGAGGGCATCGACCCCCACTCGAAGACCGACACCTACGCCGCGATCAAGCTGGAGATCGACAACCGCCGCTGGGCGGGCGTCCCCTTCTATCTGCGCGCCGGCAAGCGGCTGGGGCGGCGGGTCACCGAGATCGCGGTGGTCTTCCAGCGCGCCCCGCACTCCCCCTTCGACGCCACCGACACCCAGGAGCTCGGGCAGAACGCCCTGGTCATCCGGGTGCAGCCGGACGAGGGCGTCACCATCCGGTTCGGCTCCAAGGTGCCCGGCACCTCCATGGAGATCCGGGACGTGACGATGGACTTCCAGTACGGCGAGTCCTTCACCGAGTCCAGCCCCGAGGCGTACGAGCGGCTGCTGCTCGATGTGCTGCTGGGCGAGGCGAATCTCTTCCCCCGCCATGAGGAGGTCGAGCAGTCCTGGCGGATCCTCGACCCGATCGAGGAGTACTGGGACAAGCACGGCAGGCCCGAGCAGTACACGTCCGGGACCTGGGGGCCGAAAGCCGCGGACGAGATGCTCGCACGAGACGGACGGAGCTGGCGGCGGCCATGAACATCGATCTCACGGACACCACGTCCAGCCGGATCAACTCCGCCCTGATCCAGGCGCGCCGGTCCACCGGCACCCCGGCCGTGGGCATGGTGCTGACCCTCGTCATCGTCACCGACGAGGGCAATCACTACGACGCGCTGCGGGCGGCGAGCGACGCGTCCAAGGAACACCCCTCGCGGATCCTGGTCGTCATCAAGCGGCCGGGCCGGTCGCCGCGCGACCGCAAGATCGCCCGGATGGACGCCGAGGTGCGGGTCGGCGGCGAGACCGGTACCGGCGAGACGGTGCTGCTGCGGCTGCACGGCGAACTCGCCAACCACGCCTACTCGGTGGTCCTGCCGCTGCTGCTGCCGGACGCCCCGGTGGTGGTGTGGTGGCCGGAGGACGCCCCCGAGCACCCCAGCGAGGACCTGCTCGGACAGTTGGCCCAGCGCCGGATCACCGACGCCCAGGCCACCGAGGACCCGGTCGCGGCCCTCGGGCTGCGGGCCGCGACCTACACCCCGGGCGACACCGATCTGGCCTGGACCCGGATCACCCCGTGGCGCAGCGTCCTGGCCGCCGCGCTGGACCAGCGGCACTCCCCGATCACCTCCGCGGTCGTCGAGGGCGAGGCGTACAACCCGAGCAGCGAACTGCTCGCGCTGTGGCTCGCCGAGCGGCTGGGAGTGCCGGTGGACCGGCAGGTCTCGGAGGGCCCCGGGCTGACCGCGGTGCGGCTGGAGACGGCCGACGGCGTGATCTGCCTGGACCGGGCGAACGGCTCGCTGGCCGAGCTGGCGATGCCGGGCCAGCCCGACCGGCATGTGGCGCTCCAGCGGCGTGAGGTCTCGGAGCTGATCGCCGAGGAGCTGCGCCGGCTGGACCCCGACGAGATCTACGCGTCGTCGGTGAAGTTCGGCGTGAACAAGCTGGGCCAGGGCGGCGTGGGCGTGCTGGAGCGGGACGCCAAGGCCGCCCCGGCGACTCAGGTGACACCGGAGCCGGACCGGCCGCCGCTGCCGACCCGGGACCCGGAGGCGCCGCCGGAGCATGCGCCCGGCTCTCCGAAGAACCCGCCGCAGGCACCGGCACAGCCGCCGGCTCCCAAGCCGCACCCCCCGGCGAAGGCCCCGGAGCGGAAGGCGGACGGGAAGGCGGACAAGTGACCGCGCCACAGGTGGTCGTCCACCGCGACAAGGAGCTGATGGCCCAGGCCGCGGCGGCCCGGCTGATCACGAAGATCGTGGACGCCCAGGCCGCCCGTGGCTCCGCCTCGGTCGTCCTGACCGGCGGGCGCAACGGCAATGGCCTGCTGGCCGCGCTCGCCGCCGCCCCGGCGCGCGACGCGGTCGACTGGTCGCGGCTGGACCTGTGGTGGGGCGATGAGCGATTCCTGCCGGAGGGCCACGCCGACCGCAATGTCACCCAGGCCCGCGAGGCGCTGCTGGACGCGGTGGAGCTGGACCCGGCGCGGGTGCACGCGATGCCCGCGTCGGACGGGACGAACGGCGGTGACGTGGACGCCGCGGCCGAGGCGTACGCCGCCGAGCTGGCCCGGGCCGCGCGGCCGGAGAACCACGGCGCGGTGCCGTCGTTCGATGTGCTGCTGCTGGGCGTCGGCCCGGACACCCATGTGGCCTCGCTCTTCCCCGAGCTGCCCGCCGTCCGGGAGACCGAGCGGATGGTGGTCGGGGTGCGCGGCGCGCCCAAACCGCCGCCCGTACGGACCTCGCTGACCCTGCCCGCGATTCGCGCGGCACGGGAGGTGTGGCTGCTGGCGGCCGGTGAGGACAAGGCGAGGGCGGTCACGATAGCCCTGTCGGGGGCCGGGGAGCTCCAGGCTCCGGCGGCGGGTGCGTACGGCCGCGCCCGCACGCTGTGGCTGCTGGACCGGGCCGCGGCGGCCGGTCTGCCGCGGGAGCTGTATCCCCCGGCGTCGCCGTGACTCCCTCGTATCGCAGATGACCGATCCCCCGGGCGCCTGATAGCGCCCGGGGGATCGGTCATCTGTGCCGCAACGGACCTCAGCGGCCGCGCAGCGAGCGGTAGGTGGCCACCAGATGCTCGGTGGAGGTGTCCAGACCCGGCACCTCGGCGCCCTCGGTCAGGGCGGGCTCGACGCGCTTGGCGAGCACCTTGCCCAGCTCCACTCCCCACTGGTCGAACGAGTCGATGTTCCAGACGGCGCCCTGGACGAAGACCTTGTGCTCATAGAGGGCGACCAACTGGCCCAGCACCGACGGGGTCAGCTCGGAGGCGAGGATGGTGGTGGTGGGGCGGTTGCCCGCGAAGGTCTTGTGCGGCACCAGCTCCTCGGCCACCCCCTCGGCTGCGACCTCCTCGGAGGTCTTGCCGAAGGCCAGCGCCTGGCCCTGGGCGAAGAGGTTGGCCATCAGCAGATCGTGGTGGGACTCCAGCCCGGGCGGCATGCCCTTCACCGGCCGGGCGAAGCCGATCAGATCGGCCGGGACCAGCTTGGTGCCCTGGTGAAGCAGTTGGTAGTAGGCGTGCTGGCCGTTGGTGCCGGGGGTGCCCCAGACGATCGGGCCGGTCTGCCAGCCGACGCGATGGCCGTCCCGGTCCACGGACTTGCCGTTGGACTCCATGTCCAACTGCTGAAGATAATCGGTGAACCTCGACAGATAGTGGCTGTACGGCAGTACGGCATGCGCCTGGGCATCGTGGAAGTTGTCGTACCAGATGCCCAACAGGCCCATCAGCAGAGGGACGTTCTCCTCCGGCGGGGCGGTGGCGAAGTGCTCGTCGACCAGATGGAAGCCGGCCAGCATCTCGCGGAAGCAGTCCGGGCCGATGGCGACCATCAGGGAAAGCCCGATGGCCGAGTCATAGGAATAGCGCCCGCCGACCCAGTCCCAGAACCCGAACATGTTGTCGGTGTCGATGCCGAATTCGGCGACCTTCTCGGCATTGGTCGACACCGCCACGAAGTGCTTGGCGACGGCCTCCTCACCGGCCCGCAGCCCGGTCAGCAGCCAGTCGCGGGCGGAGAGGGCGTTGGTAATGGTCTCGACGGTGGTGAAGGTCTTGGAGGCGACGATGAACAGCGTCTCGGCCGGGTCCAGGTCGCGCACCGCCTCATGCATATCCGCGCCGTCCACATTGGAGACGAACCGGAAGGTCATCGAGCGGTCGGAATAGCCGCGCAGCGCCTCGTACGCCATCTTCGGGCCCAGATCGGAGCCGCCGATGCCGATGTTGACGACGTTCTTGATCCGCTTGCCGGTGTGGCCGGTCCAGTCGCCGGACCTGACCCGGTCGGCGAAGACGGCCATCTTGGCGAGCACGGCGTGCACTTCGCCGACGACGTCCTCGCCGCTCAGCTTGATCTCCGCGGAGTGCGGTGCGCGCAGCGCGATATGCAGCACCGCGCGGTCCTCGGTGGTGTTGATCCGCCGGCCGCGGAACATGGCGTCCCGCAGCTCGGCCACCTTGGTGGCCCGGGCCAGTTCGCGCAGCAGCCGCAGCGTCTCGTCGGTCACCAGGTGCTTGGAGTAGTCGACGTGGAGATCGCCGACCTGAAGGGTGAGGCGGCGCCCGCGCTCCGGGTCGCCCTCGAACAGGTCGCGCAGATGCGCATCGCCCAGATCCTTGCGGTGTGCGGCCAGCGCATGCCACTCCGGCAGCTCGTCCAGCCTGGTGCGGCCTTCCATGGTCATCTCGGACATCAGCCCACTTCTCGTCGGTGCCTGGCCCCCGTGGCCACCAACCTAATTGATGACGGACCGCATTCCCGGAACGAGGGCCGCCACCCCGCAGACGAACAGCGCCGCCGCCCCCAGCGCGGGCGTGTTCAGCCCCCACGCCGCGGCCATCACCCCGCCCAGCAGCGCGCCGAGCGGGGCGCCCGCGGTCGACAGGGTGCGGAAGGCCGAACTCACCCGGCCCAGTGCCCCGTCGGGGCTGCGCTGCTGCATCATCGTCACCTCGGTCACGTTCCAGACGATCCCCGCGAAGCCGAACAGGCCCATGGCTGCGACCGCGACCGGCAGGCTCCGTATCGCCCCGAGGACGACCAGGGCGCCGATCTGCGCGGTGCCGCACACCACCAGGGCACGGGCGCGCCCCAGCTTCTCGGTGAGCCGGGCGGCCACCAGCCCCCCGATCACACTCCCGATGCCGTACACGGTGATGACGGCCGCATAGCCGGTGTTCCCGGCGCCCAGCCAGCCGGTGATGTGCAGCACCAGGGTGGCGATGAGCGCGCCGATGCCGATATTGCACAGCGTGGTGGAGGCGCACAGCGCCCGCAGCGTCCGGTCCCGCCACAGCACGGCCAAGCCCTCGGCGATATCGCGCCGCAGCGATCCGCCCGGCGGGCGCGGGGCCCGCTGAGAGGGTGTCACCCCCAGCGAGGCCACCAGCACGGCGGCGGCGAGATAGGTGACCGCGTCCGCCGCGAACGGCATCGCGGCGCCGAGTCCCAGCAGCACCGGCACCAGCGGGGCGCCCACGAACCGGCCCATGACCTCCTGCCCGGTCATCAGCCGGGCGTTGGCCCTGCCCAGCGCCTGCTGCCCGACCACCGAGGGCAGCAGCGCCGTGGCGGCGTTGTCGAACAGGGTCTGGAGCGTGGTCAGGGCGAACGCGAGGACGAGCAGCAGCCCGATGGTGGCCTGGCCCAGCCAGACGGCGACGGCGAACCCCGCCATCAGGACGGCCCGCGCGCCGTCCACCGCCCACATCGCCCGCCGCTGGTCCACCCGGTCGGCGATTGCCCCGCCGATCAGCCCGAACAGCAGCCAGGGCAGAAAGCCGCAGGCGGTCACGAGCGAGACCAGCACCGGCGAATCGGTCAGCGAGACGGCCAGCAGCGGCAGCGCCGCACCCCGCAGGGCGTCCCCGAACCGGGAGACGACCGCGGCCGCCCACAGCCGCCCGAACCCCCCGCGCCACGCGGGCACCACCGGTTCTCCGGCGCCCAGCTCACCGGCGTCCACCGCGGCCATCACGATCCCCCCATGCGTCCGCCCCCGCCCGGCGGGACGGCTCCCCCCGGAGATTCAGCACCCCACGACCGTAGCCCGCACCACTGACAACGGCCCGGCCGCGCACCCCTCACAGGAGGTGCCCGGCCGGGCCGTCGTACCGCGTGCTGTGTCTAGATCTCGCCCCGGAGCTTGGCGAGTGCCTCGGCGAGAATCGCCTCGCCGTCGGCGTCGCTGCGCCGCTCCCGTACGTACGCCAGATGCGTCTTGTACGGCTCGGTGCGCGGCGGGTCCGGCGGGTTGTCCCGGTCCTTGCCGGCCGGGAAGCCGCAGCGGGGGCAGTCCCACGTGTCAGGGATCTGCGCGTCGCTGGCGAAGCTCGGCACGGTCTCATGCCCGTTCGAGCACCAGAAGGAGATGCGCAGGCGCGGCGCCGATTCGCCTCGCTCGGCCTCTCCCATCGGCCCCGCTCCGACCCGGCTTCCACGGATCGCGTTGCCACTTGCCACGGTCGTAACTCCCTGCGTGATGGTGCCGCGAAGCCTCGATTGGCAGCTTCGCCGCCCGGCGCCCCAGTCTACGTAAGGCCCAACGCGCGTCCAGGGAGAGGAGTTACACCCGTCCCCGAGGACGCCTTGCCATCATAGGCCGCATATGGGCCCCGCTGACGACGGTACGTCAGTTATCGGGCGTCGGCCGGGCCCTCGGCGGGCCCCGCCGGAGCCTCAGTCGAGCTTCATCAGCAGCCCGAGCACGACGATGCAGACGAACCACAGCAGCCCGACCACCACGGTGATGCGGTCCAGGTTGCGCTCGGCGACCGAGGAGCCGCCCACCGAGGACTGCATGCCGCCACCGAACATGTCGGACAGGCCGCCGCCCTTCCCCTTGTGCATGAGCACCAACATCATCAGCAGCAGGCTGAAGATGATGAGGGCGATCGAAAACCCCATGATCACAGTTGGACCAACCTTCTCGGGCTTGTACGGACGTCGGGGGCCGGACGGTGCGATTTCCACCGCCTCGACCCCCGACAGGGTACGACGACGCGCGCGCTAGGGCCTACTCACTGGTCGCGGAAACGAACGATCTTGACGAATTCGTCCGCGTCCAGCGCCGCGCCGCCGATCAGGGCGCCGTCCACATCGGGCTGAGCCATGATCGCGGCGACGTTCCCGGACTTCACCGAGCCGCCGTACTGGATCCTGACCTTGTCGGCGACCTCCTGGCCGTACAGCTCGGCGAGCCGGCCGCGGATGGCCCCGCAGACCTCCTGGGCATCCTCGGGGGTCGCGACCTCGCCGGTGCCGATCGCCCAGACCGGCTCGTAGGCGATCACGATGGTCTCGGCCTGCTCGGCGGGGATGTCCTTGAGACCGCCGTCCACCTGCGCGAGGGTGTGGGCGACCTGGTTGCCCGCCTTACGGACCTCCAGGCCCTCGCCGACGCACAGGATCGGGGTGAGGTCATGGCGGAAGGCCGCCTTGACCTTGGCGTTGCACAGCTCGTCGGACTCGCCGTGGTACTGGCGCCGCTCCGAGTGCCCGACGACGGCGAAGGTGCACTTGAGCTTGGACAGCATCGGGCCGGAGATCTCGCCGGTGTAGGCGCCGGAGTCCTGCGCGGAGATGTCCTGGGCGCCGTACTTGATCTTCAACTTGTCGCCGTCGACCAGGGTCTGCACCGACCGCAGATCGGTGAAGGGCGGCAGCACCGCGACCTCCACGGCCTCGTAGTCCTTGTCGGCGAGTGCGAAGGCGAGCTTCTGGACGTGGGCGATGGCCTCGAGGTGGTTGAGGTTCATCTTCCAGTTGCCCGCCATCAGCGGCGTACGGTCACTCACAGTGTTCAGTCCTCCAGTGCGGCGAGGCCGGGGAGCGTCTTGCCCTCGAGGTATTCGAGGCTCGCTCCACCGCCGGTCGAGATGTGGCCGAAAGCGTTCTCGTCGAAGCCCAGGATCCGTACGGCCGCAGCGGAGTCGCCGCCGCCGACCACGGTGAAGGCCGGGCTGTCCAGGAGCGCCTGGGCCACGGCCCGGGTGCCCTCGGCGAAGTCGGGGTGCTCGAAGACGCCCATCGGGCCGTTCCAGAAGACGGTGGCCGCGTCGGCCAGCTTCGAGGCGTACAGCTTGCGGGTCTCCGGGCCGATGTCCAGCCCCTGAAGATCGGCCGGGATCGCGTCCGCGGCGATGACCCGCGGGTTCGCGGGGGCCTTGGTCTTCAGGTCCGGGAATTCGGACGCGGCCGTGACATCGACCGGGAGCACGAACTCCACCCCGCGCTCCTTGGCCCGGCGCAGATAGTCCTGGACCGCCGGGACCTGGTCCTCCTGAAGCAGCGAGCCGCCGACCTCATGGCCCTGGGCCTTGAGGAAGGTGTAGGCCATGCCGCCGCCGATCAGGATGCGGTCGGCCTTCTCCAGCAGGTGGTCGATGACGCCGAGCTTGTCGGAGACCTTGGCGCCGCCGAGGACGACCGCGTAGGGCCGCTTGACGTCCTCGGTGAGCTTCTTCAGGACCGACAGCTCGGCGGCGATCAGCTCGCCGGCGGCGTGCGGCAGCCGGGCCGGGAGGTCGTACACGGAGGCGTGCTTACGGTGGACCGCGCCGAAGCCGTCGCCCACGTAGAGGTCGGCGAGGGTGGCGAGCCGGTCGGCGAAGGCGCCGCGCTCGGCGTCGTCCTTACTGGTCTCACCGGCGTTGAAACGCAGGTTCTCCAGCAGCGCGACCTCGCCGTCGGCGAGCCCCGCCACGGTGGCCTGAGCGCTCTCGTCCACGGTGTCGGTCGCGAAGGCGACCTGCTTGCCGAGGAGTTCGCCGAGCCGCCGGGCGACGGGGGCGAGCGAGTACTGGGGGTCCGGGGCGCCCTTGGGGCGGCCCAGATGCGAGGCGACGATCACCCTGGCGCCCAGGTCCAGGAGCTTGTTGATCGTCGGAACGGCGGCGCGGATCCGGCCGTCGTCGGTGATCGTCTCGCCGTCGAGCGGGACGTTCAGATCGACGCGGACGAAGACCCGCTGCCCGGCGACCTGAAGATCGTCAATCGTCTTCACAGGGATGACTCCTTGATCATGGATCGGGGCCCGCTACGACACCGTCGTAGTGGGCCCCGTTCCTGGCTCATCGGGACAGCGGTCAGAGCTGCGCGCCGACGAAGACGGTCAGGTCGACGAGGCGGTTGGAATAGCCCCACTCGTTGTCGTACCAGCCGACGACCTTGACCTGCTTGCCCTGGACCATGGTCAGGGAGGAGTCGAAGGTGCAGGACGCGGGCCAGTTGACGATGTCCGAGGAGACGATCGGGTCCTCGGTGTACTCCAGGATGCCCTTGAGCTGACCCTCGGCGGCCTTCTGGAAGGCCGTGTTGATCTCGTCCTTGGTGACCTCGCGGTCGAGCTCCAGGACCAGGTCGGTGACCGAGCCGGTCGGGACCGGGACGCGCATCGCGATGCCGTCCAGCTTGCCCTTGAGCTGCGGCAGGACCAGCGCGGTGGCCTTGGCGGCACCGGTGGAGGTCGGAATGATGTTCTCCGCCGCCGCGCGGGCGCGACGCAGGTCCTTGTGCGGGAAGTCCAGGATGCGCTGGTCGTTGGTGTACGCGTGGACCGTCGTCATCATGCCCTTGACGATGCCGAAGCTCTCGTCGAGGACCTTGGCCATCGGCGCCACACAGTTCGTGGTGCAGGAGGCGTTGGAGATGACGTGCTGGTTCGCCGGGTCGTACTTCTCGTTGTTGACGCCCATCACGATCGTGATGTCCTCGTCCTTGGCGGGCGCGGAGATCAGGACCTTCTTGGCGCCTGCGGCGAGGTGCTTGGCGGCGTCCTCGCGCTTGGTGAAGATGCCGGTGGACTCCACCACGATGTCGGCGCCGAGCTCGCCCCACGGAAGGGCCGCCGGGTCGCGCTCGGCCATCGTCTTGAAGGTCTGGTTGCCCACCGTGATGGTGTCCTCAGTGTGGCTGACCTCGTGCTTCAGCCGGCCGAGGATGGTGTCGTACTTCAGCAGGTGCACCAGGGTGGCGTTATCGGTCAGGTCGTTGACACCGACGATCTCGATGTCCGCACCCTGCTCAAGGAGCGCGCGGAAGTAGTTGCGACCGATACGGCCAAAGCCGTTGATGCCTACGCGGATCGTCACGAACCGATCTCCTCGTTGGTATGCCGGTCTGGACGCCGGCGAACGTATATGGGATGTCCCCGACCGCCTCCGACCCTACCGCTATCACGGGACGTACGTGACATTGGCAATCGGCGGCCCATGACCACCGGAAAGTGGTACGGGCCGCCGATTCAGTCACGATTTGTCACGCGCTGTCAACGACGCAGCGCACGTAGCGCGTCGGCCACCAGCCGGGCCCGCTGGGCGGCGTCCGGGACATGCTCCAGGCCGAAGCCGAGCAGCACGGTGTCCCGGGTGGTGACGCCCGCGGCGGTGTGGAAGAGCTCCCGGGAACGGGACCGGTCCGCCGAGTTCGCCGGGCTGCCCTCCGGCGCTCCCGAGACCGACCAGGGGCCGAGCGCCGTCTCGAAGCCCTCGGAGTCCTTGGCGGTGCCGCCGACGGTGAACTCGGTGCTGTCCACGAAGGCGCCCCGGCCGCCGGTGCCCGGGTCGGTGACGTAGGAGAGCGCCAGCTCGACCTTCTTGCCCGCGTAGCCGCTCAGGTCCACGGAGACCGGCCGCCACCCCTCGGAGGAGCCCGTCAGGCTGTTCCAGGCTCCGGTGCTGCCCCGCGCACCGCAGCCGTCGTCGCCGGGGGTCAGATAGTGCTTCAGCCTGTCCTTGAGAGGGACCCCGGGCGTTCAATGCCCGGGAGGAATCGCATCCTTCCCCCTCCGGCCGCGCAACGGTCCGGTAATCTCTTCGCATCCGTTCGCGAGCCTGCAAGGCACGAACCGGCTTGCCGGGGATACGGCTCAGACGGCGCTGACCGAACGGATGCCGCTGGGCGCACCCAGCCTGGGGCCCCGTCAATGGTCCCGCACCGCAGACCTGCGGTGGATGTGACTCCCGGCACGGAAGCCAGCCGCGCAGGAGAGCATGAATCGGTGTGGCCGACTGAGTCAACAAGCTCGGTCCGTTCACGGCCGAGAAGTTGACGAACGGGTGCAGATTGAGCAGGAAGCCCGCCTCGCACTCGGTGGGGGGCGTCGAGCTGTCCTGGCCTGCGGTGCGCGCCTCGACGATCACATCGTCGTAGCCGGGCTCGGTGTCATAGGTCAACTGCGCGGCGGCAAACGACCGAGTTCGTTGACTCGGTTCGATACGGCTCTGCTTATGCCCCCGACTGCCCCCTACGGCAGGACGGTCAAGGGTCACATCTACCGGTCCCTGCGCTATGCGGGGACCGGACCGGGCATGTTGACGAATACCCACGCCGTGACCCCTCGCTTAGCGATGTTGGTCCCGGCGACGTGGTCGGCGGGCCCAGCGAGGCCGCACCGACGACAGCGGAAGTGGTCCCGAGTGGGCCGGTTGGCCTTCTCGGTGTGGCCGCAGCGCGGACAGCGCTGCGAGGTGTAGGCCGGGTCCACCTCGATGAACGGCACGCCGACACGTTTGGCCTTGTAGGCGATGAACGAGCCGAGCTGGTGGAACGGCCAGGAGGACTGGCGTGCTCGCTGGTCGCGGGGAACCGTAACCCGCTCGCGGATGCCCTGGAGCTGTTCCAGGGCGAGGCCGCGTTCGGTGCGTTGGGCGACAGCAACGACAGTCTTGGCGATCTTGTGATTGATGTGGGTCCCTGACGGTGCTCGGCAAGCTGCTTGAGAGCGCCGGGCGAACAGGCGAACCGCACGTTCTTGATCCGGCCGTCCAGGGTCCAGATGCTCACGGTCCGGGTGTCGTAGTTCCAGCTCAGGCACCGGTCGTCGAAGGTGTGCCCGGCGTGCGGACGGAAGACGATCGGCTTGGACTCCGCCTTCCGTCGGCGCTTGGAGTGCTCGGGGCCGAGGTTCCCGACCTTTATGTTGGCCCGCAGCGTCGTGTAAGCGTCGGCCACGCGCTTGATGATGTGCTGCGCGGCCTGTGCCCCGAACCCACGGGCCTTCAGCTCGCCGTAACACCGTTTCCGCAGCTCACGCACGCTGCCCCTGAGCCTGAAGTACTCGAAGGACACGGCGGAGACCCAGTTTGCGGCCTCGTTGATCGCGGGCAGGGTGCGCTCAAATGCCCGAGCCTGCACGGCATCCGGCACCAGCTTCACCTGCGTCACCAGCTTCATGGCCTCGGACCGTAGTACGACCGCCGCACACAAGCCCGCCTTTACCTAGCCATCACCACAACTGGTGAGCCGTAGGGCAGTTGTTCGTATTCTCCGGCTCCTCCGGCCATCCGGGCGTTCTGTGCCCGAGAGGCAGCAGAGAGCGGCGACGCTCCGCAACGCCGTCATGGGAGGCGATGAACTCCCCCATCGCGAACACGAAGCAAGCGCTCCGGTGCATGACCCAGGGGACATACGCGCCCCCGGATCGCTCGTGCGCTCCAGAACCGCGAGGTGCTGGAGCGGGGTCCAGGGGTGCGGCTTGCGTGCCGCTCGCTCCTGAGGGGTCAGCGACCATGCCCTCGACGATCTCCTGCTGGAGCCCGCCCTCGCCGCTGTAGGGGCGGAAGACGCCGTCGCCCGCGGCCTTCAGTCGGTTGCGGGTCGGTGCGGAGACCTTCTTCTCGGCGAGCCGCACGCCCTCGCCGCGCAGTGCGGCGGCCTGCTCGGCGGTGAGTAGAGCTCGACCGGGCCGGTGCCCTTCTCGGGCACCTGCCGCCCCAGCTCGGTGCCGTCCGCTCCGGCGCGGAGCAGCAGCGGAATCTGGTCCTTGGTGACCTGGGCGGCCCAGACGGACAGCCCGTCCCCGGCGGGGTCCGCCGATCGTGGTGCGGGGGCCGCGGCCAGTCCCCCCAGGAGCAGCGCGGCCAGTGTCACCACCGCGCCGCTCGATCTCACCGTGCGTGTCACCTTCTCGGCCGTGAACGCAAGCTCACACCGATTCATGCTCTCCTGCGCAGCAGGCTTCCGCGCCCGGAGTCACATCCACCGCAGGACTGCGGTGCGGGACCGTTGACGGAGCCCCACGCCAGGCTCCGCCCGACGACATCCAGCCGGTCAGCGCCATCTGAGCCGTATCCCCGGCAAGCCGGTTCGTGCCTTGCAGGCTCACGAGCGGATACGAAGAGACTGCCGGACCGCTACGCGGTCTCGGGGCGATCGGCCCTGGCGCGGGGCGCCATCAGCCGACCATGCCCTCGGCCATCTCCTCGGTCAGGCTGGACTCGGTGCCGGGGATGCCCAGGTCCTGGGCGCGCTTGTCGGCCATGGCCAGCAGCCGGCGGATGCGGCCCGCGACGGCGTCCTTGGTCAGCGGCGGGTCGGCGAGGGCGCCCAGCTCCTCCAGGGATGCCTGCTTGTGCTCCATGCGCAGCCGGCCGGCCGCCGCGAGGTGCTCGGGCACCTCGTCGGCCAGGATCTCCAGGGCGCGCTGCACCCGGGCCCCGGCGGCGACGGCGGCACGGGCCGAGCGGCGCAGATTGGCGTCGTCGAAGTTGGCGAGGCGGTTGGCGGTCGCGCGCACCTCGCGCCGCATCCGCCGCTCCTCCCAGGCGAGGACCGACTCATGCGCCCCCAGCCGCGTCAACAGCGCGCCGATGGCGTCACCGTCCCGGACGACCACCCGGTCCACCCCGCGCACCTCGCGCGCCTTGGCGGCGATCTGGAGCCGGCGGGCGGCGCCGACCAGTGCGAGCGCGGCCTCCGGGCCGGGGCAGGTCACCTCCAGGGAGGACGAGCGGCCGGGCTCGGTGAGCGAGCCATGGGCGAGGAAGGCCCCGCGCCAGGCGGCCTCGGCGTCGCAGGTGGCGCCGGAGACGACCTGCGGCGGCAGTCCGCGGATCGGCCGGCCGCGGCCGTCGACCAGGCCGGTCTGCCGCGCGAGCTGGTCACCGCCCGCCACCACCCGCACCACGTACCTGCTGCCGCGGCGCAGCCCTCCGGGGGCCATCACGACCAGATCCGAGGAGTGGCCGAAGATCTCCAGGATGTCCTTGCGCACCCTGCGGGCCGCGATCCCGGTGTCCAGCTCCGCCTCGATCACGATGCGCCCGCTGACCAGGTGCAGCCCGCCCGCGAACCGCAGGATCGCCGAGACCTCCGCTTTCCGGCAGCAGGTCCGGGTGACGGGGAGCCGGGAGATTTCGTCCTTCACCGCTGCCGTCATCGCCATGGGCCGATCCTTCCATGCATCCGAAAAATACGGTCGTACGCGGCCGCCAGAAGCTCCGGGTCGTGCTTCGGGGCACCGTCGGTCGCGGCCACCGGCGCCAGCTCGACCGTGCCGCCCAGCCGCTTGGCCGCGTCGCACAGACTGCTCTGGTCGGGGACGGCGGCCTCATCGGCCAGCACCACGTCGAAGGCGAGTTTAGGGGCGTGTCGGGCCAAAACCTCCAAATGACGCTGCGGAGAGAAGCCATCGGTTTCTCCCGGCTGAGGGGCGAGGTTCAGTGACAGCACCCGCCGGGCCTTGGTCTCGGTGAGTGCCTGGAGCAGATCGGGGACCAGCAGATGCGGGATCACGGAGGAGAACCAGGAGCCGGGCCCCAGCACCACCCAGTCGGCGTCCATGACCGCCTCGACGGCCTCGGGGACGGCCGGCGGGTCGTGCGGCACCAGATGGACCGACTGCACCTCGCCGCGGGTCAGCGCCACGGTGGCCTGCCCGGCGACGGTGGACACCTCGTCCGGGTGCGCCGGGTCATGGCCCCGCACGTACGCCTGGAGCTCCAGGGGGACGGCCGACATGGGCAGCACCCGGCCATGGGCGCCCAGCAGCTTGCCGACCAGGTCGAGCGCCTTCACATGGTCGCCGAGCTGCTCCCACAGGGCGACGATCAGCACATTGCCGACCGCGTGGCCGTGCAGCTCGCCCTCGCTGATGAAGCGGTGCTGGATGACCCGCGCCCAGGTCTGGCCCCAGTCGTCGTCGCCGCACAGCGCGGCCAGGGCCTTGCGCAGATCGCCGGGCGGCAGCACGCCCAGCTCGTCGCGGAGCCGCCCGCTGGAGCCGCCGTCATCCGCCACGGTGACGACGGCGGTGAGGTCGCCGGTGATCCGGCGCAGTGCGGCGAGCGACGCGGACAGGCCCATGCCGCCGCCGAGTGCGACGACCTTGGGCTGCGCGCTCCGGCTGGTCCGTGCTCCGACCAGCCGTCGCAGCCGCTTGGTACGAATGGTCACTCGCGCCCCATGTCCCGGTGGACGATGACGGTCTCCACTCCCTCGGCGGCCAGCCGCGGGGCGAGCCGCTCGGACATCGCCACACTGCGGTGCTTGCCGCCGGTGCAGCCGATGGCGATGGTCACATAGCGCTTGCCCTCGCGGCGGTAGCCCGCGGCGATGAGCTGGAGCAGCTCCGCGTAGCGGTCGAGGAACTCCTTGGCGCCGGGCTGGTTGAACACATAGCTGGAGACCTCCTCGTTGAGCCCGGTGAAGGGGCGCAGCTCGGGGACCCAGTGCGGATTGGGCAGGAAGCGGCAGTCCACCACGAGATCGGCGTCGACCGGCAGCCCGTACTTGTAGCCGAACGACATCACGGTGGCCCGCAGCTCGGGCTCCTCCTCGCCCGCGAACTGGGGGTCCATCTTGGCGCGCAGCTCATGCACGTTGAGGCTGGAGGTGTCGATCACCAGGTCGGCGTCGCCGCGCAGCTCGCGCAGCAGATCGCGCTCGGCGGCGATGCCGTCCACGATCCGGCCGTCGCCCTGGAGGGGGTGCGGGCGGCGCACGGATTCGAAGCGGCGCACCAGGGCCTCGTCGGACGCCTCCAGGAACAGCACGCGCCGCTTGACGCTCTTGGCGGCGAGGTCGGCGAGGGACTCGCGGAGGTTGTCGAAGAAGCGGCGGCCGCGGACGTCCACCACCACGGCGATCCGGGCCACATTGCCCTGGGAGCGGGCGCCCAGGTCGACCATGGTGGGGATCAGCGCGGGCGGCAGGTTGTCCACGACGAACCAGCCGAGGTCCTCCAGACACTTGGCCGCGGTGCTGCGGCCCGCGCCCGACATTCCAGAGATGATCACCAGCTCGGGGATGGCCGCCACCTCGGCGGGCTCGCCCGACGTGCCCGTATTCACCTGCGCTCCGTCTCCATGGTTCTCGTGCTCGGTCATGGTCTGGTCCCCCCGTTCGACGAGGACGCCGCACCGGCGGCCTCGTCCTCAATGATCTCTCCTGTGGCGGTGTTCACGGCGGGCGCGGCCGGGGCGGACCCGGCGAGCGCCGCGGCGACCGTCTCGGCCGTCTTACGGCCGACGCCCGGCACCTCGCAGATCTGCTCGATCGTGGCCGCGCGCAGCCGCTTGACCGAGCCGAAATGCTTCAGCAGGGCCTGCTTACGGCTGTCACCGAGGCCCGGAACGGTGTCCAGTGGCCCGGCCTTCATCGACTTGGCGCGCTTGCTGCGCTGATAGGTGATGGCGAAGCGGTGGGCCTCGTCGCGGACCCGCTGGAGGAGGTAGAGCCCCTCGCTGCTGCGGGGCAGCACCACCGGGTCCTCCTCGTCCGGCAGCCACACCTCCTCGAGCCGCTTGGCGAGGCCGCAGACGGCGACATCGTCGACGCCGAGCTCGTCCAGGGCCCGTTGGGCGGCGGCCACCTGCGGCTTGCCACCGTCGACCACGACGAGCTGGGGCGGGTAGGCGAACCGCTTCGGCCTGCCCTCCTCGTCGATCGGGCCGGAGGGGCCCTCGGAGGGGCCGTCGGAGGGGCCGTCGGAGGGGCCGTCGACGGACTGCCCGGTGGTCTCCGTATCTTCCGTATCTTCCGTCGGCGTGTTTTCCGTGGCCCCGGTGGCCTGCTCCTCCCACTCCCCCGTCTTCTGCTTCTCCAGCAGATAGCGGCGGAAGCGGCGGCTGACGACCTCATGCATGGAGCGGACATCGTCCTGCCCGGCGAAGCTCTTGATCTGGAAGCGGCGGTACTCACTCTTACGGGGGAGCCCGTCCTCGAAGACCACCATGGAGGCCACCACGTCGTCTCCCTGGAGATGGGAGATGTCGAAGCACTCGACGCGCAGCGGGGCGGAGTCCAGCCCCAGAGCCTCGGCGATCTCCTCCAGCGCCCGGGAGCGCGTGGTGAGGTCGGAGGCGCGCTTGGTCTTGTGCAGCGCGAGCGCCTGCTGGGCGTTGCGCTGGACGGTCTGCATCAGGTCCTTCTTGTCGCCGCGCTGCGGGATGCGCAGATCGACCAGGGAGCCCCGGCGCTCGGTGAGCCACTGGGTGACCGGCTCGGCCGGGTCCGGCACGGCGGGCACCAGGACCTCCTTGGGGACGGCGTCGCCGCGCTCCTCCCCGTACAACTGCTGGAGGGCGTGCTCGACCAGCCCGGCGGTGTCGACGGCCTCGACCTTGTCGGTGACCCAGCCGCGCTGACCGCGCACCCGGCCGCCGCGCACATGGAAGATCTGGACGGCGGCCTCCAGCTCGTCCTCGGCGACCGCTATCAGATCGGCGTCGGTGGCGTCGGCGAGAACCACCGCGTTCTTCTCCATGGCGCGCTTGAGCGCCCCTATGTCGTCGCGGAGCCGGGCCGCCTTCTCGTACTCCATGTCCTCGGCGGCCTCGTGCATCCGCTGCTCCAGGCGGCGCAGATAGGTGCCGGTGCGGCCGGCCATGAAGTCGCAGAATTCTTCGGCGAGTTCGCGGTGCTCCTCGGCGGTGACACGGCCGACGCAGGGGGCCGAGCATTTGCCGATATAGCCGAGCAGACAGGGGCGGCCGATCTGGGCGGAGCGCTTGAACACCCCGGCGGAGCAGGTCCGGACGGGGAACACCCGCAGCATCAGGTCGACGGTCTCGCGGATGGCCCAGGCATGGCCGTAAGGGCCGAAGTAGCGCACGCCCTTCTTCTTGGCGCCGCGCATCACCTGGACCCGGGGGAACTCCTCGTTCAGGGTCACGGCGAGGGAGGGGTAGCTCTTGTCGTCGCGGTACTTGACGTTGAACCGGGGGTCGAACTCCTTGATCCAGGAGTACTCGAGCTGTAGGGCCTCGACCTCGGTGGAGACCACGGTCCACTCCACGGCGGCGGCCGTGGTGACCATGGTGCGGGTGCGCGGGTGGAGGTTCGCCAGGTCCTGGAAGTACGACGAGAGCCTCGGGCGCAGGCTTTTCGCCTTTCCTACGTAGATAACCCGGCCGTGCTCATCACGGAACTTGTAGACCCCCGGCGACTCGGGGATCTGTCCCGGCTTGGGGCGGTAGCTGCTCGGGTCGGCCATGGTCACCACCCTACTTGCGGGGAGTGACACATCCGGGCTCTCGGGAGGGGGTCGGCCGAGGTCCAGTGGATTTGGGGATTCCGTGGCCGCTCGGGCGCGCGCCGGGCGCCCGTTCAGGCGTCGGGAGCCTCCAGGCACGGGCGCCCGCTCAGGCGTCGGGGCCCGCCACAAGTCGTCCGCCCTTCGCGGTGACCGGGATCGACGGCAGCGGCTTCTCCGCGGGCCCCTGGAGGACCTTGCCGGTGCGGGCGTCGAACTGGCTGCCGTGGCATGGGCAGTTGATCTTGTCGTCCTCGACGCTGTCGACAACGCATCCGGCGTGGGTGCACACCGCGCTGAACGCCGTGAACTCGCCCTTGGCGGGCTGGGCGACCACCACCCGCTGCTCTCGGTAGATCTTGGCGCCGCCGACCGGGACGACACCGGCCGAGCCGAGCTCGACGGGGGCGGTGGGCGTCGAGGACGCCGTACGGCCCGAACCGTCCGGGGAGCAGGCCGCCGCCCCCAGCCCGGCGGCTCCGGCCAGCGCGGCGCAGCACAGCAGGGTTCGGCGGGAGGCGGGCTGGCTGGACATACGGCTCCTGAGGGGTGTGAGGGGTCCTCCGACCATACCGGCACAGATCCGTCCACTCGTCGCCGCCTCCCGGGGAGGGCGTAAGCGCTTGCGCAAACGTTTACGTCCGACCGTGGATGCGATACGTTACGTGCCCCCAGGGGCCGATGGCCCCGAGAATCCAGTGGCCCCGAAGAAACCGGCGGCCCCGACAACCCGACGACCCTCGACGCGGAGGACCGCAGCGGATGGCAACCATGGTCGACGTCGCCCGGCGTGCAGGGGTGTCCGTGGCCACCGTCTCGCATGTGCTCAACGAGACCCGGCCGGTCCGCCCGGACACCCGTAAGGCCGTGCTGGACGCCATCGAGGACCTCGGGTACATCCCCAATACGCTGGCGCGCTCCCTGGTGACCGCGCGCACCCGCTCGATCGGGCTGGCCGTCTCGGCGATCAGCAATCCGTACTTCACCGAGATCCTCCAGGGCGTCGAGTCCAGCGCCCTGGAGCAGGGGTACGGGCTGCTGATCGCCGATCCGCATGACGATCCCGAGCATGAGCGCAAGGTCGTCCGGCTGCTCCATGAGCGGCGGGTGGACGGCGTGATCGTCGCCCCCTCGGCCGAGCCCGCCGGGCTGCTGGAGTATCTGGCCCGCCGTAAGATCCCCGCCGTCTTCCTCGACCGGCTGGTCGGCGACGCCCACGATCAGGTGTGCGCCGAGAACTCCCGCCCCGTCGAACAACTGGTCCACCATCTCGCCGGCCTCGGCCACATCCGTATCGGACTGGTCGCGGGGCTGCCGGGGCTGAGCACCACCACGGAGCGGATCGCGGGCTACCGGGCCGGGCTGGAGCGGCACGGGCTGCCGTTCCGCCCCGGGCTGCTGGCCGAGGGCCACTCCGAGGCACGGGGCGCGGAGGACGCCGTCCACCGGCTGCTGGCCTCCCCCGAGCCGCCCACCGCGATCATCACCGCGAACAACGCGATGACCATCGGCGCGCTGCGCGCCCTGCGGACGGCGGGCCTGAGCGTGCCCGGCGATCTCGCGCTCGTCTGCTTCGACGACTTCTCCTGGGCGGATGTCTTCTCCCCCGGGCTCACCGCGATCTCCCAGCCCAGCCGGGAGGTCGGCGCCACCGCCGTCCGGCTGCTGCTCGACCGGCTGGAGAACCCGGGGCGGCCGCCGCGCACCGTCCGGCTGCCCTGCGCCTTCGTCCACCGCGCCTCCTGCGGCTGTGTGGCCGAAACCCCCGACCGACCGCTCGACCACCCCCTCGACCGACCGCTCCCCGGAACCCCCGGGCGCCCCGGAAAGGACCCCCTCTCGTGATCGTCGTCGCCGGAGAAGCCCTGATCGACCTCGTGCCCGAGCGCACGTCGAGCGCCGCCGCGGGCGACCGGCTGCCCGCGCTGCGTCCGGCGCGCGGCGGCGGCCCGTACAACACCGCGCTGGCGCTGGGGCGGCTCGGCTCGCCCACCGCGTTCTGCTCTCGGGTCTCCACGGACGGCTTCGGGGAGGCGCTGCTGGAGGGGCTGCGGAAGGACGGCGTGGACACCGCGCTGGTGCAGCGCGGCCAGGAGCCCACAACCCTCGCCGTCGCCTCCATAGGGGCCGATGGCTCGGCCGGATACGGGTTCTATGTCCAGGGCACCGCGGACCGGCTCTTCACCCTGCCGCCGTCCCTTCCCGAGGGGGTGAGCGCGTTGTCGCTGGGCACCTGCTCGCTGGTATTGGAGCCGGGCGCGAGCGCGTATGAGGAGCTGCTGCGGCGGGAGGCCGCGCGCGGAGTCTTCACCACGCTGGACCCCAATATCCGCACCGGCCTGATCCCCGACGCCGACGCCTACCGGGCCCGCTTCCAGGGCTGGCTGCCCCATATCGGCCTGCTGAAGCTGTCCATAGAGGACGCCCGGTGGCTGGCCGACTCGCAGGACGCGGAGGATGTCGAGACGGCCGTGGGCGAGTGGCTGGCGGCGGGCCCGGCGGCGGTGGTGCTCACCCATGGCGGGGAGGGGCTGAGCGTACGGCGCCAGGATGGCTCGGTGCTCTCGGTGCCGGGCGAGCGGGTGGACATCGTGGACACCATCGGAGCGGGCGACACCGTGAACGCCGCGCTGCTGCACCGGCTGGCGGGGCACCAGGCGCTGTCGGCCCCCGCACTGGCCAAGCTGGACGAGGCGGCCTGGCTCGATGTGCTGGGCTTCGCCGCCCGCGCCGCCGCGATCACCTGCTCCCGGGCGGGCGCGGAGCCGCCCTACGCCTCCGAGCTGGCCTGACCCGCTCCGCGCACGCGTACGCCGCGCCCGGTCGATCCGGGCGCGGCGTGGCGTGACGCAGGGCGATCGCGGGGGCCGGGGCTACTTCGCGGCCGTCCGCTTGGCGGCGACCGTGGTCTTGGCCGCCGCCTTCTTGGCCACGGTCTTCTTGGCCACGGTCTTCTTCGCCGCGGTCTTCTTGGCCGCCGTGCTCTTGGCGGCGGCCTTCTTGGCGGGCGCCTTCTTGACGGTCGCCCCGCCGTTGCGCGCCGCGGGCACCGTCGCGTCACTCACCCAGTCGCCCAGCATGTCGCGCAGGAACTTCCCGGTGTGGCTGGCCGGGACCGCGGCCACATCCTCCGGGGTGCCCTCGGCGATCACCAGACCACCGCCGCTGCCGCCCTCGGGGCCCATGTCCACGACCCAGTCGGCCGTCTTGATCACATCGAGGTTGTGCTCGATGACGATCACGGTGTTGCCCTTGTCGACCAGGCCGGAGAGCACGGTGATCAGCTTGCTGATGTCCTCGAAGTGCAGACCGGTGGTCGGCTCGTCCAGGACGTACACCGTGCGGCCGGTGGACCGCTTCTGGAGCTCGCTCGCCAGCTTGACACGCTGGGCCTCACCGCCGGACAGGGTCGGCGCGGGCTGCCCGAGCCGGACATAGCCCAGCCCGACCTCGTTGAGCGTGCGCAGATGGCGGGCGATGGTGGGCACCGCCTCGAAGAAGTCCAGGGCCTCCTCGATGGGCATGTCCAGCACCTCGGCGATGGACTTGCCCTTGTAGTGCACCTCCAGGGTCTCCCGGTTGTAGCGCGCGCCATGGCAGACCTCGCACGGCACATACACATCCGGCAGGAAGTTCATCTCGATCTTGATGGTGCCGTCACCGGAGCAGTTCTCGCAGCGGCCGCCCTTGACGTTGAAGGAGAACCGCCCGGGCTGGTACCCGCGGACCTTGGCCTCCATCGTCTCCGCGAACAGCTTGCGCACATGGTCGAAGACGCCGGTGTACGTCGCCGGGTTGGACCGCGGGGTGCGGCCGATGGGCGACTGGTCGACATGGACCACCTTGTCGACGAGATCGTCACCGGCGACCCGGGTGTGCCGCCCCGGAACCGCCCGCGCCCCGTTCAGCTCGCGGGCCAGATGGGTGTAGAGGATGTCGTTGACCAGCGTGGACTTACCCGATCCGGAGACACCGGTGACGGCGGTGAGGACCCCCAGCGGGAAGGACACGTCGATGTCCTGGAGGTTGTTCTCCCGGGCGCCATGGACCGTCAGATGCCGCTTGGGGTCCACGGCCCGGCGCACCGGCGGCAGCGGGATGGCCTTCTTGCCGGACAGATAGTGCCCGGTCACCGAGTCCTCGTTGACCAGCAGCTCGCTCAGCGGCCCGCTGTGCACCACCTTGCCGCCGTGCTCACCCGCGCCCGGGCCGATGTCCACCACCCAGTCCGAGGTCTTGATGGTGTCCTCGTCGTGCTCCACGACGATCAGGGTGTTGCCGAGGTCGCGCAGCCGCACCAGCGTCTCGATCAGCCGGTGGTTGTCGCGCTGGTGCAGGCCGATGGAGGGCTCGTCCAGCACATAGAGCACACCGACCAGACCGGAGCCGATCTGGGTGGCCAGCCGGATGCGCTGGGCCTCGCCGCCGGAGAGGGTGCCCGCGGCGCGGTTGAGCGAGAGGTAGTCCAGGCCGACGTCGACCAGGAACCTCAGCCGCTCGTTGACCTCCTTGAGGACCCGCTCGGCGATGGTCTTCTCGCGCGGGCTCAGCTCCATGGCGCGCAGGAACTCGGCGCATTCGCTGATCGACATCGCCGAGACATCCGCGATGGACTTGTCCTGCACGGTGACCGCGAGAACGATCGGCTTGAGGCGGGTGCCCTCACAGGTGGGGCAGGGCACCTCGCGCATATAGCCCTCGAACCGCTCCCGGCTGGCGTCGCTCTCCGCCTCGGAGTGGCGCCGCTTCACATAGGGCACCGCGCCCTCGAAGGCCGTGGTGTATGCCCGCTGGCGGCCGTAGCGATTGCGGTAGCGGACCTCGATCTGGGTCCGGTGGCCGCCCAGCAGCGCCTTCTTGGCACGCTGCGGCAGCCCGGCCCAGGGGATGTCCGTACGGAAGCCGAGGGCGTCGGCGAGCGCGCCGACCAGCCGCCCGAAGTAGTCCTTGGTGTGGCCGTGGGACCAGGGGTGGATGGCGCCCTCGTCGAGCGACTTCTCCTCGTCCGGGATGATCAGCTCGGGGTCGACCTCCATCCGGGTGCCGATGCCGGTGCAGTCCGGGCAGGCGCCGAAGGGCGAGTTGAAGGAGAAGGTGCGCGGCTCCAGCTCCTCGAAGGACAGGTCGTCGTACGGGCAGTACAGATGCTCGGAGAACATCCGCTCCCGCTGCGGGTCGTCCTCGTCGAGGTCCACGAAGTCGAGGATCACCATGCCGCCGGAGAGGCCGAGCGCGGTCTCCACCGAGTCGGTCAGCCGGCGCTTGGCGCTGTCCTTGACGGTGAGGCGGTCGATGACCACCTCGATGGTGTGCTTCTCCTGCTTCTTCAGCTTCGGCGGGTCGGAGAGCTGGATCGTGGCGCCGTCCACCCGGGCGCGGCTGTAGCCCTTGGTCTGGAGATCGGAGAAGAGGTCGACGAACTCCCCCTTGCGCTCGCGCACCAGCGGGGAGAGCACCTGGAAGCGGCTGCCCTCGGGGAGCTCCAGCACCCGGTCCACGATCGCCTGCGGCGACTGGCGGGCGATCGGACGGCCGCACTCGGGGCAGTGCGGCTTGCCGATGCGGGCGAACAGCAGCCGGAGGTAGTCATAGACCTCGGTGATGGTGCCGACGGTCGAGCGCGGATTGCGCGAGGTCGACTTCTGGTCGATCGACACCGCGGGGGACAGGCCCTCGATGAAATCCACATCGGGCTTGTCCATCTGCCCCAGGAACTGGCGGGCGTAGGAGGAGAGCGACTCGACGTAGCGGCGCTGCCCCTCGGCGAAGATCGTGTCGAACGCGAGGGACGACTTGCCCGACCCGGACAGCCCGGTGAAGACGATGAGCGAGTCGCGAGGAAGGTCGAGTGAGACGTTCTTGAGGTTGTGCTCGCGAGCGCCACGAACGATGAGACGGTCGGCCACGCCGGTCGGCACCTTTCTTGAGAGAGACGGGGTGCGCCGAGCCCGCTCGCCGGGGCGGCCCTGCCGGACGGAGCAGAGGCGGAGCGGAGCGAAACCCCCAACCCAGGGTATGGGGGCACGACGACGATGTCTTAAGGATGCAGCACACCGAGCCTATAGCACGCACATTCGATTTGCGGGCGACGGGAGCCGACTTCACCCGATCGTGTGGTGCGGACTACGGTCGGGTCATGACCGACTACGTCCGGGACGCCCTCGCCGTACAGGAGGCGACGGATCGGCTGCTGACCGCCGTCGCCGCTCTCGACGACGCGTCCCTCGCGAGCCCCTCGGAACTCCCCGGCTGGACCCGCGGCCATGTCCTGGCCCATCTGGCCCGCAACGCCGACGCCCTGGTGAACCTGCTCACCTGGGCCCGGACCGGCCAGGAGACCCCGATGTACGCCGACGCCCGGGCGCGCGACGCCGAGATCCGGCGCGACGCCGCCCGGCCGCTCGCCGTCCATCTGGACGACCTGCGCACCAGCGCGACCCGCTTCGACGCGGCGGCCACCGCGCTGCCCCCGGAGTGCCTGCCGTACGAGGTGACCCTGCGCGGCGGGGTCCGGGAGCCGGCGGCCGGGCTGCCACTGCGCCGCCTCGTCGAGGTCGAGCTGCACCATGTCGATCTCGGTATCGGCTACACCGTGGCGGATCTGCCCGCCACCTTCGTCGAGAGCCAGCTCACCGTGCTCATCCGTACAAGGTTCGCCGGGCGCCCGGATATTCCCCCGCTGCGGCTGGCCACCGGGCCCGGTGACGGGGACGTCCGGCACACCGGCCGCCCCGCCGCCCCCGGGGAGTCCCCGGTCACCGTCACCGGCTCGCCCGCCGCCCTGCTGGGCTGGCTCACCGGCCGTACGGACGGCTCCGGCCTCTCCTGCCCGAACGGCTCCTTGCCCGTCCTCCCCGCACTAGGCTGAGGCCATGACCTACAGCGGAGTAGTGACGGTCGGTGGACCGGCGGATGTGCACGAACTGCCCGATCTGATGATCTCGAAGGTCGCGGTCGGCCCCATGAACAACAACGCGTATCTGCTGCGCTGCCGGGCCACCGACGAACAGCTCCTGATCGACGCCGCCGCCGAGCCGCACACCCTGCTCTCCCTGATCGGCGAGAGCGGCATCGCCTCCGTCGTCACCACCCACCGCCACCAGGACCACTGGAGCGCGCTGCGCGAGGTGGTGGACGCCACCGGCGCCCGCACCTACGCGGGCCAGTACGACGCCGAGGGCATCCCGGTGCCCACCGATGTGCCGGTCGCGGACGGCGACACGGTGCGGGTCGGCCGGGTCGAGCTGACCGCGCGCCACCTGGTCGGCCATACGCCCGGCAGCATCGCCCTGGTGTACAACGACCCGCACGGCCATCCGCATGTGTTCACCGGCGACTGCCTCTTCCCGGGCGGCGTCGGCAACACCTGGAAGGACTCCAAGGCGTTCGAGAGCCTGATCAACGACGTCGAGACCAAGCTCTTCGACCGGCTTCCGGACGAGACGTGGGTCTACCCCGGCCACGGCGACGACACCACGCTCGGCGCCGAGCGCCCGCATCTCGCGCAGTGGCGCGAGCGCGGCTGGTAGCGGCGCCGGTGGCGCGCGCGGCTCATGGCGGCGCGCGCACG
>NZ_JAHLEM010000549.1 GCF_018883605.1 Streptomyces niphimycinicus | reverse complement strand
CCAGTACGAGGCGCCGATCAGCACCACGCCCACCAGGCCGGTGATGACCTCGTTGATCTCGTACTTGATCGTGACCAGCAGGATCGCGGCGAGCGCGCCGATCGCGTAGTGCGCGCCGTGCTCCAGGTAGACGTAGTCGTCCAGGGTGCCCCTGCGGACCAGGAAGACGGTCAGCGACCGGATGTACATGGCGCCGATGCCCAGACCCAGCGCCATCTCGAAGATGTCGTTGGTGATCGCGAAGGCGCCGATGACCCCGTCGAAGGAGAAGGACGCGTCGATGACCTCGAGGTAGAGGAACATGAAGAACGCGGCCTTACCGGCGAGGCCGGCCACCGAAGCACCGCTGGAGCCCCGGCCACCGCTCCCGCCGCTGCCGTTGAGCTGGGCGTTCGCGGCGCGCTTCGTCTCCTCGCCGCTCTCGTCCGCGCCCTTGGCCTCGTCGGCCTCGTCGTCTTCGTCCTCGTCTTCGAGTTTGTCCTCGAAGTAGCTGGAGATGCCGCCGACGATCAAGTAGGTGACCAGACCGGCGACGCCCGCCAGCAGGACGGTGGCGCTCTTGTCACCGCCGCCGTGGGCCACGTCGGTGGCCACGGTGGTGGCGGAGATCAGCAGCACGACCAGCGCGACGACGATCGAGAACGTGTCCAGCCGGCCCAGCTTGGCGAGCGGCTTCTCCAGCCACCCCAGCCACCTGATGTCCCGCTCCTCGAAGATGAAGTCGAGGAAGATCATCAGCAGGAAGATCCCACCGAAGGCCGCGATCGCCGGATGCGCCGCCGTGACCAGGTGCTCGTACTTGTCCTTGTCGTTGATCGCGAGATTGACGGCCTCGACGGGACTCAGCTTCGCCGTGATGGCGACGATGATCACCGGGAAGACCAGACGCATACCGAAGACGGCGATCAGAATGCCGACCGTCAGGAAGATCTTCTGCCAGAAGGCGTTCATCTTGCGCAGAATGCCCGCGTTGATGACCGCGTTGTCGAATGAGAGCGAGATCTCCAGGATCGAGAGGATCCCGACGATCGCGAGCCCCTGCCACCCCCAGAGGACGCCGGCCAGGGCCAGACCGATCACCGTGACGGCGAACGACCAACCAAAGGTTTTGAGGAGCACTGCCTACCCAATCCTTCGTCGTAAGGTCTCCCCCGCGCGCTATTACGCGGTTTTACGAAACGTTGACTCCGAAGTCTAGAGCGATGCCGCGCAAACCCGACGCGTACCCCTGCCCCACGGCCCTGAACTTCCACTCGCCCCCATAGCGATAGACCTCGCCAAAGATCATCGCGGTCTCGCCCGAGGCGTCCTCGGAGAGGTCGTAGCGGGCCAGCTCCTGGCCGTCCGCCTGGTTCACCACCCGGATGAAGGCGTTGCTGACCTGCCCGAACGTCTGGCGCCTGGCATCGGCGTCATGGATCGAGACCGGGAAGACGATCTTGTCGACCCCGGCCGGGACCTTGACCAGATCGATCAGCAGGGACTCGTCGTCCCCCTCGCCCTCACCGGTGAGGTTGTCGCCGGTGTGCTCGACGGAGCCCTCCGGGCTCTTGAGGTTGTTGTAGAAGATGAAGTACTCATCGCCGAGCACCCGCCCCGACTGGCACAGCAGCGCGCTGGCGTCGAGGTCGAACGGCGCTCCGGTGGTGGAGCGCGCGTCCCAGCCCAGGCCGATGAGCACATGTGTGAGATTCGGAGCGGCTTTGGAAAGGGAGACATTGCCCCCCTTGGCGAGTGTGACGCCCATGATGCTGATTCCTCCCCGTGGTGCGTGGGTGATGCGCGTCCGGCGCCGCACCCCTGCCGCTGGGGCGCGGGGGTGCGGCGCCGGAATGGCCTCGTGCGCAGGCCGGATGCGGCCTCGTACGGGCCCCTGAACAGCCTTGGACGGCCGGTGACGGCCCTCGATGGCGCTCGACGGCTCGCTCAGACGTTGACGCCGAAGTCCTGCGCGATACCGCGCAGGCCCGAGGCGTACCCCTGGCCGATGGCGCGGAACTTCCACTCCGCCCCGTTCCGGTACAGCTCGCCGAAGACCATGGCGGTCTCGGTCGAGGCGTCCTCGGACAGGTCGTAGCGGGCCAGCTCATTGCCGTCGGCCTGGTTCACCACGCGGATGAAGGCGTTGCGCACCTGGCCGAAGCTCTGCTGCCGGGTCTCGGCGTCGTAGATCGACACCGGGAAGACGATCTTGGCGACATCGGCGGGGACGCCCGCCAGGTTCACCTTGATCTGCTCGTCGTCGCCCTCGCCCTCACCGGTGATGTTGTCACCGGTGTGCTCCACGGAGCCGTCGGGGCTCTTGAGGTTGTTGAAGAAGACGAAGTTCTGATCGTTGCCGACCTTGCCCTCGGCGTTCGTCAGCAGGGCGCTGGCGTCGAGGTCGAAGTCCGTGCCCGTGGTGGTGCGGGCGTCCCAGCCCAGACCCACGACGACCGCGGTCAGGTTCGGGGCTTCCTTGGTCAGCGAGACATTGCCGCCCTTGCTGAGGCTGACTCCCACGAGTCCTCCCAAAAAGGTTCGTCAGGAGCACTGCGTGCCCCTTCATCAAAGGTTTCCCATCAGGATCAACGCGTCGATCCTAGTGAGCGGTTCCCGGCTACTACAGCGTTTCGAGGGCCTTGACGTAGTCGTTCAGGTCCCGCGCGTCGGGCAGGCCGTTGACGATCGTCCAGCGCACCACGCCCTCCTTGTCGATCACGAAGGTGCCGCGCACCGCGCAGCCCTTGTCCTCGTCGAAGACGCCGTAGGCGCGGCTGGTCTCGCCGTGCGGCCAGAAGTCCGACAGCAGGGGGTACTCAAGACCCTCCTGCTCGGCGAAGACCCGCAGGCTGAAGGGCGAGTCATTGGAGACCGCCAGCAACTGGACCTCGTCGTTGACGAACGTCGGCAGCTCGTCGCGGAGCGCGCACAGCTCGCCGGTGCAGACGCCGGTGAAGGCGAACGGGTAGAAGAGCAGCACGACGTTCTTCTCGCCCCGGAAGTCGGCGAGCCTGACCGACTCGCCGTGCTGGTTCTTGAGCTGAAAGTCGGGGGCCTTCGCACCGACCTCTATCGCCATGGGGACATCCCTTCGCTCACGTCCGGAAGATCACGTTCGAATGATCATGTGGTGCGCGTCTGATCATGTGGTGCGCGTCCACCCTACGTGCAGAGCCCCCCTCCGAAAGGGCACGGAGGGGGGCTCTGAGGTGTGGATCCGCGAAGTCTCAGCGCTTGCCGCTACGAGCGGCCTTCGGCGTGACCAGACGGCTGCCCGTCCAGTCCTTGCCCGCGTTGAAACTCTTGGTCTGGGACAGGCCCGCGGTGGTCGCGGCCTCATTGATATCGCTCGGCTCGACATAGCCGTCACGGCCGGTCTTGGGCGTCAGCAGCCAGACCGGTGCGCCGTCGTCGATCATCTGGATGGCGTCCACCAGCGCGTCCGTCAGATCGCCGTCGTCCTCTCGGAACCACAGCACAACGGCATCGGCCACATCGTCGTACTCCTCGTCGACGAGCTCCTGGCCGGTGATCTCCTCGATGGACTCGCGGAGCTCCTGGTCGACATCGTCGTCGTAGCCGATCTCCTGGACCACCTGTTCGGGCTGAAAACCCAGCCTCGCGGCAGGGTTGGTCCGCTCCTCCGCGTGGTCCGCGGTCGCGCTCACGGATTGCCTCCTGTCATCTTGCATTCACTCTTCGAGTCTGTGGGGGCCCCGCGCGCGTACGCGAGGCTTGGGCGTAGTCCACACGGGCCGGGCGGATCGCGCAAGTACCCGGCCAGCGATCCCGCCCAAACGTTGACGTGTCGCCGCAACTCCCATCATGGAGGAACGGCACGCAACGGCGCGCGGCCGACCGGATTGCCCGAGGATGTCCGGCTTACGTGTGTGTCTAGCCACCTTACGCCGCCCCGGCGCCGAACGGCCGTACGCAGACGACCCCGGTCGTGGGCGTAAGGTTGCGATTCGGCCGTCGCACGCCGAACGGCCGCCGGAGCGCCCGTCTCACCTGGTGATGGTTACCACTCGGTAGAGGTGACGTATCCCGTACCCGAGGTACACGATGGACAACGGCGCTACAGCAGCAGAGCACGAATCCATGTGCGTGCACAGCACGACCGAAAAGCGAAGGAATAGCGTGGCTTCCGGATCCGATCGCAACCCGATCATCATTGGCGGCCTTCCCAGCCAGGTCCCGGACTTCGATCCCGAAGAGACCCAGGAATGGCTCGACTCGCTCGACGCAGCCGTCGATGAGCGAGGCCGGGAACGTGCCCGCTACCTGATGCTTCGCCTGATCGAGCGCGCCCGCGAGAAGCGTGTCGCCGTGCCCGAGATGCGCAGCACGGACTACGTCAACACCATCGCCACCAAGAGCGAGCCGTTCTTCCCCGGCAACGAGGAGATCGAGCGCAAGGTCCTCAACGCGACCCGCTGGAACGCGGCGGTGATGGTCTCCCGGGCGCAGCGTCCGGGGATCGGGGTCGGTGGCCACATCGCCACCTTCGCCTCGTCCGCTTCTCTGTACGACGTGGGCTTCAACCACTTCTTCCGCGGCAAGGACCACGACAGTGGCGACCAGATCTTCTTCCAGGGCCATGCCTCTCCCGGCATCTACGCCCGGGCCTTCCTGCTGGACCGCCTGACCGAGGACCACCTGGACGGGTTCCGTCAGGAGAAGTCCAAGCTCGGTCACGCGCTGTCCAGCTATCCGCACCCGCGGTCGATGCCGGACTTCTGGGAGTTCCCCACGGTCTCCATGGGCCTGGGCCCGCTCGGCGCGATCTTCCAGGCGCGGATGAACCGCTATATGGAGGCGCGCGGCGTCGCCGACACCTCCAACTCCCACGTCTGGGCGTTCCTGGGCGACGGCGAGATGGACGAGCCGGAGTCGCTCGGCCAGCTCTCCCTGGCCGCGCGTGAGGGCCTGGACAACCTGACCTTCGTGGTCAACTGCAACCTCCAGCGGCTCGACGGCCCGGTGCGCGGCAACGGCAAGATCATCCAGGAGCTGGAGTCGCAGTTCCGCGGCGCCGGCTGGAATGTGATCAAGCTGGTGTGGGACCGCACCTGGGACCCGCTGCTGGCGCAGGACCGGGACGGGATCCTGGTCAACAAGCTGAACACCACCCCGGACGGTCAGTTCCAGACGTACGCGACCGAGACCGGTGGCTACATCCGGGACCACTTCTTCGGCGACGACCAGCGGCTGCGCAAGATGGTCGAGGGCATGACCGACGACCAGATCCTGCACCTGGGCCGCGGCGGTCACGACCACAAGAAGATCTACGCGGCGTATGCGGCGGCCAAGGCCCACAAGGGCCAGCCGACGGTGATCCTCGCGCAGACCGTCAAGGGCTGGACCCTCGGCCCGAACTTCGAGGGCCGCAACGCGACCCACCAGATGAAGAAGCTGACGGTCGACGACCTCAAGCGCTTCCGCGACCGGCTGCACCTGCCGATCCCGGACCAGGAGCTGGAGTCCGGCCTGCCGCCGTACTACCACCCGGGCCGGAACTCGGAGGAGATCCAGTACATGCACGACCGCCGCAAGGCACTGGGCGGCTACGCGCCGACCCGTGTCGTGCGCGCCAAGCCGCTTCAGTTGCCGGGCGACAAGACCTACGCCGCGCTCAAGAAGGGCACCGGGCAGCAGCAGATCGCCACCACCATGGCGTTCGTACGGCTGCTGAAGGACCTGATGCGGGACAAGGAGATCGGCAAGCGATTCGTGCCGATCGCGCCCGACGAGTACCGCACCTTCGGCATGGACTCGCTCTTCCCCTCGGCGAAGATCTACTCCCCGCTGGGCCAGACCTACGAGTCGGTCGACCGTGAGCTGCTGCTGGCCTACAAGGAGTCGCCGACCGGGCAGATGCTGCACGACGGCATCTCCGAGGCGGGCTGTACGGCCTCGCTGATCGCGGCGGGCTCCGCGTACGCCACGCATGGCGAGCCGCTGATCCCGGTCTACGTCTTCTACTCGATGTTCGGCTTCCAGCGCACCGGTGACCAGTTCTGGCAGATGGCCGACCAGTTGGCGCGCGGGTTCGTCCTGGGCGCGACCGCCGGTCGTACGACCCTGACCGGTGAGGGTCTCCAGCACGCGGACGGCCACTCCCAGTTGCTGGCCTCGACCAACCCGGCGGTCGTCGCGTACGACCCGGCGTACGGCTTCGAGATCGCCCATATCGTCCAGGACGGTCTGCGCCGGATGTACGGCGAGAACAGTGAGGACGTCTTCTATTACCTCACCGTCTACAACGAGCCGATCAAGCACCCCGCCGAGCCCGAGAACGTGGACCGCGAGGGTATCCTCAAGGGCCTCTACCGCTACCGGCAGGGCGAGCAGGGCACCATCCCGGCGCAGATCCTCGCCTCCGGTGTCGCGGTGCCGTGGGCCATCGAGGCCCAGCGCATCCTCGCCGAGGACTGGAACGTCAAGGCGGACGTCTGGTCGGCCACGTCCTGGAACGAGCTGCGCCGCGACGCCGTCGAGACGGAGGAGCACAACCTGCTCCACCCGGAGGAGGAGCAGCGCGTCCCGTACGTCACCCGCAAGCTGGCGGACGCGGAGGGCCCGAAGGTGGCCGTCTCCGACTGGATGCGCGCGGTTCCCGACCAGATCGCGCGCTGGGTCCCCGGCACGTACCAGTCCCTGGGCGCGGATGGCTTCGGCTTCGCCGACACCCGCGGCGCGGCCCGGCGCTTCTTCCACATCGACGCCGAGTCGATCGTGCTCGGCGTGCTGACGGAATTGGCCCGCGACGGCAAGATCGACCGCTCGGCCCTGAAGCAGGCGATCGACCGCTACCAGCTTCTGGACGTGGCCGCGGCGGATCCGGGCCCGGCGGGCGGCGACGCGTAGCCGTCTGCGACGGCGGGGAGCCGTGACGCGGTAGCCGTCCACGACGGCAGCGAGCTGAACGCGGGGCGGGCTGGGCCTCCAGCCCGCCCCGCGTTGTCGTATGCCCCGGCACCTGGCGTTCCGGGGGCGCGCCCCCGGAACCGCAGGCGGAGTCGAGGCGGGGCGCCTCGCCCGCCTCCAGGACACTGTGGTCATTTATCGGCTCTGTCCTGGCCTGCTACCGGGCCTGGCCTCCTACCGCTCCGCCGGGGCAGCGGGCCTACAGCGCGGCCCGGCCGGACCGTCCGGAAAGCGCGGCCGGGCGGGGCCGAAGCTACTAGGGTGCGCGGGGTGACTGAACCTGCTTCCCGTCTGCCGAGCACCTTCCGCCTCATCGTCACGGGGGGAGGTACCGGCGGGCACACGTACCCCGCGCTCACCGTGGTCCGGACGTTGCAGAGACGGCTGGCGGCCGACGGCCGCGCGCTCGACGTTCTCTGGATCGGCACTCCCGACGGGTTGGAGGCCCGCGTCGCCCCAGCCGAGGGCATCGCCTTCACGACGGTCGCGACGGGCAAGATCCGCCGGTCTGCGAACCCGCTCAAGATGGTGTCCCCGGCGAACATCAAGGACATGGCGCGGGTGCCACTCGGCGTCGCCCAGGCGAGGAAGGCGATCAGCGGCTTCCGGCCGGACGTCGTGCTGGCGACGGGCGGGTACGTCGCCGTCCCGGCCGGGCTCGCCGCGCGGCTGTGCAAGCGCCCGCTGGTGCTGCACGAGCAGACCGTCCGGCTCGGGCTGGCGAACCGGAAGCTGGCCGGGTCGGCGGCGCGTATCGCCGTCTCCTCTGAGTCGACGCTGCCGCTCCTCCCGGAGGCCGTACGGTCCACAGCGGTCGTCACCGGGAACCCGGTCCGGCCGGAGGTCCTGAGCGGGCACGCGGACAAGGCAGTCGCCGCGCTCGGGCTGACCGGCTTCGACCGGCGGCTCCCGACGCTCTACGTCACCGGCGGTGCCCAGGGAGCGCAGCAGATCAACGAGGTGATCCGGGACGCTCTCCCATGGCTCCTGGAGCGCGCCAACGTGGTGCACCAGTGTGGGCCGACGAACGTGGAGGCGCTGCGCGCGGGTGCGGCGGCGCTCCCGCCGGAGCTCGCCGGGCGGTACTACCTCACCGGGTTCGTCGGCCCGGAGCTCCCCGACGTCCTGGCGCTCGCCGACATCGTGGTCTCCCGCAGTGGCGCCGGCACCCTCGCGGAGCTCACCGCGCTCGGGAAACCGGCCGTGTTCGTGCCGCTCGCCTCCGCTGCCGGGAACGAGCAGGCGCACAACGCCCGGCACCTCGAGGACGCCGGCGCCGCCGTCGCACTCACCGGCGAGGTCACCGCGGACCGGCTGCAGAACGCCCTCGGGCCGCTCCTCTCCGACCCAGCGCGGCGCGCGGGGATGGCGGAAACGGCCCGGAGGCACGGGCGGCCGGACGCGGCGGACAGGCTCGTGGACGTGCTCCTGTCCGCCGCAACCGGCTGGCTTCTTACGGGAGGTGCCGCGGGGCGCCGTCCTCGATGAGGCGAACGACGTCGGCGAAGGCATCCGGCTCCTTGCCCCAGGGGTCGGGGACATCCCGGTCACCCAGGTACAGGCCGCACTTCCCCGCGGTCGCCTCGTCGGTGAGGGCGCGGAGGGCGGTGAGGTTGCCGGCATCCATCGGGAGGACGGTGTCCGCCCACTCCAGCAGGGCCGGGCTGATGGGCACGCCGCGGTGCGCGGTGAGGTCGTAACCGGCCGCCGCCGCGGCCGTCACCATGTCCGGGTGGGCGGGGTGCCCGACCCATTTCTCCCGGGTGCCGGCCGAACGGACCTCGACGGCCGGGCCCCCGAGGTCGGCAAGGACGACGGCCGCGAGCGGTGATCGGCAGTGGTTCCCGAGGCACACGGCGAGGAGGCGCCGCGGCCGGGCGGCGGCGCTCACCGGCCGACCCCTACGAGGGCGCGGCGGAGTTCGCCGACGGCGTGCTCGGCGTCCACCTTCGTGAGGTGCTGGTGGAACGGCAGGGTCATGATCTGTTGCCCCAGTTGCTCGGTGACCGGCAGCGGCCGGTGCCACTTCGCGAAGGCGGGCTGCGTGTGGTTCGGCGGGTAGTGCACGCCGACGCCGATGCCACGGTCCCGGAGCATGCGGAACACCCGGTCGCGGCGGCCGTTGAGGACGCTCACGGCGAACATCGGCGGCATGGTGCGCTCTACGTCGGCGTCGACCAGGGCGACCCCGTCGACCCCGTCGAGGGCGGCGGCGTACGCACGCCAGAGCGCGCGGCGCCGGGTCTCCGCCTCGGCGAAGTGTTCGAGCTGCACGAGGCCGACGGCGGCGTTCAGCGGTGACATCTGCACGCGCATCCCGAACCCGTCGACCGTGTACGTCGTCGCCTCCGCGCGGTGAGCGGCCGACTCCACGATGCCGAGGCCGCGCAGCCGTCGGCAGATGTCGGCCTCCAGCGGAGTACGGGGCACGATCGCGCCGCCGAGCCCGCAGGTGAGGTTCTTGATCGGGCCGAAGGAGAAGCACGTCACCATGCCGGTCGCGCCAACTCGGCGAGCGCCCTGCCAGGAGCCGAACGCCTGAGCCGCGTCCTCGACCACGGTGACACCGTGCTCGTCCAGTACGGGGCGTGCCGGAGCGAGGTCCACGGCGCGGCCCCCGTAGAGGACCGGCATGACCGCGCGGGTGTGCGGGGTGAGGGCGGCCAGGACCTCGGCGGGCTCGACGCACCCGGTGCCGGGGTTGACCTCGATGAAGCGCGGACGGGCCCCCGTCGCAACGATGGCCTGCACGGTCGCGCAGAACGTGAAGGAGGGCACCAGGACCTCGTGCCCGGGACCGACGCCGGCGGCGAGGAGGCCGACATGGAGGGCAGCCGTGCCGGAGGCGACCGCTACTACGTCCGGCACGCCGAGGAACGCCGCGACGCGCTGTTCGAACAGCTCCGTGACCGGGCCGTGGTTGTACTGGCCGGCGCCCAGCGCGGAGGCGATGGCGGACTCCTCGCCGCCGTAGAGGTACGGGCGCGCGTTCCGCGCAAGGTCCGAGGATGCGGTGAGGCTCATCGGGTCGTCCCTTCGCTGGTGGCCAGCGTCTCGACGTACTTCGTGAGGGTGACGTCGGGCTTGTACGTAAGCCGGCCATGGTCGACTTCCTGGCGGAAGAGGCCGCGGAGGTACTGCCCGATGTAGTCCGCGCCGGCCGCGACGGAAGCGGGGAACCCGCCGCCGACCCGGGCGTTCGCCTCGGTGATGAGGACGCGGTCCGGGCCGTCCTCGCGGATGAAGCCCTGCACGCAGCACGCCCCGGTGATGCCGGTCGCGGTGAGCGTCGCGCGGACGCGCTTCTCGGCATCGGGGTCGTTGAACGTGCGGCTCACGACGGCGAGCCCGCCCTTGACCAGGAGCCGGTACCGGAGGATCACGGAAGCCCGGCCAGTACGGTCGACGAGGCAGTCCGCGGTGAACTCCTGCCCGCGGACGTGCTCCTGCACGATCGGCGCAGGGATGAGCTCGCACAGCACGCGGGCCTGCTCTCGCGTGCGGCACACGTGCACGCCCTTCGCGCCCTGCCCGTGCCGCGGCTTGACGACGAGCAGGCCATCCGGCGCGCGGTCGAGCTCGTCGGGGAGGACGGTGCGCGGGGTCGGCACGCCGTGCTCGGTGAGCACCGCGGCGAACCGTGCCTTGTCACCGCAGGCCGTGACCGCGTCCCGGTCCGGGAGCCATGTGGTGACGCCGAGGTCGGCCAGCGGCCGGCGGAGGCCAACCATGCGCGGGAGTTCCCGCTCGATGGTCGGGAGGACGGCGTCGGGCCGGTGTTTCGCGCACAGGCAGAGCATGCCGGCGCGGTACGCGGCGTCCGTCGCCGGCGGGATGACATGAGCGGTGACCTCGGGGAGGAGGAGCCCGGCCGCGTGCGGGTCCGCGTCGACCGCGAGGACCTTGCAGCCAAGCCGCTGGAGGGACCGGGCGAGGTCGAAGCCGGGGGCGCCGCCGACCCCGGTGACGAGGATGCGCTTCGGCACGCCGGTCACCACCCTGCCGGGGAGGCGGCGGGCACGGTGCGCGAGGGCCGGGCGGCCTGCGGGTTGCGCATGAGCGGAGCCCACCGGTCGGGGTTGCGGCGGTACCAGTCGGCGGTCTCGGCGAGCCCGTCCATGAGGTCCCGCTCAGGCCGGTACCCGAGCTGTGCCGAGGCCTTCGTCCAGTCGATGGAGTACCGGAGGTCATTCGCCGGCCGGTCGGGCACGTACGTGATCGTGTCCTCCGTCGCGTCGCAGATGCGGAGAAGGTAGTCGGTCAACTCCCGGCCGGTGAGGTCGGTTCCGCCGCCGAGGTTGTAGACCTCCCCGGGAGTGCCGCCGCGGAGGACCGCCTCTACGCCGGCACAATTGTCTTCGACGTGGAGCCAGTTGCGGACGTGCTCGCCCCGCCCGTGGAGGGTGATCGGCTCACCGCGCTGGAGGCGGGTGAGGAACAGGGGGATGATCTTCTCGGGGTGCTGGTATGGGCCGTAGTTGTTCGAGGACCGGGTCACGCACACCGGCACGCCGTACGTCTGGAAGTACGACAGGGCGACGAGGTCACTCGCGGCCTTCGACGCGGCGTAGGGCACGGACGGGCGGAGCGGGAACTCCTCGGTGGCCGTGCCCTCCAGCAGCGGGCCGTAGACCTCATCCGTCGAGACGTGCACGAACGTCTCGATCCCGTGCCGCATCGCAGCGTCGAGGAGAGTCTGCGTGCCGTGCACGTTCGTCGCGAGGAACGCCCCGGCGTCGGAGAACGAGCGGTCGACGTGCGACTCAGCGGCGAAGTGCACCACGGCGGTGTGCTGCTGAACCAGTTCGCCAACGAGCTCGGCGTCAAGGATGTTGCCCTGGACGAACGTCAGCTTGGGGCTGAGGAACGCCGTCCCCAGGTTCTCGATGTGGCCGGCGTAGGTGAGGGCGTCAAGAACGGTCACGGTAGCGACATCCTCCGCGCGGATGATGCGCTTCACGAAGTGCGAGCCGATGAAGCCGGCCCCACCGGTCACGAGCACGTGTTCCATGGGCGCCTCCTTGGAGGGAAGGGGACGGCACCGGCATTGACCTGCGCCGTCGGAAGTTGCCCAGCCGATCGGTCGGGCGTGAACTCACCATGTCGCCGGGACCTGGGTGTTGGGAGGCGGAAGGGCTCGGTCGGCACGCGGTGTGCGGGGCTCGCACACGGTGTGCATCCGTACGCCCTCCCGGCGCCCCGGAGTTGCCGCTACCGTCGTCCCTCCCGCCGTTCCGTGGGAGGCGCCTATGGACGTCATCAGACCCGCGCAGGAGATCGGGGCCGAGCTCCGCGGAGCCCGTTGCCGCGCGCGGCTCACACAAACTCAGGTCGGAGGCGCCGTCGGCTACTCGGCGTCCGCCGTCTCCCGGATCGAGGCCGGCCGCATGCGGCTGGAGTACGACCGGCTCCTTGCCTTCGCGGCGTTCCTCGGTATCCCACCCGACAGGCTGACCAGGACTCCTGTGCCCGGCGGTGCCATGCTCGGTACGGTGGGGCGTCCAGCGGACGAGGAGGATGCGGTGCGTCGTAGGAACCTGCTCACCGGGGCGGCAGCGATCGGGGTGACGGCCGCACTCGGCGCCCCACCGGCCGCCGCAGCCGCCGGCGGAGGTGATCCGGCCGCTCCTCTTGAGGACTACCTCTTCCGACTGCCCTCCGCTGCGCCCGTCCCGGTCGCGCGGCTGGTGCAGGAGACGGCGAGTGCGCGGGCGGACTTCCGCGCGGCCCGGTACACGTCCCTCGGGCACGCCCTCCCGGGCTTGCTCGCCGCCGTCTCGGCGACGTGGGAGGAGGCGAGCGGGCACGCGCGGGAGAAGGCGGGCGTCGTCCTCGCCCGCGCGTACGTCCTCGCCGCGGAGCTCGCGCTCAAGCAGCACTCCGACGCGGCCTGGGCCGCCGCCGACCGGGCGCTCACCGCAGCCCGTACGTCCGGGCACCCGGTGCCGATCGGGGAGGCATCCCGTGTGCTGGCAATCACGATGCGCCGCTCGGGGAACTGCCCCTCCGCCGTCCGGCACCTCACACGGGAGGCCGGGGACCTCGACACGGGGCAGGAGCAGACGGCCGCGGTCCGTACGACGCTCATGCTCACCGCCGCATACAGCGCGGCGACGGGCGGGGACCGCACGACCGCGTTGGACCTCCTCGACGCGGCTGAGGAGGAGACCGCCCGCCGCGAGGCCGCGCCCTCCGGCCTGTTCACCGTCGATGCGACGCGCACGCAGGTCGACGTGTACCGCATCGGCGTCTTCAACGCTCTTGGTATCCCGGATGAGGGCGTAAGCGTGGCGCGGGGGATCAACATCGACAGCATGCCGACGCCGGAGCGGCGGGCCCGCGCCTGGACAGACACCGCCCGCATGTGGCACGCCCTCCGGGACGGGCAACAGACCCTGGCAGCGCTACGGCGGGTCGAGCAGGAGGCGCCGCAGGAGGTGCGGCGGCCGGCGCTCCGCGCGCTGACCGCAGATCTCCTCTACGCGCCCGCCCGGGTGCCCGGCGTACGGGAGTTCGCGGCCCGTACGGGCGCCGTCCCCGGCTGACCGCCGTGTCCGCCCGCCCTGGTTGTGGTAGGGGCGAGCGGCTGACGGCCGCTCAGCGGGTGGGCTGTCCGGCCCGGCCGGGCCGGACAGCCCACCCGCTGAGCGGCCGTCAGCCGCTCGCCCCTACCACAACCAGGGCGGGCGGACACGGCGGTCAGCCGGGGACGGCGCCCGTACGGGCGCCGTCCCCGGCTGACCGCCGTGTCCGCCCGCCCTGGTTGTGGTAGGGGCGAGCGGCTGACGGCCGCTCAGCGGGTGGGCTGTCCGGCCCGGCCGGGCCGGACAGCCCACCCGACGCTTGAGCCCGACCCGGCGGAGCCTCGGACGTCAGTCGGCTGGGGTCATCGTTCCCAGATTTTGAAGGCCCGTACCTGGTAAGGGGTTTCGGGGGCCCAGGAGCCCGTGGGGTAGGTGCGGAACTCGGCCGTCTCGGCGCACTCCCCGCTCTGATATGCCGTCACCGGACGGCCCGTCCGGTTCGCCAGCGAGGCCGCGCTCGTGCCGGACGGCAGGGGGACACAGCTTTCGATGTCGACACCGGCCAGTTCATGGGTCTGGCGGGCCCCCGTGAAGCCGCCGCTCCGCCACAGGCAGAGCTGACCGGCGGCGCAGTTCCCCAGCCGCGGTGGCGCGGCGGCGGCCCGCGCCGTCGCCGCCGTCGCGGCCGGGGCC
>NZ_JAHLEM010000548.1 GCF_018883605.1 Streptomyces niphimycinicus | reverse complement strand
GTCGGCCCGGGCGGCAGCGGCGGCGGAAGGGGCGGCGTCGGGGACGTCTCATCCGCCGGGGTTCCGGCGGCGGGCGTGGCGGGGGCCGGGGGGATGGTCAGCCGGGAACCGTCCGGCAGTACGGCGGTGTGCGGCACGGTGTCGGCCGGAGTGTCCACGGCCTCGAAGACGCCGTAAGGGGAGCCCTTTCCGGGCGGGGCGGTCACATGGAAGCCGGGGAAGCTGGCGAGGGCCAGTTCGACGGCCGCGCCGCTGATCGCCCGCCCCACCGCTGCCGCGTCCCGGTCGCGGACCACCAGCCGCAGCAGCGCGCTCGCCTCCTCCTGCACGGCCGCGTCGGGGTGGTCGGTACGGGAGAGGCTCCAACGGACCTCGGCGGGGCGGTGCTTGCTCATCGCCCCCTCCATCTGGTCCCGTACGAGCGCCGCCTTGGCCTCGATGTCCAGACCGGTGAGCACGAACACCACCTCGTTGCGGTGGCCGCCGAGCCGGGTCAGCCCGGTCTTGAGGGTGCGCGGCGGCGCCTCGCCCCGTACGCCGTGGACGCGCACCCGGTCCGGGCCGTCCGGGGCGAGCCGCACCGAGTCCAGCCGGGCGGTGACATCCGGGCCCGGGTAACGGGCGCCCGCCGTCTCGTAGAGAAGCTGGGCGGTGACGGTCCCGACCGTGACGGCGCCGCCGGTGTGCGGATGCTTGGTGATCACGCTGGAGCCGTCGGAGTGGATCTCGGCGAGGGGGAAACCGGGGCGGCGGAGGTCGTGCTCGGTGAAGAACGAGTAGTTGCCGCCGGTCGCCTGCGTACCGCACTCCAGGATGTGCCCGGCGACCACGGCTCCCGCGAGCGCGTCCCAGTCGTCGGCGGCCCAGCCGAAGTGTGCCGCCGCCGGGCCCGTCACCAGCGCGGCGTCCGTCACCCGCCCGGTGACCACCACATCCGCGCCCCCGCGCAGACAGGCCGTGATACCGGCGCCGCCGAGATAGGCGTTGGCGGTGACCACTCCCGGCCCCCAGTCGCGGGCGCCGAGGAGGTCGTCGCCCTCGACATGGGCGACCCGGCAGTCGATGCCGAGCCGCTCGGCGAGCGCGCGGATCGCGTCGGCCAGCCCGGCCGGGTTGAGCCCGCCCGCGTTGGTGACCAGCCGTACCCCGCGCTCCATGGCGAGCCCCAGGGTGTCCTCGAGCTGGCGCAGAAAGGTGGTGGCATAACCCCGCGCCGGATCCTTGGCGCGGTCCCGGCCCAGGATGAGCATGGTCAGCTCGGCGAGATAGTCCCCGGTCAGCACGTCCAGGGGGCCACCGGTGAGCATCTCGCGCACCGCGTCGAAGCGGTCGCCGTAGAAGCCGGAGGCGTTGCCTATGCGCAGGGGCGGGGACGGCGTCATGGGGCACCTCCGGCGGGGTCGCCGCTCGCGCCGCTTGCTGTGGTGTCGCTTGCCGCGGCGTCGCTTGCCGCGCTGCCGCTACCGGTGGCGCCGCTCGACGCGGCATCGCTACCGGCTGCGCCGCCTGCCTCAGCACCGCTTCCGGCCGCACCACCTTCCGCAGGGGCACTTCCGGCCACGTCACCTTCCGCAGGGGCGCCTCCGGCCGCACCACCTCCCGCGACGCTCCCCCGGGCCGTGCCACCGGCACCATGCCCCGGGGCGCGGCCCTTGCCGGGCGGGCCCGCGAACGCCTGCGCGATGTCCAGCCAGCGGTCCGCGTCCGCCCCTTCGGCCCGTACGGCCAGATCGTCGCGGTGCGCCCGCTGGGTCACCAGCAGACAGAAGTCCAGCGCGGGCCCGGTCACCCGCTGGGCCGCGTCCCCCGGCCCGTACGTCCACAACTCACCCGCCGGGCCGGTCAGCTCGACCCGGAACTCCTCGGCCGGCGGTTCCAGCCCCCGCGCCGCGTACGCGTAACCCCGCGCCCGGACCCCGATCCGGGCCACATGGCGCAGCCGGGCGGTGGGGGCCCGGTGCACACCCAGCGCGTCGGCGACGTCCTGGCCGTGCGCCCAGGTCTCCATCAGCCGGGCGGTCGCCATCGACATCACGCTCATCGGCGGCCCGTACCACGGCAGTCGGGCGCCCGGCGGCTGCGCGGCCAGCGTCCGGAGCAACCGCTCCCGCCCCGCGCGCCAAAGCCCCAGCAGCACCTCGGGCGGCTCGGCCGCCCCGCGCTCCGCACCCTCGTCCACGAACGCCTCCGGCGCGGTCCACGCCCGGCGCACCTCGTCGGCGAACCCCTGCGGGTCCTCGACGGCTTGTACGGCCCGCTCGTCGGTCCACGCGAGATGGGCGATCTGGTGCGCGACGCTCCACCCGGGCGCGGGCGTCGCCATACGCCACTCCGCGCCCCCGAGCCCGGCCACCAGGCCGTCCAACTCGTCCCCCTCCGCCCGCAGATCGCCGAGCAGAGCCTCCGTCTCGGACACGCGTCGCTCCCGTCGTCGGGTCAGTCGTGTGTCGGCTGTCTTCCGTTCTTGTCGAGCGAGGGTGGCAGCGCGACGAGAAACAATCAAGCACGCTTGCATGATTCAGCCGGTTGGGCTGGGTGGGCCGGGTGGGCCGGTTGGGGCTCAGCCCGGTCGGCTGCGGCTTTCGTCTCGCGCCTTCGGCGCAGTTGAGCAGCGGGGCAGGGGTGCCGGGGCCGGGCCCGCGTCGCCGGTCGCCGGGCCGGTGGAAGCGAGCGCCGGTGGCGGCTTCCGTGACCGGCGGGCGAGGCCGATACCGGACGGCAGGGGGGTGGGGTACCCCTCTGGAAATCGTTTGATGAATTAGTTGCGCCAGATCAAGCGTTTTTCACAGGAGGTACCGGGAGGGGCGGACCGCCGGAGTCGCACTGGTGGGGATCTTGCCGCCTACCGCCCGCAGTCCGGAGGGGCCCCGGCCGACGAGCGCGGAAGCCGCCACCGGCGCTCGCCGCCACCGGCCCGGCGGACGGCGGCGGTGCCGCGCCCTCACCTCCCGCCCCCGTTGCTCAATTGCGCCGAAGGCGCGAGACGAAAGCCGCACCCCGCCGGGCCGCCCGCCCCTCACCGCAGGCGTTCCGCCAGGACCTCCGCCAGGTGGCGGCTCTTGCGGCCCGCCAGTTGGGTCAGTTGGGTGCGGCAGGAGTAGCCGTCCGCCAGGATCTCCGTGCCGGGGTCCGCGGCGCGGACCGATGGCAGCAGTTGCTCCTCGGCGCAGGCCACCGAGACGTCGTAGTGGCCGTCCTCGAAGCCGAAGTTGCCCGCCAGACCGCAGCAGCCGCCGCTCAAGGCGCCCGTAAGGCCCGCGCGTTCACGTAGGCGGCGCTCGGCGGCGTCACCGAGGACGGCGTGTTGGTGGCAGTGGGTCTGGCCGACGACGGGGCGGTCGACCTTGGGGGGCTGCCAGTCGGGAGCGTACTCCTCCAGGGCCTGGGCGAACGTCGAAACGGACTCGGCCAGGCGCGCGGCGCGCGGGTCCGCGCCGAGGAGTTCGGGGAGGTCGGTGCGGAGGGCGGCGGTGCAACTGGGTTCGAGGCCGACCACCGGGAGCCCGGCGTCCAGGGCCGGGGCCATGGCGTCCAGGGTGCGCCGCATGACCGCGCGGGCGCGGTCGAGCTGGCCGGTGGAGACCCAGGTCAGGCCGCAGCACACGGGCCCCGGTGGGACGACCACCCGCAGCCCGGCCGCCTCCAGTACGGCGACCGCCGAGCGGCCGACGGACGGGGAGAGGTGGTTGGTGAAGGTGTCGGGCCACAGCACGACGGTGCGGGCGCCGTTCCCGGCGCGAGGCACCGTACGGGCATGCTCCCGCCACCACCGCGTGAAGGGCTCCCGGGCCAGCTCCGGGATGTCGCGCTGGGGCGCGATCCCGCCCATGCGCTTGGCCAGGGCCGCCAGCGGGGGCAGGCCCGCCAGGGCGTTGGCGGCGGGCGCGGCCCTCAGGTGGGAGGCGGCCCGGAGCCATACCGGCAGCCAGCCCATCGAGTAGTGCGCGGCGGGCCGCACCCGTCCCTCGTAGTGGTGGTGCAGGAACTCCGCCTTGTACGTGGCCATGTCGACCTCGACCGGGCAGTCGCTGCGGCAGCCCTTGCAGGACAGGCACAGGTCGAGCGCGTCCCGTACCTCCTCCGAGCGCCAGCCGTCCTGGACGACCTCGCCCGCGAGCATCTCGTGCAGCAGCCGGGCACGGCCGCGGGTGGAGTGCTTCTCCTCGCCGGTCACGCGGTACGACGGGCACATCACCCCGGAGCCGGACACCGACTCGTTGCGGCACTTGGCGACGCCCACACAGCGCCGGACGGCCGCCGAGAAGTCCCCCTTGTCGTGCGGATAGCCGAACTCGACGTCCACCGGGCGCCTCGGCAGCGGATCGAAGCGCAGGTTCTGGTCCAGGCGCTGCGGGCGGGCCAGGACGCCGGGGTTGAGGCCGCCTTCCGGGTCCCACAGGTCCTTGAAGCGGGAGAAGAGGCCGACCATCTCGTCCCCGTACACGCGCGGCAGCAGCTCGGCTCGGGCCAGCCCGTCGCCGTGCTCACCGGAGAGCGAGCCGCCGTGGGCGACGACGAGATCGGCGAGGTCGGAGGAGAAGGCTCGGAAGATCCGGATCCCGGACTCGGTCAGCAGGTCGAAGTCGATGCGGACGTGGATGCAGCCGTCCCCGAAGTGTCCGTACGGCGTGCCGCGCAGCCCGTGCTGGGCCATCAGGGCGCGGAAGTCGCGCAGATAGGCGCCGAGCCGGGGCGGCGGCACCGCGCAGTCCTCCCAGCCGGGCCATGCCTCGCCGCCGTCCGCCCCACCCGGAATACGCAGTCGGGTGGCGGTCCCGGAGGCGTCCTCGCGCACCCGCCACAGGGCGCGCTGCCCGGCCGGGTCGGCGACGACGGTGTGGCCGGTGGTGACCTCGGCGGCGGCGCGGGCCACCTCCTGGGCGCGGGAGAGCGCCTCCTCGCGGGTGGCGCCGCCGACCTCCACGAACAGCCAGGCGCCGCCCTTGGGCAGCCCGGAGGCCCCGGCGACCAGATCGGCGGCCATGCCCTCGACGGTCAGCGGACCGTATGGCAGCAGGGTGTGCGCGGCCTCGGCCGCCGCGCTCTCGTCGGGGTAGCCGAGTACGGCCAGGGCGCGGGCGGCGGGCGCCTCCACCAGCCTTACGGCCGCCTCCGTCACCACCCCGAGGGTGCCCTCGCTGCCGGTGAGGGCGCGGGCGAGGTCGGCGTTCTTCTCGGGCAGCAGCTCGTCCAGGGCGTAGCCGGAGATCCGGCGGGGCAGCTCGGGGAAGCCGGTGCGCAGCAGGGCCAGATGGTGGCCGGCCAGGGACCGTATGCCGTCGCGGAGCCGGGCGGGCAGGTCGTGGAGGCCCTGGGCGGCGCGCACCCGCTCCCCGCCGTAGGTGAGGACGTCCAGCTCGTGGACGTTGTCGGCGGTGGTGCCCCAGGCCACCGAGTGGGAGCCGCAGGAGTTGTTGCCGATCATGCCGCCGAGGGTGCAGCGGCTGTGGGTGGACGGGTCGGGGCCGAAGGTCAGCCCATGGGCGCCGGCCGCCGTACGGAGGTCGTCGAGGATCACGCCGGGCTGGACGACGGCGGTCCGCCGCTCGGGGTCGAGCGCGACGATGCGGCGCATATGGCGGGTGAAGTCGAGGACGACGCCGAGCCCGGTGGCCTGTCCGGCGATCGAGGTCCCGGCGCCGCGGGCGACCACCGGCACCCCGCGTTCCCGGCAGACGGCCAGCGCCGCCGCCACATCGTCCGCGTCCCGGGGCGCGACCACACCGTCCGGCACCCGTCGGTAGTTCGACGCGTCCATGGTCATCAGGGCCCGGCTCGCCGTATCGAAGGAGACGTCCCCGCGGACGGCCCGTCGCAGCGCCTGCTCCAGCTCGTCTGCCTGGTGATCAGCCATGCCTCCATGGTCCACGCCGGGAGGGCCATTGAGAATGTCCAATTCCGATTCATGGCCGCCGCGTTCCCCGATCGCCTCTACACCGCCCTCACCTCCCACGTCAACAGGATGTGGACGCACCGTCTCAGCGGCTGGACGCACAGTCGGACGGCGGGGGCCGACGGATTAGGCTTCGGTCGTGGCTGAGATCCGGATTCCCGATGACATCAAGCCCGCCGATGGACGTTTCGGCTCGGGCCCGTCCAAGGTGCGCACCGAGGCGCTGAGCGCCCTGGCCGCCACCGGAAGCTCCCTGCTCGGCACCTCCCACCGCCAGGCCCCGGTCAAGAACCTGGTCGGCGCGGTGCGCGAAGGGGTGCGTGAGCTCTTCCAACTCCCGGAGGGGTACGAGGTCATCCTGGGCAACGGCGGTTCCACCGCCTTCTGGGACATCGCGACCCACGGGCTGATCGACTCCAAGTCCCAGCATCTGTCGTTCGGCGAGTTCTCCTCGAAGTTCGCCAAGGCGGCGAAGCTGGCGCCGTGGCTGGCGGAGCCCACGGTGATCTCCTCCGACCCGGGCACCCACCCGGAGCCGCGCGCCGAGAGCGGCACGGACGTCTACGCCTTCACCCACAACGAGACCTCCACCGGTGTCGCCATGCCCATCCGGCGGGTGGCCGGTGCCGACGAGGGCGCGCTGGTGCTGGTGGACGCGACCTCCGGGGCGGGCGGTCTGCCGGTCGACATCGCCGAGACGGACGTCTACTACTTCGCGCCGCAGAAGTCCTTCGCGGCCGACGGCGGCCTGTGGATCGGCGTGTTCTCGCCCGCCGCGCTGGAGCGCGCCGCCCGGATCCACGCCTCGGGCCGGCACGTCCCGGAGTTCTTCTCGCTGCCGACCGCGATCGACAACTCGCTGAAGAACCAGACGTACAACACCCCGGCGCTGGCGACGCTCTTCCTGCTCGACGACCAGCTCAAGTGGATCAACGGACAGGGCGGTCTGGACTGGGCGGTACGGCGCACCGCGACCTCGTCGCGCACGCTGTACGGCTGGGCCGAGGAGGCCAAGTTCGCCACCCCGTTCGTGGCCGACCCGGCCAAGCGGTCGCAGGTCGTCGGCACGATCGACTTCACCGAGGAGATCGACGCCGCCGCGGTCGCCAAGGCGCTGCGGGCCAACGGCGTCGTGGACACCGAGCCGTACCGCAAGCTGGGCCGCAACCAGCTTCGGGTGGCGATGTTCCCGGCCGTCGACCCGGCGGACGTCCAGGCGCTGACGGCGTGCGTGGACTACGTCATCGAGCACCTCTGACGAGCGCTCTTGGCGCCCGTACGAAGGGGCCCGCGGCCGGTGCTCGGCCGCGGGCCCCTTCGTATGCGCCGACGACTTCGCAGCGCTGACGATCTCGCTCGCGCCGGCGATCAGGCTCGGTTCCGGCGGAAGAGCCTGCGCAGGCCGAGGAAGACGACCAGCGCACCGACGAAGGTGACTCCGGCCTTGACCAGGTTGCCGTTCTTGTCGTCCTCGGTGAGCTTGCCGTCGACGCGGTCGGAGTACTCCCCGTTCTTCTTCTGCTCCTTCGCGGTGGCGTCCGGCAGCAGCTCCCCGCCGAGGTCCACCGGCGTCACCTTGGAGCCCGCGCCCTCGGTGCCGTACATGAGGGTGCCGCCGTCCGGGGTGAAGGTGACCGACTCGCCCTGCCGTTGCAGCGGCAGCCCCGGCTCCTCCTCGAGCCGCGTCGGCTTTCCGTCCCGCCAGCGGTATTCGGCGGCCGAGAAGTAGCCGCGGAGGACGAGCCGGGTGCCGTCCGGGGCGAACGCCCCGTCCGTGACCTCCAGGTCGAGGTCGGAGACCCGCCGGAAGACATTCACCCCCGAGGGGCTCAGCGTGGCCGGTCCGGCGTACAGCCCGGCGTCCTCGTCGCTCTTGCTGGCGATATAGACGCGGCCGGTCTTGGGATGGACCATCAGCGCCTCGGCGTTGCGCGGCCCGCCCTGGTATTTGACGGTGAACTGGGTCGCGGTGACGGTGGTGTCCTTGAGCTGCTTCGGCTCGGGGAAGCGGTAGATCCACACATGGGGCCACGTACCGCCCAGGTTGTCGCCGATGTCGCCGACGTAGATGTTGCCGTCCGGCCCTATCGAGATCGCTTCCACATCGCGGGGATCCCCTATGCCTCGGAGGGTGACCCGTGCGACCGTCTTGCCGGTCTTGCCGTCGACGGCGTAGACGTACGGCCCGTCCGAGCTGTCGTTGTGCGTCCAGTAGACGCCGGGGTGGAGGCGGCTCGCGGCCAGGCCGCTGGACTCGGTGATCCGTGGATCCTCGATCGTGAAGGGGGACGGCGACGACGAGTCGTCGGCGAAGGCCGGGGCGGCTGCGGACACGGTCAGCAGCGCGGCGGCACCGAGTACGAACGGAAGCGGACGCATGGGGCCAAGCCTGCCATCCCGCCGGGGGCGTCCGGCGCCGGAACCACGCCGAGGGACTCCCTCCGGTCACCCAAGACTCCCCCGTGCATGACTTCGGCGATCACGGGCAGATAACGTCTGTCAATTATTTGTGCGGGCGATCAGCCCGAAATAACCCGCAGATTATCTGACCTCATCCGGGGATTATTTCGGCGAGAAATTTATCGGTCATTGACGGCATAGCGGGCGGCGGCATTGCAATGCAGAAAGGCCCCGCTTACGGTCTGGGCTCATGAGTGAATACAGCCAGTCCTCCTATGCGCAAAGCGCGCCTCCGCTGCATTCCGCGGGGGCTCCGGGCGGCGCCGCACACGCGTCACCGGCCGCACCGGCCGCGCCGCCCAAGAAGATCGCGATCTTCGCGATCGTCGGCTCGGTCATCGCGCTGGTCGGCTCCATGGTGAACTGGGTGGTCTCCGACGCCGAGGGCGCCACCGGGGGCATCAAGGGCATCGACGGCGACGGCATCATCACGCTGATCATCGCCCTGGTCGCGGGGATCCTGTTCATCGCCGCCATGGCCACCAAGAAGGCGGCGCTCTACCTGGTCGGCGGGGTTCTGGGGCTGGCCATGGCGATCGTCGCGGCCATCAACATGGCGGACCCCGAGCGGCTGGTCACCCAGAAGCTGAAGGACGACGAGGGGGTGTCGCAGAAGGTCGCGGAAAAGGCGGCGGAGCAGGCCGCGAAGCTGTACGAAATGACCGCGGGACCGGGGCTCTACATGGTTTTGATCGGCGCACTGATGGCCCTGGCGCTCGGCGCTCTCGGTTTTATGAAAGCCCGCGCCGCCCGCTAATCCGGATAGGCCGGCCTCGAGAAAACCCAGGACGCCCGCTTTTTGACCGCACGGGGGGCCAAAAAGCGGGCCTTGGGGTTTTCCACGGGAATTCACGGCCGACGGAAGACGCCGGGGCACCAATGCCCCGGCCTGCCCCCTTGATTAGAGCGCACTCCAACGGCTTGGCTGATCCCATGGAGTACACGCAGCTCGGACGCACAGGTCTCAAGGTCAGCCGGATCGTTCTGGGCACCATGAACTTCGGTCCGCAGACCGAGGAAGCCGACAGCCACTCGATCATGGATGCCGCGCTCGACGCGGGCATCAACTTCTTCGACACCGCCAATGTCTACGGCTGGGGCGAGAACAAGGGCCGCACCGAGGAAATCATCGGGAGCTGGTTCGCCAAGGGCGGCGGGCGGCGCGAGAAGACCGTCCTCGCGACCAAGGTGTACGGAAACATGGCCGCCGAGGGTGAGCCCTGGCCCAATACCGACAAGCTCTCGGCCGTCAACATCCGCCGGGCCGTGGACGCCAGCCTCAAGCGGCTCGGCACGGACCACATCGACCTCTACCAGTTCCACCACGTGGACCGCTCCACCCCGTGGGACGAGATCTGGCAGGCGATCGACGTCCTCGTCCAGCAGGGCAAGATCATCTACGCGGGCTCCTCCAACCACGCGGGCTGGCATATCGCCCAGGCCAATGAGACCGCGGCCCGCCGTGGCTCGTACGGGCTGGTCAGCGAGCAGTGCCTGTACAACCTGGCCGAGCGGCGCGCCGAGATGGAGGTCATCCCGGCCGCGCAGGGCTACGGCGCGGGCATCATCCCCTGGTCGCCGCTGCACGGCGGGCTGCTCGGCGGCGCACTCCGCAAGGAGCGCGAGGGCGGCGGTTCGCGCAGCACCTCCGGGCGCAGCGCCGACGCGCTGAAGAACCCGGCGGTGCGCGATCAGATCCAGCGGTACGAGGACCTGCTGGCCAAGCACGGCATCGAGCCCGGCGAGGCGGCCCTGGCCTGGCTGCTCACCCGGCCCGGGGTGACCGGTCCGATCGTGGGCCCGCGCACGGCCGAGCAGCTCGCGTCGGCGGTGCGCGCCGCGGAACTGAAGCTGAACGAGGAAGTGCTGACGGAGCTGGACGAGATCTTCCCGGGTCCTGGCCCGTCGCCGGAGGCGTTCGCCTGGTAGCCGAGCCGCCTCTGGGACGGTAGGCGAACCGCCTCTGGGACGGTAGGCGAAAGTGCTGAGGGGCGGGGGG
>NZ_JAHLEM010000547.1 GCF_018883605.1 Streptomyces niphimycinicus | reverse complement strand
CCACGACGGCGCCGCAGTCGGCCGACGACGCATCGCGACACTTCCAGCGGAGCGCTTAGCCGCCCAGGGCGGCCGCGGCGGCGACGACGACGAGAATCAGCACCAGCGCGCCGCTCATGATCATGTTTCTGGTCTTGGGGTCCACAGCCTTGAGACTAGCCGGACCGCTCAGTGGCCCAGCGGCCAGGCCGCTCAGTGCCCCAGCGGCCAGGCCGCCACCACCTCGTAGCGCGGCTGCCGCCCGGGGACGCCCGGGGCCGGTGGATGGCTGCGCACCAGGCAGAGCCGGCCCACGGTCCACTCCCGGCCCGCGAAGTCGGTGAGCCCGTCCACGTACGGCACCAGGCTGGTGGCGGAGCGGTGGCGGGAGGAACGGGCACGGGCGATGGTCAGATGCGGATGGTACGGACGGTGCCGGTCCATCGGGACCCCGGCCCGTCGGCCCCCCGCCTCGGCGGAGTCGGCCAGCCGCCGCAGGGCCTCGCTGTCGCCGTCGACGCCCACCCACACCACCCGGTCGTCGAACCGGCCCCCGCCCGCCAGCCGCAGCTCATGGGCGCGGTGCCGATGGGCGGCCCGGGCCAGCCGGGTGTGCAGCTCGGGCAGCACCTCCTCGGCCACCTCACCGTAGAAGGCGAGCGTGAAGTGCCAGCCCTCCCGCTCGGTCCAGCGCAGCCCGTCCGCCCCCGGCAGCGTCCGGAGCGCCTCGACCCGCGCGGCCAGCTCGGCGACGGCCGCGTCCGGCGGCAGGACGGCGGCGAAGAGTCTCATCCGCCCAGTCTCCCGCACAACTGAGCCCCTCCAGGGGGCAGCTCCCAGCGGTGGCCGGGGGAGTTCGAGGAGCGGGGTCCGGGGCGGGGCCCCGGCGAGCCCAACGGCGTGGTTCAGGCCGTGGCCGCGAGTGGCTTCTCCTCCGGTGTGCGGGGGACGAAGACCACTCGCGGGTGGCCGCGGCGGAGGTCCAGCTTCACCCGCAGACCGCCGGCCCGGACCAGGATCAGCCCCACCCCGGCCGCCGCGGCGGCCGAGATCAGACCGCCCGCGGCGAAGCCGATACGCGCGCCGCAGGTGTCGGTCAGCCAGCCCACCAGCGGGCCGCCGATCGGCGTACCGCCCACGAAGACCATCATGAACAGGCTCATCACCCGGCCCCGCATCGCGGGATCGGTCGCGAGCTGGACGCTGGAGTTCGCGGTCACGTTGAACGTCAGGCTGAAGATCCCGATCGGCACCATGAGCGCCGCGAAGAGCCAGAAGTACGGGGTCGCCGCCGCGACCACCTCCAGCACGCCGAACATCAGCGCGGCCCCGACCAGCAGCCGCCGCCGGGCCACCACGCGCCGGGCGGCGAGCAGCGCACCGGCCACCGAGCCGATCGCGATCAGCGTGTTGAGCAGGCCGTACGTACCGGGTCCGGCGTGGAAGACATCGTCGGCGAAGGCGCTCAGCCAGATCGGGAAGTTGAAGCCGAAGGTGCCGATGAAGCCGACGAGCACGATCGGCCAGATCAGATCGGGGTTCCCGGCGACATAGCGCAGCCCCTCCCGCAACTGCCCCTTGCCGCGCGGCGCCCGCTCGACCTTGTGCAGCTCACTGGTGCGCATCAGCAGCAGCCCGATGATCGGGGCGGCGAAGGAGACTCCGTTGATCAGGAAGGCCCAGCCGCTACCCACTGCGGTGATCAGCACACCGGCGACCGCCGGGCCGATCAGCCGGGCGGACTGGAAGTTCGCGGAGTTGAGGCTCACCGCGTTCCGCAGGTCCTTGGGGCCGACCATCTCGTTGACGAAGACCTGGCGGGTCGGGTTGTCGACGACGGTGACCAGGCCGAGCAGGAACGCGATCAGATAGACATGCCAGACCTGCACATGGCCGCTGAGCGTGAGGGCGGCGAGGGCGAGCCCGCACAGCCCCAGCGCGGTCTGGGTGAACAGCAGCAGCCGCCGTCTGGGGCATCGGTCCGCGAGGACCCCGCCGTACAGCCCGAAGAGCAGCATGGGCAGGAACTGGAGCGCGGTGGTGATGCCGACGGCGGTGGAGGAGCCGGTGATGCTGAGGACCAGCCAGTCCTGGGCGATCCGCGACATCCAAGTGCCGGTGTTGGAGATCATGGCACCGGTGGCGAACAGCCGGTAATTACGGATCTTCAGCGAACTGAAGGTCCCGCCCCGGGTGCGTCCCGTGGTGACAGGGGACGTGGGGTCGGGCGCGGGGTTTGTGGGGTGCTTCGGTGCGGGTGCGGAGTCTGCTCCGGGTCCCGTACTCAAGTGTGTTCGCCTCCTGGCTGCCTCGGTTGTTCTTACAAATGCGCGAGCTTCTCCAGCACGGGAGCGGCGGCGCGCAGCACGTCCCACTCGTCCTCGGTCAGCTCCCCGACCAGCTCGGCCAGCCAGGCGTTGCGCTTGCGTCGGCTCTCCTCGAGCATGGCCTCGGCCCGCTCGGTCGGCGAGACGACCTTCTGCCGCCGGTCCTCCGGATGCGGCTCGAGCCTGACGAGTCCCTTGGCCTCCAGCAGGGCCACGATGCGGGTCATCGAGGGCGGCTGGACATGCTCCTTGCGGGCCAGCTCACCGGGGGTGGCGGAGCCGCACTGGGCCAGCGTGCCCAGGACGGCCATCTCGGTCGGGCTGAGCGACTCGTCCACCCGCTGGTGCTTGAGCCGCCGCGAGAGACGCATCACTGCCGACCGCAGGGCGCTCACGGCGGCCGCGTCGTCGGGGGGCGCCTCCGCGTTGTGCTGGGAGCGGGACAGATCCGGCATGGTCTTTAGCATAACTCATTACCTCGCCTAATGAAAACCCTGGTGACATCCCTATTTCTATTTCACCCGAACGAGTGAGTTGACTCCGGGTAGTGACGCTCGGTGAAACGCCTGAGCGCCCAGGACACCTCCGGTCCTGGGCGCTCAGGAAGGGACGACGTACAGCGACGTACAGCAGGGGGACGACATACCTCTGGGCAGGACGCCGACTCGGCTCAGGAGACGCCGACTCGGCTCAGGAGACGCCGAGCGCCTGCTCGATCGGGTTGAGCAGGAAATACACCAGGAAGCACAGCCCCACCGCGCCCAGCAGCCACGGGATCTCCCGGGTCCGCCGGGTGGCGATGCGCAGCAGCAGGAACGAGAGCACGCCCAGCCCGATCCCGTTGGTGATGCTGTAGGTGAACGGCATCGAGATCATGGTCAGGAAGGCCGGGATCGCGATCGTGAAATCGCTCCAGTCGATCTCCTTGACGTTCGCCGCCATGATCAGGAAGCCGACCACCACCAGCGCGGGGGTCGCGGCCTGCGAGGGCACCACCTTGGCCAGCGGGGTGAAGACCAGCGCGAGCAGGAAGAGACCGCCGGTCACCACGTTCGCGAGTCCGGTGCGCGCCCCTTCCCCGACGCCCGCCGTGGACTCGACGAAGCAGGTGTTGGCCGAGGCCGAGCCGAAGCCGCCGCCCGCGACCGCGACGCCGTCCACCATCAGGATCCGGCCCATGCCCGGAAGCTGCCCGCGCTCATCGGTCAGCCCGGCCTCCTCGCCGACGCCGATGATCGTGCCCATCGCGTCGAAGAAGCCGGACAGCAGCACGGTGAAGACGAAGAGACAGCCGGTGAGCAGGCCGACCTCATGGAAGCCGCCGAAGAGGCTGACATGGCCGACCAGGCCGAAGTCCGGGGTGTCGACCACCTTCTCCGGCACCTTGGGGATGGTCAGCCCCCACTTGGCGTCCGGGATCCGGGCCAGGGAGTTGATCACGATCGCGACCAGGGTCATGGTCACGATGCCGATCAGGATCGCGCCGCGCGTCTTGCGGACGATCAGGATGAACGTGAGCGCGAGGCCGACCACGAACACCAGCACCGGCCAGCCCTCCAGCCGCCCGGCCACTCCAAGGCCCAGCGGCACGGTGGTGTGCGCGGAGTCGGGGTTACGGGTGACGAAGCCGGAGTCGACCAGGCCGATCAGGGCGATGAACAGCCCGATGCCGATCGCGATCGCCCGTCGCAGCCCGGCCGGGATCGCGTCCATCACCCGCTGCCGCAGCCCCGAGGCGACGAGGATCATCAGCACCAGACCCGCGAGCACCACCATGCCCATCGCGTCCGGCCAGCTCATCTTGGGTGCGAGCTGGAGCGCGACCACGGCGTTGATACCAAGGCCCGCGGCGAGCGCGATGGGGACGTTGCCGATGATCCCCATGAGCAGCGTGGTCAGACCCGCGATCAGGGCGGTGGCGGTGACGAGCTGGCCGTTGTTGAGCTGATGCCCGAACTTGTCCGTCCCGGCCCCGAGGATGATCGGGTTCAGTACGACGATGTAGGCCATCGCAAAGAACGTGGCCAGGCCGCCACGGATTTCCCGGGAGACCGAGGAACCACGCTCACTGATCTTGAAGAACTTGTCGATGCCGTTCATGGGGGGAACCGGAGCCTGTTCGCTGGCGTCGACCGGCGCGGGGGCCGAGGGGGACATGGATGACCTCAGTCTTGCGTGAACATCAACAGTGGGTCTCTTGGACGATCGAACAAGACATTCCAGCCAGACCCGGAAGCATTGAGTATGAAACTATTAAGGCCCGATCGCCAAACCGGTCCCGGGACGGCCCCGACCAGGCCCATGACCGGCCCCCTTAAGCTGTGGCCATGACGAAGTGGACCCCCAAGCACGAGGCGCCGGAGCCGCTCGAGGGCAATGTCGTGGCCACGATCACCGGCGGCACGATCGTGTGGTTCGTCCTCTTCCTCGTCCAGTTGCCCTTCTACGGCTGGTTCGACGAGCACGGACATCTGTGGTGGCTGTGGACCTGCCTGGCCGGCGGCACCCTCGGACTGCTCGGCGTCTGGTACGTACGGGCCCGGGACGCGGCGATCAACGGCTCGCGGAACGGCGACGCGCAGAGCGGCTGACGCGCAGAGCGGCTGACGCGCAGAGCGGCTGACGCGCAGAGCGGCTGACGCGCAGAGCGGCTGACGCGACTGCCCCTGGCACGCACACCGCGCTCCCACGATGACGGGCACCCGCGCCGACGGGCTCCCGCGATGACGGCGCACCCACGAGGGCCCGGCGCACTCGCGATGGCGCGGCGCACCCACGATGGCGCGGCGCACCCACGAG
>NZ_JAHLEM010000546.1 GCF_018883605.1 Streptomyces niphimycinicus | reverse complement strand
GCGCGGCCCGGCCGCCGCCCTCCGGGCGCGCGGTGTCCCGGGTGATCAGCGGGAAGCGGCGCGACTTACGGATGAGCCGGGCGGGGCCCGAAGGCTGTGCGGGCGGCGTCTGCCGCTGCTCGCCGGCCGCCGGCTCGCTCGCCTCAGCCGTCATGGCCGGCACCGGCGTCGGCGTCCGCCTTCGCGTTCCGCTCCGCGGCCTCCACCACGTTGACCAGGAGCTGGGCGCGGGTCATCGGGCCGACGCCGCCCGGGTTCGGCGAGATCCAGCCCGCGATCTCGGCCACTCCGGGGTGCACATCGCCGGCGATCTTGCCGTGCTCGTCCCGGCTGACGCCCACGTCGAGCACCGCCGCGCCCGGCTTGACGTCGTCCGGCCCGATCAGATGCCGCACCCCGGCGGCCGCCACGATGATGTCGGCCTGGCGCAGGATCCCGGGCAGGTCGCGGGTGCCGGTGTGGCAGAGGGTGACCGTGGCGTTCTCCGAGCGGCGGGTCAGCAGCAGCCCGATCGACCGGCCGACGGTGATGCCCCGGCCGACGACCACCACATGCGCGCCGTTGATCTCCACACCGTGGTGGCGCAGCAACTGGATGATGCCCTGGGGCGTGCACGGCAGCGGGCCGCTCTCGCCCAGCACCAGCCGGCCGAGGTTCATCGGGTGCAGCCCGTCGGCGTCCTTGGCCGGGTCGATCAGCTCCAGCACCCGGTTGGTGTCGATGCCCTTGGGGAGCGGAAGCTGGACGATGTAGCCCGTGCAGGCCGGGTCCTCGTTGAGCTCCCGCACCGCCGCCTCGATCTCCTCCTGGGTGGCGGTCTCGGGCAGGTCGCGCCGGAGGGAGTCGACGCCGATCTCGGCGCAGTCGCGGTGCTTGCCCGCGACGTACCACTTGCTGCCGGGGTCCTCGCCCACCAGCACCGTGCCGAGGCCGGGATGGATGCCCTTGGCCTTGAGCGCCTCCACGCGGCTGACGAGATCGGACTTGATCGCGGCTGCGGTTGCCTTGCCATCGAGAATCTGGGCGGTCATGACTTCATCCTCCCGGATGCGGGGACGTCGGATCCAATCAGGGGCCGGTCGGTGCCGCACCGGCGAAGGCCGCACCCCGTGATCCGGTCGGGGTGCGGCCTCCTGTACTCGCTCAGCGGTGACTCAGTGGAAGAAGTGGCGCGTGCCCGTGAAGTACATGGTGACGCCCGCCTTCTGCGCGGCCTCCACCACCTGCTCGTCACGGACCGAACCGCCCGGCTGCACCACGGCCGTGACGCCCGCCTCGGCCAGCACCTCGAAGCCGTCCGGGAACGGGAAGAAGGCGTCGGAGGCGGCGTACGCACCGGCGGCCCGCTCGGCACCGGCCCGCTCGACGGCCAGCTTCGCCGAGTCCACGCGGTTGACCTGGCCCATGCCGACGCCGACCGTGGCGCCGTCCTTGGCGAGCAGGATCGCGTTGGACTTCACCGCGCGGCAGGAGCGCCAGGCGAAGGCCAGCTCGGCGAGGCCGTCGGCGTCCAGTGCCGCGCCCGTGGCGAGGGTCCAGTTGGCCGGGTCGTCGCCCTCGGCCTGGAGGCGGTCCTTGGCCTGGAGCAGCAGACCGCCCTCGATGGGGCGCTGCTCGGCGAGGTCCGCCGGCGCGTCCGCGCAGCGCAGCACGCGGATGTTCTTCTTACGGGCCAGCACCTCGACCGCGCCGTCCTCGTACGCCGGGGCGACGATCACCTCGGTGAAGATCTCGGCGACCTGCTCGGCCATGGCGACCGACACCGGGCGGTTGACGGCGATCACACCGCCGAAGGCCGACAGCGGGTCGCAGGCGTGCGCCTTACGGTGCGCCTCGGCGACATCCGCCCCGACCGCGATCCCGCACGGGTTGGCGTGCTTGATGATCGCGACACAGGGCTCGGTGTGGTCGTACGCGGCCCGGCGGGCGGCCTCGGTGTCGGTGTAGTTGTTGAACGACATCTCCTTGCCGTGCAACTGCTCGGCCTCCGCGAGCCCCTTACCGCTGCCGTCGGAGTAGAGCGCGGCCGGCTGATGCGGGTTCTCGCCGTAGCGCAGCACGTTCTTACGGGTGACAGTGGCGCCCAGGAACTCCGGGAAGGAGGAGTCGTCCGCCGCGAACCAGTTGGCCACCGCCACGTCGTACGCCGCCGTGTGCTGGAACGCCTCGGCCGCCAGCCGCTTGCGCCCCGCCAGGTCGAAACCGCCGTCCGCGGCGGCCTTGAGGACGTCGTCGTACCGCTCGGGGTTGACGACCACGGCCACGGACGGGTGATTCTTGGCGGCGGCGCGGACCATGGAGGGGCCGCCGATGTCGATCTGCTCGACGCACTCGTCCGGCGAGGCGCCCGAGGCGACCGTCTCGCGGAACGGATAGAGGTTGACCACGACCAGCTCGAAGGGCTCCACGCCCAGCTCCTGGAGCTGCGCACGGTGCGAGTCGAGCCGCAGGTCGGCCAGGATGCCCGCGTGGACGCGCGGGTGCAGCGTCTTGACGCGGCCGTCGAGACACTCGGGGAAGCCGGTCAGCTCCTCGACCTTGGTGACCGGGACGCCCGCGGCGGCGATCTTCGCGGCCGTCGAGCCGGTCGAGACGAGCTGGACACCCGCCGCGTGCAGCCCTCGGGCCAGCTCCTCGAGGCCCGTCTTGTCGTAGACGCTGACCAGCGCGCGGCGGATGGGCCGCTTGGTACCTTCGGCGGTCACGGGATCCTTACCTTTCGTCCCTCTATGCGGTAGCCGTGACGCGCCAGACGCCCCACGACCTCGACGAGCAGCGAGCGCTCGACATCCTTGATCCGCTCATGAAGAGCGGACTCGTCGTCCTCGTCCCGGACCTCGACCACGCCCTGGGCGATGATCGGGCCGGTGTCGACCCCGTCGTCGACAAAGTGGACGGTGCATCCGGTCACCTTCACACCGTGCGCGAGCGCGTCGCGTACGCCATGGGCGCCGGGAAAGCTCGGGAGCAGCGCGGGGTGGGTGTTGACGCAGCGGCCGCCGAACCGGGAGAGGAACCGCGGCCCCAGGATCTTCATGAACCCGGCCGAGACGACCACGTCCGGCTCATGGGCGGCGGTGGCCTCCGCCAGCGCCGCGTCCCACTGGGCGCGGTCGGCGTGGTCCTTGACCCGGCACACGAACGTGGGGATCCCGGCACGCTCGGCGCGCGCCAGGCCCTCGATGCCGTCACGGTCGGCGCCCACGGCCACCACCTCGGCGCCGTAGCGGGCCACGCCCTCGGCGGCGATGGCGTCGAGCAGCGCCTGGAGATTCGTACCGGAGCCGGAGACGAGTACGACGAGGCGGACCGGGCGCCCGGGGCGGGCAGGGCTGACGGGGGAAGGCGGGGAGGCCACGACGGGGCTCTTTCTCGCGGGCGGTGCTGCCGTTTGTGTGGTCGTACAAGGTGGCGGACTCATCAATTCCGGGGAACTCTACGAAGCCGCCGACCGTCAGCAACGATACCGGCACACGAAGCGGCCCCCAGGGGACGGGGGCGGGCACGGGAGGTAGCGTCTGGACTGCGCATCCAACTGACGCCGTGGGAACGACCGCCTCAAGCCGTACACGCCCCCGGCGTGCAGGACGACGACACAAGGGGAAGACACACTCCACATGCCGGACCGACGCCGCCGCGCGGCTCATCGCCTCACACCGCCTCCCGCCACGACCGGGGGGCGGCGATGAGGCGCGCCCGCATGTCGCGTACGACGCCGCTGCTCCGGGAGCAGCAGTCGCCGTCCTCCTCGGCCCCCGGCGGGCAGAACGGGGACCAGCACGAGGACAATCCGTTCGCCCCGCCGCCCGAGGGCAGGCCGGACCAGCCGTGGCAGCCCCGGCCGGACGACGCCGAAGGCGACCAGAACGGTCAGCAGCAGCCTCCGGCCTGGGGCAGCCAGTGGAGCAGCCGCCAGCCCAGCCGCCAGGGCGGCGGCTTCGGCACCGGCCCCGGCTCCAACCGCCCCTCCGGCCCCAGCGGCCCGCGCTGGGACCCCAACGACCCGGCCCAGCGGCGCGCCCGGTACGCACTGCTCGCGGGCATGTGGGCGTTCTTCTTCGCGCTCTTCAGCCTGCCGCAGGTCGCGCTGCTGCTCGGGACGCTGGCCCTGTACTGGGGCATCAGCTCGCTGCGGGCCAAGGCGCGCCGTACAACGCCGCCGCCGGCCGCCGCCGCGCCCCTGAACGCCCCGCCGCCGCCCCCGGGCGCCACCCCGGCGGCACTGCCCGCCCCCGGCCCCACGAAGCCGCAGTCGACGGCGGCGATCAGCGGTCTGGTGACGGGCGGGCTCGCGCTCGCGATCGTCGCGGCGACGTTCAGCTTCCAGGTCGTCTACAGCGACTACTACACGTGCGTGGACGACGCCCTCACGCAGACCGCCCGCCACGACTGCGAAACCTTGCTCCCCGAGCAGCTTCGCCCCTTGCTGAGCACGCAGGACTGACGGCGCCGCCGTGGCCCCCCGGGGCGGGCCGCACACCGGGTGCGGGCCGTGGACGCCTCCGGCGGACAGCCCCCACCCCGCCCCTTCCCGAAACCATGGGGCTCCGCCCCCTGGCCCCCCGCCGGGGCTCCGCCCCGGACCCCGCTCCTCAAACGCCGGAGGGGCTGGATTTTCCGCCCCCGGGACGGACAGACGCCCCGCACCACCGGAACGCGGACCAGACCGGCGGGTAGCCGCGAGACGGCGGGAGGGGGCGGGGTCGCAGGGGTGGTGTCCTGGACGCTTACGTGTATTTGTGGCGCCAATCCCCGGCCCACCCAACGCCCCCGGCCAACGGCGCCGTAAATATACGGTCCAGGGCGCCGCCCCGGAGGCCCCGCACCCGCCACCCACCACCGGACCCCACCGCGCCCCCGCCTCCGCCCGCCTTACGGTTCGCGGCGAGTGTCGTCCGGTCCGGGTGAGGGGTCGGGCTCGCTGGCTGGCTGCGGGTGCGGTTCGGGGGTGCGCTTCCGGTTCAGCGTCCAGCGGCGTAGGCGGTCCGCCGTCCCGGTGGCGTTCGGGGTGCCCGCGGGGGTCGCGAGCCCCGCCATCGTCCCCACACCCGCCTCCCGCCCCGCCTCCGCACCGCCACCAACCTCCCGCTTCCGGCCCCGGCCCCGATCCCGGCCCCGATCCCGGCTCCGGCCCCGGCCCCGGCCCCGGCCCCGGCCCCGGTCCCGGTCCCGTTTGCGCTGGGTGCCCGACGGCCGCAACCACTGCCACCACGGCTCGGCCATCGCCTCGCGCACCTCCGCGGACTCCATCGGCGAGGCCACCGCGGGCCGCATCGCCGCCCGGGCCTCCGCCTCCTCCGCCTTGGCCACGGCCCGCACCGCCCGAGCCTCCGCCTTTGCGGCAGTCCGCACCGCCCGAGCCTCCGCCCGGGTGGCAGCCCGCACCGCACGGGTCTCCTTCGCCTCCGTACGGGCCTGCGCGCGAGAGACCCGCCGGGCCGCCCGCGTCGCCTTCCACTCCGGCCAGGAGGCCCTGGTAGGAACACACAACCGGTACCAGCGCAGCACCACCGCACCGGGCACCCCGATCACTCCCGTCCAGGCCAGCGTGATCATGCCGGTACGCCACCAGCTCGGACCCAGGTCGGCGAGGATGCCGATGCCCAGCGGGCCGCCCGAGACCCCGGCCAGCAGCGCCATCGCGGCGGCGCAGCCGCCCGCCGCCAGTCCGGCGAGCACCAGCGTCTCGCCCCAGCCCCAGGGCGGCCTGGGCTCGCCCCTGCCGGGGCGCCGCACCGCCGCGACCCCGATGAACCAGGCCACCGATACCCCGGCCGCGATCCCCGTGAGCCAGACCAGCGGCCCGCCGGAGCCGTCCGTGGGCAGCGCGGCGACCAGGGGGAAGTGCGGAAGCTGGGGGTAGGAGGTGATGCCCAGCGGCGCGACCACACTGCCGCCGCCGACCGTGAAGCCCGCGCCGACCCCGTACGCGGCGCCCCAGACGATGGCGTTCGGCAGCAGCGCCAGGCTCACCAGCAGTACGGCGAACCGCCCCGACCACACATCGCTGAGGTTGAGGAACGTCATCTGGACGGCGCCCGCGTGGCTCAGCATCGACGTCGCCGTAAGGAGCGCACCGCTGCCGAGCAGGACGAGGAGACCGCTGGTCCCGGCCCGTAGCGCGGCGGCCAGCCGGTGGCGCCGGCACCAGCTTCGCGCGGCCAGGTACGCGGCCACGGACATGGCCAGGGGCACGGCCGTCCGTACGATCCAGCCCGCGCCGGGGAGCCGCCGCAGTCCGGCGTTCGCCCGTCCGGGCAGGCGGAGCGGGAACCGGCCGCCTGCCGTCCACACGCCGACGGCGGCGATGGCCGCCGCGACGACCGGCAGATGCAGCAGCGCGCTGAGCAGGTCGACACGCAGCGGCCCGCCCGAGGCGTACAGCACGGCCGCGGTGCCGACCATCAGATAGCCGCCGGTCACCCAGCCGAAGGCGGTCCGCGGATCGACAACGGGCTCGGGAGCGGCAACGCACTCGGGAGCGGCAACGGACTCGCGAGCGGCAACGGAACCCGGATCGGCAACGGAGTCCGCAGGCACCCACCGCCCCTCTCGCACCTCCCGCCCCTCTCGCTCCTCTCGCCCCTCCGGCCCCTCCTGCCCCTCGCCCTCGTCCGGCTCCGCCTGGTAGACGGCGTGCTGGGCGGCCCGGTAGAGCAGCCAGCACGGCACGATGCCGAGCAGCAGCGGGGTCAGCCCGACGGGCGCGGTGTGGCCGGAGAGCGTCTCGGTGCGCACCAGGTCGGCGCCATGGCCGAGCAGCCACAGGTCGGCGGCGACATGCAGGGCCCCGTCGGGGCTGCTGTCGGGGGACGAGGAGGTGATCCACAGCAGCAGTACGGCGACGGCGAACGTGCCGAGGCCGAGCCCCGCGGCGACCACACCGCCGAGGAACGCCTCCCTGATGGCGGAGGAGCGCCGGGGCGCGGAACGGTCACGTGAGGACACCGACGGGCTGCGATCGGTCGTTTGCGTCACGTGACCATGCTGCCAATAACAGCCGTTTCATCCCCACATCAAGGGTTTGGTCGCCGTGTCGCGGCTAGTCCGCTTATGCGTCTTTTATGGCGCCGTGGTACGGATGGGTGGCTTGCCGATTCCGCCACCGGGTATCCGTCGCCCGGGAACGGCGCGGGCCCGCACCACCCCAGGGTGGTGCGGGCCCGTGGCATCAAGCCGTGGCGGCGTCAGCCGGCCAGGGCGGCGCGCGCCAGGCGCGCGGTCTCGGACGGGGTCTTGCCGACCTTCACGCCCGCGGCCTCGAGGGCCTCCTTCTTCGCCTGAGCGGTGCCGGAGGAGCCGGAGACGATGGCACCCGCGTGGCCCATCGTCTTGCCCTCGGGGGCGGTGAAGCCCGCCACATAGCCGACGACCGGCTTGGTGACGTTGGCCTTGATGAAGTCCGCGGCCCGCTCCTCGGCGTCGCCGCCGATCTCACCGATCATCACGATCAGGTCGGTGTCGGGGTCGGCCTCGAACGCGGCGAGGGCGTCGATGTGGGTGGTGCCGATGATCGGGTCACCGCCGATGCCCACGCAGGACGAGAAGCCGATGTCCCGCAGCTCGTACATCATCTGGTAGGTCAGCGTGCCGGACTTCGACACCAGACCGATCCGGCCGGGCTTGGTGATGTCGGCCGGGATGATGCCCGCGTTCGACTGACCCGGCGTGATCAGACCCGGGCAGTTCGGGCCGATGATGCGCGTCTTGTTGCCCTTCTTGCCCGCGTAGGCCCAGAAGTTTGCGGTGTCGTGGACCGCGATGCCCTCGGTGATCACCACGGCGAGCGGAATCTCGGCGTCGATCGCCTCGATGACCGCGCTCTTGGTGAACTTCTCCGGGACGAAGATGACCGTGACATCGGCGCCGGTGGCGTCGATGGCCTCCTTCACGGAGCCGAAGACCGGGATCTCGGAGCCGTCGAAGTCAACGGTGGTGCCGGCCTTGCGGGGGTTCACGCCGCCGACGATGTTGGTGCCCGAGGCAAGCATCCGACGGGTGTGCTTCTGCCCCTCGGACCCGGTCATCCCCTGGACGATGACCTTGCTTTCCTTGGTGAGGAAGATAGCCATGGTTTCTGGTGACCTCGTCCCTTACTTCGCAGCCAGCTCGGCGGCACGCTCGGCCGCGCCGTCCATGGTGTCCACCTGCGATACGAGCGGGTGGTTGGCGTCGGTGAGGATCTTGCGACCCAGCTCCGCGTTGTTGCCGTCGAGGCGCACGACCAGCGGCTTGGAGACGTCCTCGCCCTTGGACTTCAGCAGCTCCAGGGCCTGGACGATGCCGTTGGCGACGGCGTCACAGGCGGTGATGCCACCGAAGACGTTGACGAAGACCGACTTGACGTCCGGGTCGCCGAGGATGATCTCAAGACCGTTGGCCATCACCTCGGCGGAGGCGCCACCACCGATGTCGAGGAAGTTGGCGGGCTTCACATTGCCGTGGTTCTCACCGGCGTAGGCGACGACGTCGAGGGTCGACATGACCAGACCCGCGCCGTTGCCGATGATGCCGACCTCGCCGTCGAGCTTGACGTAGTTGAGGCCCTTGGCCTTCGCGGCCGCCTCGAGGGGGTTGGCCGCGGCCTTGTCCTCGAGCGCCTCGTGCTCCGGCTGGCGGAAGGCGGCGTTCTCGTCCAGGGAGACCTTGCCGTCCAGCGCGATGATCTTGCCGTCTTCGGTCTTGACCAGCGGGTTGACCTCGACGAGCAGGGCGTCTTCCTGGATGAAGACGACCCACAGCTTCTTCAGGACCTCGACGACCTGGTCCGCGATCTCGGCCGGGAACTTCGCGGCGGCGACGATCTCGGCGGCCTTCTCCTGGGTCACGCCCTCGATGGCGTCCACCGGGATCTTGGCGAGCGCCTCGGGGTTCTGCTCCGCGACGACCTCGATCTCCACGCCGCCCTCGACGGAGGCCATGGCGAGGAAGGTGCGATTGGTGCGGTCCAGCAGGAAGGAGACGTAGTACTCCTCCTTGATGTCCGCGGTCTGGGCCAGCATCACCTTGTGGACCGTGTGGCCCTTGATGTCCATGCCCAGGATCTGGTTGGCCTTCTCCACGGCGTCGGCCGGGTCGGAGGCCAGCTTGACGCCACCGGCCTTGCCGCGGCCGCCGACCTTCACCTGCGCCTTGACGACCGCGCGGCCGCCCAGGCGCTCGGTCACCTCGCGCGCCGCCTCAGGCGTGTCGATGACTTCACCGGCCAGCACCGGTACACCGTGCTTGGCGAAGAGGTCCCTCGCCTGGTATTCGAACAGGTCCACGCGCGTCCGTCCCTTTTCCATGGATATCGCGGTCGTTATCTGCGCGGGCGTGCCGCGGGGGCAGCGTGAGGACGCGATCTATAACGAGGGCGGCACACGTTCGCCGGGTACGCGGCATGTCCGTCTCGCAGGTTATCTCCGCAGGACGTGCGGCCCTAAATCGCAGATCACACTGGAGCGGTGATTACGGTCACAGATCGCGACCGTTTCCATCTATCTCCGTACGACAACCGGGCAGCCCCCTCCCCAACGAGGGCTGCCCGGTCGATGACGCTCGCCTTACGGTTTTACTGATTTCCGGCCTTCATGGCGTGACCGCCGTACGCCCGCCGGGGCGATCAGACGGTCGGAAGCGTGCCCGGAACGGTCGGCAGGTCCGCCGGGAGCTGCGGCAGCTCGGCCGGAACGGTCGGCAGCTCCGCCGGGACGGTGGGCAGCTCGGCCGGGAGCTGCGGCAGCTCCGCCGGAACGGTGGGCAGGTCCGCCGGGAGCTGCGGCAGCTCGGCCGGAACGGTGGGCAGCTCGGCCGGAACGGTGGGCAGGTCCGCCGGAAGCTGCGGCAGCTCCGCCGGAACGGTCGGCAGGTCCGCCGGAAGCTGCGGCAGCTCCGCCGGCAGGACCGGGAGGGCGGGGATGTTGGCCGCGTCGGTCAGGTCGGTGGGCAGCGCGGGGAGCAGGCTCAGCGCACCGTCCTTGACGTTGCCCACGGTGGTCTGGGCGTCCGCGACCGTGCCCAGGGCCAGGTCCTGGGCGAACGGCACGGTGGTGCCCGCCAGGTCCTGCGCGAACGGGACGGCGGTGGACGGCACGCTCACCACGACCGGCACCAGGCGGTCGACGGTGTCCTGGGCGGCCGGAACCACGTTGGAGACGGTGCCCAGCGCGAAGCCCTGGGCGCTGCCGGTCACGACGCCGGCGTACGGGGTGGTGCGGGCCACGGCGTCGCCTGCCAGTGCGCCGGTGTCACCGACGGTCCGCTGCGCGACCGGGACGACCTTGACCACGATGCGGTGCGCGGCGGGCGGCAGCACGTCCGAGGCCACACCGTCGACGACCGGCTTGGCGGTGCCGACGACACCCTGGACCTTGCCGGTCAGCTCCTCCGGGCGGATGCCGGCGCCGGAGAGGCAGGCGAGCAGGTCATTGGCCGAACCCGGGGCGGCGGGCAGCTTCGGGGTGGCGGGAAGCTGGGCGGGCAGCTTGCCCGTGACGCCCTTGACGTCGGTCAGCGAGCCGGTGGGCAGCGTGGCGGTGCCGGGCAGGGTCGGGAGCGAGCCGAGGCCGGGGAGGCTGGGCACCACACCGGGGACCTCGCCGGTGGGCAGGTCGAGGTCGGTGGTCTTCTTGACGGTCTTCTCGAGGCCCTTGACGGCCTTGTGGGCCTTCTTGACGACCTTGTCCGGCTGGGCGGCGTCGCCGGTAAGGCCGTCGGTGGTGCCCTCGACGGTCTTGGTGACGTCCGAGACCCGCGGCAGGTTGGCGGCGCCGGGGACCCGGTCCCGCACGGGAGCGGTGACGCCGTCCACGGTGGAGGCGGCGCCGTCCACGGTCTTCTTCGCGGTGTCGGTGACCTTGGAGGTGTCGGCCACGCCACCGGTCACGCCGTCGACCGTCTTGGTCACCTTGTCGGTCGACAGGGTCTTGTTCACCGTCTTGGTGACGCCGTCCACAGTGCTGGTGACACCGTCGGTGGCGGGAGCGGCCGGGTTCTCGGCGGCGCTGGCGGCGGCGGAGCCGAGGGCCCAGATACCGGTGGCGGCAGCGGCTACGAGGATGGAGCGGCGAAGGTTGTTGCGCATGGTGGAGGAAGTCCTTCGAAGTCAAGAGGGGTGTCGGACGGGCAGACCTGACCCGCCCCCGCGCGGCAGGTCTCAACAGACGGGGGTGAGGTCTGCCCTAGCCGGGGAATTCGAGGACTTCGTTGAACCGCTCGCGCGTCGGCGCCGAGCTCTCCGCGCGGACCGTGCCGGGCTTCAGCCCGAACGACGCCGCGGCGGACGGCGGAAGAGCGGCCTGGGTGTTCCCACCACGGGAAGCGCCGCTGTCGCCGGTGCACTGGGAGGTGGCCCCGAGCGGGGACCGCGGAAGGGGCAGCGGCGCCGGGGCGCCACCGTCCGGACCGGTGCCGGAGGCCGCCGCCCGGACGACGGGCCCGTGCCCGGCGTGGGAGACGGCCGCGGCGTGGTGCGTGGTGACGGCCGGAGTGCCGGCCTCGGGCCCTATCGGGGCCGCGGCGGCGGGCGCCACCTTGTGCACGGTCACCGGCTCGGCCTTGGCCGCGTGGTGCTCGGCGGCCGGGCCGTGGTCCGCCACGGAGCCAGGGGAGTCCAGGCCGATCGCGTCACCGATGCCGACGTCGGGCAGCCGCACCGGCAGCTCACCGCTCGTGGCGTCGCCGACCAGATCGTCTATCGGCTTGGTGATCTTCTGCGCTTCCCGCTCGACCGGCTCCTGGATGGGCCGCACGGTCTTCCGTACGACGTCCTGTGCCGTATGAGTGGTGCGCCCCACCACGGGCGGTGCGTGCCGCTCCACCTGCTGCCGCGCCCGCTCGACACCCGAGGGGTCGAGCAGCCCGGAGACGGTGGAACGGTCGGCCGACGCGCCGGTGGCGGCGTCCTGTTCGCTCCGCTCGGCGGCGTGAGCGCTGCCGCCGAAGAGGAACGCCAGGGCCAGGAAGCCACCGAGGAAGAGCGCCGCCAGCAGCGCCCGCCGCGCGGCCACCGTGCGCGGCAGGCGCACGGTGACAGGCATGGCGGACACGACAGACACGAGCGGGACCTTCCCTGGGTACGGGGCGTACCTACGAGGCGTAACAACGGGCACGTAGGCGTGGCGATATGGCTTTGAGGCCGCACTGAGCAGGACGACATCGCCAACCGGATGGCTGGATTCATGTCCTGGGCGACGGGGTTGATCCTTGCACGACCCACAGGGGTCGGCGCAAGCCCCGGATCACTGATGGATCGCCATGTCCGGTATAGGTAGTTGGCGTCGTTCGATGGCCGCCGCCATCACCTCCGGGAAGAGATCGGGGGTGCAGGCGAAGGCGGGCGCGCCCAGCGCGGCGAGCGCCGCCGCATGCTCGCGGTCGTAACTCGGCGCCCCCTCGTCGGACAGCGCGAGCAGCGTCACGAACTGCACCCCGGACGCCTTCATCGCGGCGACCCGCCCCAGCATCTCCTCGCGTATACCGCCCTCGTAGAGGTCGCTGATGAGGACGACGACGGTGTCGGCGGGCCGGGTGATCTTCGACTGGCAGTAGGCCAGCGCGCGGTTGATATCGGTGCCGCCGCCGAGTTGGGTGCCGAAGAGGACGTCCACCGGATCGTCCAGCTCATCGGTCAGGTCGACCACGGAGGTGTCGAAGACGACCAGCCGGGTGGCGAGGGAACGCATCGAGGCGAGCACGGCGCCGAAGACCGAGGCGTAGACCACGGACGCGGCCATCGACCCCGACTGGTCGACGCACAGCACCACATCCTTCTTCACCCCGCGCGCCGCCCGCCCGTAGCCGATGAGCCGCTCGGGGACGACCGTCCGGTGCTCGGGCAGGTAGTTCTTGAGGTTGGCCCGGATGGTGCGGTCCCAGTCGATGTCCCGGTGGCGCGGGCGGCCGATCCGGGTGGAGCGGTCGAGCGCTCCGGTGAGGGTGGCGCGGGTGCGGGTCGCCAGCCGCTTCTCCAGATCCGCGACGACCTTACGGACGACGGCCCGAGCGGTGTTCTTGGTCGTCTCCGGCATCGCCTTGTTGAGGGACAGCAGGGTGCCCACGAGGTGGACGTCCGCCTCCACGGCCTCCAGCATCTCCGGCTCCAGCAGCAGGGCGGAGAGCCCCAGCCGGTCGATGGCGTCGCGCTGCATGACCTGGACCACGGAGGTGGGGAAGTACGTACGGATGTCGCCGAGCCAGCGGGCCACTTGGGGCGCGGAGCCGCCGAGCCCGCCGGAGCGCGCACCGCTCGCCGCGCCCTGGGGGCCGCCACTGCGCCCGGCGACCGTACCGCTGCCGCCGTGGCCGTCACCGCCCCTGGCGCCGTAGAGGGCCTCAAGGGTGCGGTCCATGGCGGCGTCGGCCCCGCTGAGCGAGCGGCCGGTGCCGTCGGCGCCCTGGCCACCGAGCACCAGCCGCCAGCGCCGCAGCCGTTCCTGATCGCCTTGGCCGCGACCTTGGCTGTGGCCGGCGTCGCTGTGAAGCTCGGCGCCGCCGTGAAGCTCGGCGCCGCCGTGAAGCTCGGCGCCGCCGTGAACCTCGGCGCCGCCGTGAGGGTCGGCGCCGCCGTGAACCTCGGCGCCGCCGTGAGGGTCGCCGTGTGTCATCGGGCTGCCTCCATGGTGTCGTTGCCGTACGGGGCGGGATCGAGGCCCAGCAGCAGGCGCACCGTCGGGACGACGGCCGCCGCGCGGTGCGGGTCCAGCCCGGGGCCGAAACCGGGTGCGGCGGGGACGGCTCGACCGCCGGAGTGCCCCTCGGCCGCGGGGCCCCGGCGGACCAGCTCACCCAGGGTGCGGCGCACGCCCGTGTCGTACGCGGAGAAGGTGCGCCGCAGCAGGGGCAGGACGTCGGTGAACGCCTCGGCGGGAACGGAGATCAGCCAGCGGTCGACCAGGCCGAGCAGCCGCTCGTCGTGGACGAGCAGCAGGCCGCCGCCCGCACCGCCGCCGATGAACCCCTCGATCCAGGAGGCCGCTTCGGGCGGCTCGGTGCCGGGCGAGAGCGCGAGCCCCATCAGCCGGGCCGCCTCGTCCTCGGCGAGCCGGGCATCGTCCAGCAGCAGCCGCGCGGCACGGCCCCGGATCAGCCCGGGGGTGGCGGGGGTGCCGTCCCGCCCGGCGAGGGAGCGCAACATGGCCGCCCAGCGCCCCCGCAGGCCGTCGGCGGCGCCGGAATACCGGGGCCCTGGCTCTGGCTGTATCCCGGTCCCGGGCACTGGCACTGGCCCGGTCCCCGGCTCCGGCTCCGGCTCCGGCTCTATCCCGGTCCCGGGTTCCGTCTCCGACAGCAGGCCGATCGCCCGGTGCACGGCCTCCATATGGCCGCGCATCTCGGCGGCGCCGTCGGCGTCGAGGCCGACACAGGCGGGCGGCAGCCCGACCAGGATCCGCTCGGCCAGCCCCACCGCCACCTCGCCGAGCGCGGCGGTGTCGGTGCCCCGTACGTCCCCGTAGCGCACCGAGCGCACCAGAGCGGGCAGGGCCTGGGCGAGATGGCCGACGTCCGCGTCGAGCGCGGCCCGGTCGGCGAGCGAGCGCATCACCACGGGAAGGGCCCCGGAGAGCGCGCCGAGCAGACAGCGCTCGGCCAACTCGGTCACCTCGGCGAGCCCCTTGGCGCTCCGGGCCTCGGTCTCCGCCTTGGCGGTGGCCGCCGACAGCACCGTGGTGCCCCACACCCCCGCTTCGGCGACCCGCACCGACAGCTCCGGCTCCCACCGCAGCCGCCAGGTCTCCCGGAAGGTGCCGGTGCTGCCTCGGGAGACGGCCGGGCTGCCCCAGTCGACCCCGAGCAGCCGCAGCCGGTGCAGCAGGCGGCTGCGCCCGGCGTCGGTCTCCTTGCGCAGGTCCAGCTCCAGCTCGCGCTCCAGCGCCTCGGGCTTGAGCCGCAGCGAGCGCTGGATGCGCGTCAGGTCGCGCTGGAGCGGCGCCGCCGGAGCCGACTCGGGCACTTCGCCCAGGACGTCGCCGACCACCAGCCGGTCCCACACCAGCGCCATCGGCACATCGGAGCCCTCGCACATCACCGCCCTTACGGCGTCGAGGGTCTCGGCGAGCCCGGCGAGCGGACGTCCGCGCATCGCGGCCAGCGTTTCGGCGAGCCTTACGGCCTCGATGACATGAGCCGAGGACACCGCGAAGTCCTCGGCTCGCAACAGCCCGGCGACCTTGGTGAGCCAGCGCTCAACGGGCCGGTCCGGGGCGTGGAAAAGATGGTCGTACCAGCCCGGCGAGGTGATGCCCGCCCCGTATCCGCTGTGCCGGGCCAGCCGCCGGTGTGTCCAGGGCACCCAGCTCATCTCGGCCTTGACCTTGGGCAGCCCCTTGAGGAGCTTCCGGTCGGCGGTCGCGGTGGTCCGCTCCCCCAGCGCCGGTACGTGCCAGGCCCCGCAGACGACGGCGACCTCGTCGTCCCCGAACTCCCGCCGCGCCTCGCGCAGCCGCAGCCGCATATGGGCCTCACGCACCGCGTCGTCCTCGTGCCCGCCGTGCCCGTACTCGGCGCGCAGCGCCTCCATGGCCTCCGCCACGGCCGTGAACGCCTCAGCGCCACCGGTGCCGCGGTGCTCGATGACGTCCTCCCACCAGCGCTCCGGGTCGTCGTATCCGGCCGCCTCGGCGAGGACGGACAACGGATCGACGCGCAACCGCTCGGCGGAGCCGACGCCGCCCGGAGCGGCCTGGTCGCCCGGGCCCGCCGGATCGCCCGGGCCCACCGGATCGAGCGCAGCGGCCGGAGTGGGCAAACCGGCCGGAGTGGACGAACCGGCCTGGTCTGGCGCGGCCCCCGGGGCTGGCGTGGCCGCCGTGGCCGGCGCGACCCCCG
>NZ_JAHLEM010000545.1 GCF_018883605.1 Streptomyces niphimycinicus | reverse complement strand
GTGGGGCGCGGTGGCCTCCCGCACCTCCCCGCGCTCGCCGCCGTCCACGGTGGCCGCGGCCTCGCTGTCCGGGGAGGAGCGCCGCAGCGCCAGCACCCGGGCCGCGCGCCGCGCCGAGGGCCGGGAGAAGGAGTACGCCATGGCGATCTCCTCGAAGTGCCGCAGCGGGAAGAGCAGAAAGGTCACCGCGCTGTAGACGGTGACCAGCTCGCCCACCTCGATCCGTCCGTCGCGGGCCAGCGACGCCCCGTACCAGACGACACCGATCAGCAGCAGTCCCGGCAGCGCGACCTGCACGGCCGCGATCAGCGCCCACATCCGCGCGCTGCGCACCGCCGCGATCCGCACCTCCTGCGAGGCATGCCGGTAGCGGCCCAGGAACAGCTCCTCCCCGCCGATGCCCCGCAGCACCCGCAGTCCGGCCACGGTGTCCGAGGCCAGCTCGGTCGCCCGGCCCGCCTTCTCCCGCTGTTCATCCGCCCGGCGCGCCGCGCGCGGCAGCAGCGGCAGCACGGCCAGCGCCAGTGCGGGCACCCCGACCGCCACCACCACTCCCAGTGCGGGCTGGTAGAAAATCAGGGCCACGCAGACCGCGACGGTGGTGATCGCGGCCGCTGTGAAGCGGGACAGGGCCTCCACAAACCAGCCGATCTTCTCGACATCGCCCGTGGAGACGGCGACGACCTCACCGGCCGCCACCTTCCGGGTGAGGGTGGATCCCAGCTCCACCGCCTTGCGGGCCAGAAGCTGCTGCACCCGTGCGGCCGCCGTGATCCAGTTGGTGACCGCCGCGCGGTGCAGCATGGCGTCCCCCAGCGCGGTGAGCGCGGTGAGCCCCACCATCAGCGCTCCGGCCATCGCCAGCCGGGAGCCGGAGCGGTCCACGACCGCCTGCACACCGAAGCCGATGGCAATGGGGAAGGACACCAGCGCGGCCATGTGCACCAGACCCCACAGCGCCGCCTTGACCTGCCCGCCCAACTGATTCCTGCCCAGCCAGAAGAGAAACCGCGGACCTGACCGTGCGTCGGGTCGGCCGGGGTCGGGATACGGAAGATCGCGAATGTGCATGACGTCCCAAGGTCGGGCGGGCTGAGGAGGGCTGGTAGGAGACGTGAAAGGTTGACGTTCCCGCGGTGCGGAATTCAACTGGTTTTTCCGGGAGCGGCCGGAACACGCCAATCCCGCATACGGCGCTGTCCTACGCAGGTGGGACCATGGGGACATGCGAATCTCCGGCACGATGTCCATGCGCGCGGCGGCCGCGGCCGCCGCGGCCCTTGTCCTTCTCACTGCCTGCGGCAACGGCGGCGGGGACAGCGGCGGTGACAAGGGCGGAAACTCGGGCAAGCAAGCGCTGCGCGGCGGGGCGCCCACGCCGGATCCCACGCGCATCCCGGATGTGGGGGACAGGCTCCAGTCCCAGATCCCGGACCAGTCCCGTCAGGTCGTGGCGGTCTACGGCAAAGGGGTGAACTCCGCGGACGCCACCGTGGTCCTCTACACCAAGCAGGGCAAGGCATGGGAGCGGACCCACAGTTGGACTGCGCACAACGGCAAGCGCGGCTGGACGACGAGCCATCACCAGGGCGACAAGCGCAGCCCGGTCGGCGTCTACACGCTCAGCGACGCGGGCGGGGTGCTGCCCGACCCCGGCGCCCGGCTGCCGTACACCGCCTCCGGCTCCTTCGCTGCGCCCCACTACTGGCCCAAGTCCCACTGGACGGACTTCAACTACGTCATCGCCATTGACTACAACCGGGTCAAGGGCGCCTCGCCGCTCGACCAGACCCGGCCCGAGGGGCAGAGCAAGGGCGGCAGCATCTGGCTGCACATGGATCACGGCAGCGGCACCTCGGCCTGTGTCAGCCTCTCCAAGTCCGGTATGGAGTATCTGCTGAAGAACCTCGACCCCAAGCTGCACCCGGTGGTGGTCATGGGGGACAAGGCGCATCTGGCCGCCTGAGCGCGGCACCGGCCGTGTCCCGGCGTCCTTCACGCGGCTCACACCGCCCGCGATCCTCGGCGCCATGGCCCGGCTCGTCGGGGAGTACGGCTTGAAGGCCGTATGGGCGCAGGGGAAGTCGGTAGCGCTGTGGTACGGCGCCGCACCGTACTTCCCCCGCCTCCAGCAGCCCTTTCATCACGGCAGCCGCTCATTCACCGCGCCCGGATGCCTGTCACCGCGACCTCAGCAGCGGTGGCCCGGGGTGCCGGAGAGGGTGTCCAGCAGATCGCCCAGCGCGTCGCGCTGCTGATCGCTGAGCGGTGCCAGGATGTCCTCCGCGGCGGCTCGGCGCGCCTCGCGCAGCGCGCGCAGCGTCGCCCGCCCGGTGTCGGTGAGCTCGATGCGCACCACCCGGCGGCTGGACGGATCCGGTACGCGGCGCACCGAGCCATGCGCCTCCAGGGCGTCCACCAGCGTGGTCACGGCGCGCGGGACCACCTCGAGGCGCTGCGCCAGGTCCGCCATCCGCGGCGGCTGGTCGCTGTGGGAGACGGTGCGCAGCAGGCGGGACTGGGCGGGGGTGATGCCCAGCGGCTCCATATGGCGCTTCTGGGCGCGATGCAGCCTGCGGGTCAGGCGCAGCAACTGCTCCGCGAGGAGGCCGGATGTCTCGGGGGTGGGCATGATCGCAGTTTATCAGGACGCGATTCATTGTGAGTATAGGTAACAATGAGCTATGCTCTCAAAAGTCCGCGCCGCCGCGATCACGGCTCGACCATGCCGTCACTCGCGGTGGCCTCCCTGACTCCAGAAGGAGCCCATGCGTCCCGACACACCACCGTCATGGACCCCGTCCACCCAGGAGCCCGAGCGCCCCGCCCAAGTGCGGCGCATCCTCCGGCTCTTCCGTCCCTACCGTGGCCGCCTCACCGTGGTCGGCCTGCTGGTCGCCGCCTCCGCGCTGGTCTCGGTCGCCACCCCGTTCCTGCTCCGGGAGATCCTCGACACCGCCATCCCCGACCGCCGCACCGGGCTGCTCACCCTGCTCGCCCTCGGCATGATCGCCGCGGCTGTTGTCAACAGCGTCTTCGGCGTTCTCCAGACCCTGATCTCCACCACCGTCGGCCAGCGCGTCATGCACGATCTGCGCACCGCCGTCTACGACCGGCTTCAGCGCATGCCGCTCGCCTTCTTCACCCGCACCCGCACCGGCGAGGTGCAGTCCCGTATCGCCAATGACATCGGCGGTATGCAGGCCACCGTCACCTCCACCGCGACCTCGCTGGTCTCCAACCTCACCAGTGTGGTCGCCACCGTCGTCGCGATGCTCGCGCTCGACTGGCGGCTGACCGTCGTCTCGCTGCTTCTGCTGCCGGTGTTCGTCTGGATCAGCCGCCGGGTCGGCGCCGAGCGCAAGAAGATCACCTCGCAGCGGCAGAAGCAGATGGCGACCATGTCCGCGATGGTCACCGAGTCGCTGTCGGTGAGCGGAATCCTGCTCGGCCGCAGCATGGGCCAGTCCGAGTCGCTCACCCGGCAGTTCGCCGAGGAATCCGAGCGCCTCGTGGGCCTGGAAGTGCGCTCCAACATGGCCGGCCGCTGGCGGATGTCCACCATCGGCATCGTCATGGCCGCCATGCCCGCGCTGATCTACTGGGCCGCGGGAATCGCCCTCCAGGCCGGTGGCCCGGCCGTCTCCATCGGCACGCTCGTCGCCTTCGTCTCGCTCCAGCAGGGGCTGCTCCGGCCCACCGTGAGCCTGCTGTCCACCGGTGTGCAGGTGCAGACCTCCCTCGCTCTCTTCGCCCGCATCTTCGAATACCTCGACCTGCCGATCGACATCACCGAGCCCGCCGATCCGGTGCGGCTGGAGAAGGTGCGCGGCGAAGTCCGCTTCAACGGCGTCGACTTCGACTACGACGGCACGCCCCCCGATGCATCGAAGAGCACCCTGTCAAAGGGCGGCGCATCAAAGGGCACCCTGCGCGGCATCGAGCTGACCGTTCCCGCGGGCGGCAGCCTGGCCGTGGTCGGGCCGACCGGTTCCGGCAAGACGACCCTCAGCTATCTGGTGCCCCGGCTCTACGACGTGACCGGCGGCCGGGTGCTGCTCGACGGGGTGGACGTCCGCGACCTCGACTTCGACACCCTCGCCAGGGCCATCGGCGTCGTCTCCCAGGAGACCTATCTCTTCCACGCCTCCGTTGCCGAGAACTTGCGCTTCGCCAAGCCCGACGCGACCGATGAGGAGATCGTGGCGGCGGCCGAGGCCGCCCAGATCCACGACCACATCGCCTCCCTCCCGGACGGCTACGACACCCTCGTGGGGGAGCGCGGCTATCGCTTCTCCGGTGGGGAGAAGCAGCGTCTGGCCATAGCCCGCACAATTCTGCGCGACCCGCCCGTCCTCATCCTCGACGAGGCCACCAGCGCCCTGGACACCCGCACCGAGCAGGCCGTTCAGCAGGCCATCGACGCACTCTCGGCCGGTCGCACCACGATCACCATCGCCCACCGGCTCTCCACCGTGCGCGACGCCGACCAGATCGTCGTCCTGGACGGCGGCCGGGTCGCCGAGCGGGGCACCCACGAGGAGCTGCTGGCCAGGGACGGGCGCTACGCCGCACTGGTGCGGCGCGACACCCATCTGGCGCCGGTGGTCCCCGCCGTCTAGTCATGCTCAGTCCGTCCAGTCGGCCCGGGCCGCCAGTCCGCCGGTCCGCTGGTCCGCGCACCGCGCCCGTTACGCGGGCACGGTGCCCGCCGGAGCCGATGTGTCCGTGTCCTGGGCCGGGACGTCGCTCGCCGGGCGGGAGACGATCCGGCGCGCCGGGGGCGCTGGAGCGGCTTCCATCTTCGGGACCTTGCGGACGATCCGGGCGCGGACCGACTGCCAGGTCAGCCCGAGCAGGGAGGCGAGCATCTTCAGGACGCCCTGGGTGTCGAACTTCGCGGGCAGTTCGATGCCCGCCTCGGCCGTCTTGCCGAGCAGCCAGGACAGGATGCCCTGCTGGAGATGGCGGCCGATGTTCCGCAGGAACTGCCGCAGACCGGCGCCGACCGCCGAGACCAGATTGCGCAGGAAGCCGATCGGGTCCTTGAGGATCAGCATGACCGCCGACGCGGCCTTGGCGAGGACCGACAGCAGCAGCTTGACCGCGTCCACGGCCTTGGCCACCAGGCCCTTGTTCTTCTCCCTCTCCGCGGCGATCTCGTCGTCGACGGACTTGAGCGCGTCGGTGTACTTGGTGGCCAGCGTGTCGACGAGTTGCGTGCCCTTGTCGTCCACGGACTGCGTGAGCTCGTCGAACTTGTCGCTGAACTCGGCCGCCGCTTGCTGCCCGATGGACCGCAGATCGGCCGGGAGTTCGCGCACCGCGGTCTGCAACTCGGCCCGGCCCCGCGCGATGCGGCGCTTGGCCCGGTTCAGCTCGGCGCCGGTGGTGTCGGCGACGTCCGAGATCACCTGCCGCATGCGGCGGACGTAGGTGTCGCGGGCCTCCTCGAAGATCTTGTCGGCTTCGGCGGGCAGCCCGGCGAACTTGTCGCGGACCCAGCGCAGTTTGCCCGTCACACCCGAGTACCGGCGGTCCTTGTACGCGTCCATCTTCCGCTGGTGCTCGGCGGTGAACGCGTCCCGCGCCGCCTTCTCACCCCTGCCGAACTGGTCGTCGACCAGCTTGTCGAGGCCGTCGAGGATCGCCTCGACGTCCTTCTTCTCGTCCAGCGCCTTCTCGAACGTGGGCTCGTTGGACTTCCGCAACTGCCCCTCGGTGACCTGCGCGCCCACCATCCGCTGCTTGAGCTGGGCGGGGCCCGCGGACATATCGGTGGCCGACGGCGGCAGCCTGTCCGGTACGGCGTTGGCCGGATTCGGCGTGCCCGGCGCCCCTGGGGGCCGGTCCGAGGCCAGCGGTACGACCTTCTTGGGCACGGCCGCCGAGGTGTCCGGCGGGGCGGCGGTCGTCGTGGCGATCTGCTCGGCCGAAGCCGACTTGCCCTCGCCGACCTTGCCGTGCACCTCCGCGCGTACCTCATCGGCCTTGCCGGAGTCGGCGAACTTGTCGGCCTCGTCGAGGTTCTTCGGCGCCTTCTCGGCGATGGCCTTCTCAACCGCCCTGATGAACGCGTCCTTGTCGAAGTCCTTCGGCTCGGCCTCGTCCATCTTCTCGGCGTTGGCGGTCTTGCCCTGTGCCTCTTCGTCGTCCTTGGGCGGCCGGGCGGCGTCCTACGCGGCCCCGGCCTCCGTCCTCGGGGGCGGGTGCGAGCTCGCCACCGAGCGCTTCTTGAGCCGTACGTCCTTCTTCAGCGTGGCGAACTTCGGATCCGCGCCCGGGCCGGGCCGCGCCTTCGTCTCCGGCGCGGCGGTCGAGGTCGCGGGCGCCGCCTCCGCCGTGTCCACCGGTGGTGCCGGTTCGGCCGTGGGCGGCTGCCGAGGGCCGGGCTCGGTACGGCGAGCCGCCGCGACCGCGCCATTGCCGACCATGTCCTGCCCGGCGGGCGGCAACCGGACGGAGGAGGGCGGCAGCGCCGCCGGGCCGCGTCCGCCGGACAGGGCCGCCGTCGCCGCGGCGTTGGACGGAGGGAACTGGGGTCGGGCGGGGCCGGGTGCTTCCGGCCGGTCCTGGGTGGGGACGGGCACCGTCTTCGACACCCGGGGCCGCTGCGCGAGAGCCTTCGGCGGTGGCATCGGACGGAACCTCCCACGCATGTCGGTGCCGACAGGAACGTGGCGTCCCGCTGACACTCCCGCACGAAGGGTGGCAGCACGGGCGTGACGAGGCCGTCACCCCCGTGTCGTCACCCCGTCTCCACGCGCGTGGGGAAGCCCCGCGGTCACAGGGGGCCGAGCAGGCCGTTGGTGAGTCCGCACAGCGCCTTGATCAGATCCTGGCCGAGCGCCCGCCAGGATTCCTCCGCCTCGGCGGGGTCGATGCGGCCGTTCGCCAGGTCGTACTCGAGCTCGGCGAAGGCGTGCACGGAGAGCTGGCGCACCATGGTGCCGTGCCGGGCGCGGAGTTCGGGGCGGATGCCATCGCGGCGGATGGCACCTATCTCGTCCAGCAGGCGGAGCGACGGAGTGTCCAGGTGGTCCTGGAGGACGTAGTCGCGCAGCGCGGGCTCGACGAGGGCCTGCGCGAGGAAGCGGGCACACCATGTGGGAGTGCCCGCTTCGATGTGGTTCTCGACATTCGGCAGGATCAGGCAGCCGTAGTGTTCCTCCAGGGACACGGTCTCCCGCTCGCGCAGCGCCTCCACCATCACGATGCGGTGTTTCTCCACGAGCCGGGTGTGGCTCGAGAGAATCGTCTCGATGAGCCCGTCCCGGCTCTCGAAGTGGTACTGCACCGCTGAGTTGTTGCGCTGGCCGGCCGCCTCGCTGATCTGCCTGACCGATACGTTCGCGAACCCGCGCTCGGCGTAGAGCCGTTCTGCGGTGCGCATCAGTTTGTCCCGCGCGAGCGCGGAGCGCGGAGAGGGCGGGGCAGCCGGGCCCGGAGGAGTCATCCCGTCAGGCTAATGGCACCGGTCAGGCTTGCCCCGGGGTCCGGCACGCCCTGGCCGTACGCACGGCGCCGTTCGCCCGCCGTGCCGCCGCGGACCGTCACCAGGTGACCCACAGGTCCTCGAATCCGCCCGCCGAGATCCCCTCGCGCATGCGGAGGTCTTTGGGGGCGTCCCGCAGCCGCAGTTCGGGCAGATGCCTGACGAAGGTGGCCAGGCACACCTGGAGTTCCACCCGGGCCAGCGTCTGGCCGACGCAGAAATGCGGTCCGGCGCCGAAGGCGACGTGCTGGGCGCTGTTCTCCCGGCGCGGATCGAACCGGTCGGGGTCGGGGAACTTGCGCTCGTCCCGGTTGGCGGCGTGCAGATTGACGAACAGGGTGCTCCCGGCGCCCACCGGTACCCCGCTGACCTCCGTGTCCTCGGTGATGAACCGGGGGATGCCCACCCCGCCGAGGGCGTCCAGCCGCAGGGCCTCCTCCACCACTCCCGGTACCAGCCCGGGATCGGCGAGCAGGGTTTCGTAGCGCTCCCGCTCCGACAGCAGCATCGCCGTCATCTTGAGGATCATGTTCGAGGTGGTCTCGTGCCCCGCGAGCAGGAGACCCACCACGGTGGCGATCAGTTCGTCGTGGCTGAGCCGGCCGTCCTGGCTGTCGGTGATCTGGGTCAGCTCGCTCAGCAGGTCATCACCCGGTTGTGCCCGCTTGCGCTCGACGAGATCCGATGCGTAGGCACGGAACTCCGCCTGCGCCACGTCCACTTCGGCCTGGGTGTAACGCGTCAGCGTCAGCAGCGTCTCCGACCAGAGCGCGAACTTGTCCTGGTCCTCGCTCGGCGCCCCCAGCAGTGCGCAGATGACCCGTACGGGAAGGGGGAGGGCGACCGCCGCGCGGAGATCCGCGGGTGACTCCCTGGCCACCATGGCGCCCACCAACTCATCCGCCATCTCCTGGATACGCGGGCGCCACGCTTCCATCTTCTTGACCGTGAACGCTCGGCTGAGCAGCCGTCGCCACCTCCGGTGCCCTGGGCCCTCCTTGATGTCCGTGTCACCCAGGGAGGGCCGGCTGAACGTCCCCCCGTCCTCGGTGGTCGACATGCGGGCGGCGCCCTCGCGGGCGAGATTGCGGCTGAACCGAGGGTCGGTCAGCAGCCCACGGACCTCGGCGTACCCGGTCAGCAGGCCGACCACGTCGCCACTGGGCATCCGTACGTGGGCCACCGGGCAGGTGGCCCGGGTCTCGGCCCATTCCCGCGGGGGCTCCAGCGCGTTCGGCTGCTCGAAGGGGTAGTCGGGGATGACTTCCGTCATGGGGGGACTCCTCCGGTGTCGGGGACCTGTGATCACGGTAAGGCGGTCGCCTTATTAAGACAATCGCCTTAGACGGGATGGCCGACATTCGACCCGGGTCGGTTGGGGTTGGACCGGGCACACCCGGGGAAGGGGGGTAGAGGGCGGTCGGGCCGCACGCTCAGACGTGGCGGCAGGCGCGGTGAGTTCGCCGACCCGGACGGGGTCAACAGCTTCCGCCTTTGTCTAAGGAAATTTGCAGACGTTGTCTGCGGGGGCCTTTCGGCGCGCTGTCGGGCCGACGGCGAAGCTAGCATCGACATCGAGCCAGCCGGTGTAGCCGCCGACGACCTCGATACACGGATGTGAAATCGATGGAGGAGTCTTGGTCGACGCCCCGCACCCCACTGTGTCAATGCCCACCCAGCGGAGCTGCCCCTTCGATCCTCCGGACGGCTACACCCCCCTGCGCGCGCAGGAGCGGATAACGCGCATGAGTTACCCTGATGGGTCGCCCGGGTGGCTCATCACGCGTCACGCCGAAGCGAAGGAACTCCTCACTCATAAGAGCTTCAGCGCGCGCCAGGAAGGGATAATCTCGCCGGTTCCCACGGAACTGCAGTACGACGGCCGCCCGGCCGACCCCGGCGCCTTCGCGAAGACGGACGACCCGATCCACAGCCAGTATCGCAAGCTGGTCACCGGCTTTTTCACGGTCCGTCGTACGCGTCAGCTCGCCCCCATGATCGAGCGAATCGTGCATGAACAGCTCGACGATCTGGAAAAGGCCGGGCCGGGTGCCGATCTGGTCGAGGTATTCACCGAATCCGTTCCCTCCCGGGTGATGTGCGAGATGATCGGCGTCCCCGAATCGGAGCGGAAGACCCTCCAGCGGCACGTGGAGACGCTCGGACGCCTCTCCTGCACCGTCCCCGAGGCGCTCGCCGCCGTGTCCGGGATGAGCGGATTCCTGTCCCGCTTCGTACCGGCCAGGATGGACGACCCCCGGGACGACCTCCTCGGTGACCTGATCCGCGGCGGGCAGCTCAACGAGCAGGAGCTCATGGGCATGGCCGCCACGCTGATCACCGGGGCCTTCGACACCACGGGCAACATGCTGGCCATGGGCGTCTTCACCCTGCTCGAGCACCCCGACCAACTGGCCAAGCTCCGCGAGGACCCGGAGCTCATGGCGGGTGCCGTCGAGGAGCTCCTGCGCTTCCTCACCATCTCCCACCTCGGGGCCAGCCGGTGGGCGCTCGAAGATGTCGAGTTCGCCGGCCAGGCCATCAAGAAGGGCGAAGTGGTCACCGTCGCCCTCCCGGCCGTCAACCGCGACCCCGAGCGCTACAACAACCCTGACCAGCTCGACATCGGCCGTACGGACCACGGGCACCTGGCACTCGGCCACGGCGTGCACCAGTGTCTCGGCCAGCACCTCGCCCGCACGATCCTGCGCGTCGGCTACGAGGCCCTGTTCGACAGGTTCCCCACGCTGCGGCTGACGGTGCCGGGCGATGAGATCCCGATGCGTGATGACTTCGTGCACTACGGCCCCAGGTCGCTTCCCGTCACTTGGGACGACTGAACGAGCCCGGATTCCTGAGCCGGTCACTCCGCGAGTGGCCGGCTCATCATCCCGAACGACAAGGTAGGACTGAGACCCGATGAGGATCACCGCCGACCGTGAGGTGTGCTGTGCGGCGGGCCAGTGCGCGCTGATCGCGCCTGACCTGTTCGACCAGAGCGATGAGGACGGCTCCGTCGTTCTGCTCGAAGCACAGCCCGACGCCGGACGGCTGGACACCCTGCGCGAGGTCGTATCCCGTTGCCCAACCGGTGCGATCCGCATCGAAGAAGACCCTGGCGCGTGAAAGCGGCGGGTCGGATCAAAGCGCGAACAGCGGCGGAGAACGCGCGGTGGCACGCGATGCACGGCCGGTGAAACATTGGTGAAATCAAATCCCGCGAACACGCCCGCGAGCGTTAACCCAGCCTGCGCGGGTTTCTAGGGTTTCCCTTACGGGTGCGGGGCTAGTGTGGCCGGTGTCCGTCTGGCAAGGCGTGTTTTGAAGAATCTCAGGGCCGTTGCGCTCTCCAGCGAACGACGCGTTAAGTGTGGAGTTTCCGATGCCTGCTGCATCCAACCAGAACAAAGCTGTTGAAGCGCTGCGCAAGTCGTTCAAGGAAATCGAGCGGCTCAAGCGTCAGAACCGCCAGCTCATCAGTTCTGCAACCGAGCCCCTTGCCATCATCGGTATGGCCTGCCGATTTCCGGGTGGAGTGAATTCCCCCGAGGCACTGTGGCGTCTGGTCGCCGATGGAGCGGATGCGATCTCGCCCTTCCCCACCAACCGCGGCTGGGACGTGGAAGGGATCTACGATCCGGACCCGGAGCGTCCGGGTACCAGTTACGTACGCGAAGGCGGCTTCCTCCACGACGCGGACCAATTCGACTCGGCGTTTTTCGGAATCTCACCCCGCGAGGCCCTCGCCATGGACCCCCAGCAGCGGCTGTTGCTGGAGACCTCATGGGAGGTGTTCGAACGGGCGGGCATCGACCCCGCGTCACTGCGCGGCAGCCAGACGGGCGTCTTCACCGGCGCCATGCATACCACTTACGCGTCCGAGGCCGCGCAGATACCGGACGAGATCGAGCCGTACCTCCACAACGGCGCCACCACCAGCATCGCCTCGGGCCGTGTCTCCTACACCTTCGGCTTCGAAGGTCCCGCGCTGACCGTGGACACCGCCTGCTCATCGGCGCTGGTCGCCCTGCACCTGGCCGCGCAGGCACTGCGTCAGGGCGAGTGCTCCATGGCGCTGGTCGGCGGTGCGACCGTCATGGTGAGCCCCAAGGGCTTCGTCACCTTCAGCCGACAGCGCGGACTGGCCCCCGACGGCCGGTGCAAGGCGTTCGCCGACGGCGCCGACGGCACCACCTGGTCCGAGGGCATCGGTGTGCTGCTGGTGGAGCGGCTGTCCGACGCGCGGCGCAACGGCCACCGGATACTGGCGGTGGTACGCGGCTCCGCCGTGAACCAGGACGGCGCGAGCAACGGTCTGACGGCCCCCAACGGTCCGTCTCAGCGCCGCGTGATCCGGCAGGCGCTGGAGAACTGTGAGCTGACCCCCAGCCAGATCGACGTGGTCGAGGCGCACGGT
>NZ_JAHLEM010000544.1 GCF_018883605.1 Streptomyces niphimycinicus | reverse complement strand
CGGTGGTACGCGGCTCCGCCGTGAACCAGGACGGCGCGAGCAACGGTCTGACGGCCCCCAACGGTCCGTCTCAGCGCCGCGTGATCCGGCAGGCGCTGGAGAACTGTGAGCTGACCCCCAGCCAGATCGACGTGGTCGAGGCGCACGGTACGGGAACGACGCTGGGCGACCCGATCGAGGCGCAGGCGCTGCTGGCGACGTATGGCCAGGATCGGCCCGAGGGCCGCCCGTTGTGGCTGGGCTCGCTGAAGTCGAACCTCGGCCATACGCAGGCCGCCGCCGGTGTGGCCGGCGTCATCAAGATGGTGATGGCGATGCGGCACGGCGTCCTGCCGAAGACGCTGCATGTCGACGCTCCGTCGAGCCATGTGGACTGGTCCGAGGGCCAGGTCGAGCTGTTGACCGAGGCGAGGGCGTGGCCGGAGACCGGGGAGCCGCGCAGGGTCGGTGTGTCCTCGTTCGGCGTGAGCGGGACGAACGCGCATGTGATCCTGGAGCAGGCCCCGGAGGCCGAGACCGAGGCGGAGGTTGCCGAGGAGCCCGCTGACGGTGGTGTCGCGGGCCCGGTGGCGTGGGTGGTGTCGGGCAAGACCGACACCGCGTTGCGGGTGCAGGCCGGGCGGCTGCGGGAGTTCGTGGCGGAGCGGCCGGAGCTGGGCGCCGCCGATGTGGCACTCTCGCTGGCGACGACCAGGTTCGCCTTCGAGCAGCGGGCCGTGGTGACCGGGACCAGCCGTGAGGAACTCCTCGAGCGCCTGGAGGCGGTGGCCGAGGGCGCGAAGCTCCCCGGTGTGGTCTGGGGGAAGGACGCCGAAACGCCTGGTCGTTCGGTGTTCGTGTTCCCGGGTCAGGGTGCGCAGTGGGTGGGCATGGCGGTGGGGCTGCTGGAGTCCTCGCCGGTGTTCGCGGAGGCGATCGGTGAGTGTGAGTCGGCGCTGTCGGCCCATGTGGACTGGTCGCTGACGGATGTGCTGCGCGGGGTTGACGGTGCTCCCGGTTTCGACCGGGTGGATGTCGTCCAGCCGGTGCTCTTCGCGGTGATGGTGTCGCTGGCGAAGCTGTGGCGTTCGGTGGGTGTCGAGCCGGACGCGGTGATGGGTCACAGTCAGGGTGAGATCGCGGCGGCGTGTGTGGCCGGTGCGCTGTCGCTGGAGGACGCCGCGAAGGTGGTGACCTTGCGGTCGCAGGCGATCGCGAGGGGCCTTGCGGGCCGTGGCGGCATGGTGTCGGTCGGGCTGCCGGCGGACCAGGTGGAGGAGCGTCTCGCCCGGTGGGGTGGCGCGATCTCGGTGGCGGCGGTGAACGGCCCCGGTTCCGTGGTGGTCTCGGGTGACCCGGGTGCGCTGGATGAGATGGTGGCGGAGCTGGAGGGTGAGGAGGCGCGGGTCCGCCGGGTTCCGGTGGACTACGCGTCGCACTCGGCGCATGTGGAGGGGATCCGCGAGGAGCTGCTGAAGGTTCTGGCGGATATCGCGCCGCGTTCGTCGGACGTCCCGTTCTACTCGACCGTGTCCGGTGAGCTGGTGGACACCGCCGGGCTGGACGCCGAGTACTGGTACCGGAACCTGCGGCAGACCGTCGAGCTGGAGTCCACGACGCGCACCCTGCTCGATGCGGGCCACACCGTGTTCATCGAGGTGAGCCCGCATCCGGTGCTGACCCTGCCGGTGCAGCAGACGGTGGAGGCCGCCGAGGCGCGGGCGGTGGTCCTGGGGACTCTGCGGCGTGATGAGGGCGGAGCTGAGCGGTTCCTGACCTCCGCCGCCGAACTGCATGTCAGCGGGGCGAGCGTCGACTGGCGGAAGGTGTTCGAAGGACACCGCCCCCGCCGTGTGGAACTGCCGACCTACGCCTTCCAGCACGAGCGCTTCTGGCTCGACGCCCCCGCGGGTATGGGCGATGTGGGCTCGGTGGGGTTGGGCTCGCTGGGGCATCCGTTGCTGGGCGCGGTGGTGTCGCTGGCGAGCGGCGGCGGGGTGCTGCTGAGCGGACGGCTGTCGTTGGCCACGCATGGCTGGCTGGCGGATCACGCCGTGCACGGAGTGATGTTGCTGCCGGGGACGGCGTTCGTGGAGTTGGTGGTACGGGCGGGCGACCAGGTCGGGGCCGGCCGCGTTGAGGAACTGGTCCTGGAAGCGCCGCTGATCGTGCCCGAGAAGGGTGGAGTACACCTTCAGGTCGAGGTGGGGGAGGCGGACGCTTCCGGCTTCCGTGAGGTGAGTGTGTTCTCGCGGGAGGAAGCGGAGGGCGAGGGCGCCGCATGGGTGCGGCATGCCCATGGTGTGGTCGGCTCGGCCGCGCCCGTCTCCGGCACCCAGTTCGACTTCGGTGTGTGGCCTCCGGCGGGGGCCGAGTCGGTCGATGTGTCGGGTGAGTATGCGCGGGCGGCGGAGAACGGGTTGGAGTACGGGCCCGTCTTCCAGGGGCTGAAGCAGGCGTGGCGCCGTGACGACGAGGTGTTCGCGGAGGTCGAGCTTCCGGAGGAGGAGGGGGACCGGGCGGGTCAGTTCGGTCTGCATCCGGCGCTGTTCGACGCGGCGCTGCACGCGATGGGTGTGAGCGAGAGCCTGTCGGGCGGTTCGGGGAGCCGGCTGCCGTTCTCATGGCGCGGGTTCGCCCTGGAGGCGGTGGGCGCGACATCGCTGCGGGTACGGCTGGCGTCGGCGGGTGCCGGGTCGGACGCGGTGTCGGTGCTGGTGGGGGACGAGTCCGGGCGGGTGGTGGCGTCGGTCGAGTCGCTGGTGTTGCGTCCGGTCGATGCGGATCAACTGAAGGCCGTGGGCGGCGCGGCGCGGGAGGCGCTGTTCCGGGTCGAGTGGGTGGACGCGCCCCAGGCTGTGGCGGTGGGTGAGATCGCGCCGAGGACCGAGGTGGTGCGGGTCGTCTCCGGCGGTGCGGATGTGGTGGGTGAGACGTATGGGCGGGTGTTCGAGGTTGTGGAGCGGGTGCAGGCATGGCTGGCCGACGAGGACCTTGCCGGTGAGCGGCTGGTGGTGGTGACCCGGGGCGCTGTTGACGCGGGTGACGGCGTTGGTGTGCGGGATCTGGCGGGGGCCGCGGTGTGGGGTCTGGTGCGGTCCGCGCAGTCGGAGAACCCCGGGCGCCTGGTGCTGGTGGACACCGATGATGTGGACGGGGTGGCTGGTGTTCTTCCCGGGCTGCTGACTCGAGGTGAGGAGCAGTTGGTGGTGCGGTCGGGTGCGGTGCGGATGCCGCGCCTGGGCCGGGTGCTGCCCTCGGGTGGGGCTCTGGAGTCGGGTGAGGTTCGGGAGTCGGGTGGGTTCGGCTCGGGTGCCGTTCTGGTCACCGGTGGTACGGGTGTTCTGGGTGGTGTCGTGGCCCGGCATCTGGTGGCCCGGCATGGCGTCGAGAAGCTGGTGCTGATGTCCCGCCGTGGTGCGGAGGCTGAGGGCGCGGCCGAGCTGCGGGCCGAGTTGGAGGCCGCCGGCGCCGAGGTGGTGATCGCGGCGTGTGACGCCGCGGACCGTCAGGCCCTGGCCGGGGTGTTGTCGGGGC
>NZ_JAHLEM010000543.1 GCF_018883605.1 Streptomyces niphimycinicus | reverse complement strand
CTGGGCCGGGTGCTGCCCTCGGGTGGGGCTCTGGAGTCGGGTGAGGTTCGGGAGTCGGGTGGGTTCGGCTCGGGTGCCGTTCTGGTCACCGGTGGTACGGGTGTTCTGGGTGGTGTCGTGGCCCGGCATCTGGTGGCCCGGCATGGCGTCGAGAAGCTGGTGCTGATGTCCCGCCGTGGTGCGGAGGCCGAGGGCGCGGCCGAGCTGCGGGCCGAGTTGGAGGCCGCCGGCGCCGAGGTGGTGATCGCGGCGTGTGACGCCGCGGACCGTCAGGCCCTGGCCGGGGTGTTGTCGGGGCTGCCCGGGGGGTTCGCGCTCAGTGGTGTGGTGCATGCGGCGGGTGTGCTCGATGACGGGCTGCTGACGTCGCTGACCCGCGAGCGGGTTGCGCCGGTGCTGCGGGCGAAGGTGGACGCGGCATGGAATCTGCATGAGCTGACCGCGGGGATGGACCTGTCGGCGTTCGTGCTGTTCTCCTCGGCCACTGGTGTGCTGGGTGGCGCGGGGCAGAGCAATTACGCGGCGGCGAATGTGTTCCTGGACGG
>NZ_JAHLEM010000542.1 GCF_018883605.1 Streptomyces niphimycinicus | reverse complement strand
CTGTCGCCGGTCTCTCGTAAGGCCTCCAGGGCCGGGAACCACAAGGGATTCACCCGGCACCCGCGGGCCACCACGACCCCATCCAGCAGCAAGACCAGCCACCCCGCCGGGGCCCGGCTGGAATCCCTACACACGGATTAGGAACACCCGACATGACCACTGTTGTCCCGGCACAGCAATCCAGGGGCGGCGGCTCCAGCGGTCTGTACGACGTCCTGGAGCTGATCCTCGACCGAGGGCTGGTGATCGACGCGTTTATCCGCGTATCCCTCGTCGGCATCGAAATACTCAAGATCGATATTCGGATCGTGGTGGCGAGCGTCGACACCTATCTGCGGTTCGCCGAGGCGTGCAACCGGCTCGACCTGGAGTCCGGCCCGAACAAGTCCCCCGGCCTGCCCGAGGTCGTCGAGGGCATCACCGAGGGTGGTGCGCGCTCCAAGACCAAGGGCGCCCTGTCCGGCGCCGGCGAAACCGTCTCCAAGGCCGCCCGGTCCGTGGCCGACGCGATCCGGCCGTCGGAGGAGGACGAGGAGGAGGAGCCGCGCCGCCGGCGCCCGGCCCGTAAGGCGGCGCCGAGGAAGTCCGAGGAGTCCGCATGACCACCTATGTCTACGGCATCGCGCGCGGTGAGGTCCGGGACCTGGGCGATCGGCTGCTGGGCATCGGCGACCCCCCGCTGCCGGTCCGGGCGCTGAACCAGGGCGAGCTGGCCGCGATCGTCAGCGACTGCCCGCCGGAGCTCAAGCCCCGGCGCCGCGATCTGCTGGCCCATCAGCATGTGCTGGCCGAGGTGAGCGACTCCCGCCCGGTGCTGCCGATGCGCTTCGGCAGCGTCTCCTCCAGCGACGACGACGTCCGCAGCGTGCTGGCCGAGCACGCCGACCGCTACCAGGACCAGCTCAGCCGGCTGACCGACCGGGTGGAGTACAACGTCAAGGTCGTACACGACGAGGACGCGGTGCTCCACCAAGTGCTCGCCGAGGAACCCGAGTTGCGGATGATGGCGGAGGCCAACCGGGCGGCCGGCGGCGGCACCTATGAGGAACGGGTGCGCTTCGGCGAGCTGATGGCCAGTGCGGTACGGGCCCGCGAGGTGCGGGACGCCACGCTGGTGGAGGAGGCGCTGGCCCGGGCCGCCGAGGACGTGCGCCCCGGCCCGGAGAGCGGCGGCTGGTTCCTCAGCCTGTCCCTGCTGCTCGCCAAGGACGGCGCCGATCCGCTGCTGACCGCCGCCGCCGACGTGGAACGGGCCCACCCCTGGCTGAAGCTGCGGATCAACGGTCCGCTGCCGCCGTACAGCTTCGTCGAGTCCTGATGCTGATGATCGGCTGGGTGCTGAGGCAGGTCGTCGCCGCCGCGGAGCGGGAGTACTACGACCCGGCCAACATCCAGCGCGCCCTGGCCGAGCTGGAGGCCCAGCTCGACCAGGGCGTGATCGACGGACAAGAGTTCGAGCGGCAGGAAGACGTGCTGCTCGACCGGTTGGAGGAGGCACGCCAGTGGGCGAACGGGACTCTGTGACCACCCGGGGCGGTGTGGCCCCGACGGCCGGCGCGTATGGCTCACCGGCGTCGTCGTTCGGCTCCTCGGGGTCCTACGGGCTGGCCGGGCGCGGCGAGGGCGGGGCCAACCTCGCCGACATCCTGGAGCGGGTGCTCGACAAGGGTGTGGTGATCGCGGGCGATATCCGCATCAACCTGCTCGATATCGAACTTCTCACGATCAAGCTGCGGCTGATCGTGGCCTCGGTCGACAAGGCGAAGGAGATGGGCATCGACTGGTGGGAGCACGACCCGTCGCTCTCGTCACGCGCCCGGGCCGAGGTGAACGGCCCGCAGAAGACCGAGGTGACCGGCGGGGAGAACCGGGAGAGCGCCGAATGACCGAAGGACTGCGGTACGCCTACGCGGTCGTGCGCGACACCGACGCGCCGCAGGCCGCCCGCACCGCTTTGGAGCGGGTGCCCGGTGTCGCGGGCGAACCGGTGGTGGCCGTGCGCCACCTGGGACTCGCCGTGCTGGCGGGGACCGTACCGGCCGAGGACTTCGACGAGGGCCCGCTGCGGCAGCGGCTGGATGACATGGCGTGGCTGGAGCGGGTGGCCCGGACCCATCAGCGGGTGGTCGACACCGTCGGCGCCGAGTCCTGTGTCATACCGGTCCGGCTGGCCACCGTCTGCCAGGGCGAGGAGGGGCTGCGGCGGATGCTCGCCGCCGGGCGGGAGCGGTTCGCCTCGGCGCTGGACCGGCTGGAGGGCCGGGTCGAATGGGGCGTCAAGGCGTACGCCGCGACGCCCGTGCCCGAGGGGCCGTCCGCTGCTCAGGAGCCGCCCGCGCCCGAGGGGCCGCCCGCCGGGACCCCGAGCGCCCCGGGCGGCATGTCCGGCCGCGACTATCTGCGCCGCCGCAAGGCACAGCGGCAGGCGACCGAGCGGCGCTGGGGCGATACGGAGGAGGGTGCGCGGCTGGTGCACGACACCCTCAGCGGGCTGGCCGAGCGGGCCCGGCTGCATCCGCCGCAGGACCCCCGGCTGTCGGGGGTGTCCGACCGCAATGTGCTGAACGCCGCGTATCTGGTGCGGCGCGAGGACAGCGCCGCGTTCGCCGAGCGGGTCGGTGAGCTGGCCGGGCGGACGGCCGCGCTGCGGGTCGAGCTGACCGGCCCCTGGGCGCCGTACTCCTTCACCGCCCCGGACGAGACCGACGCCCCGGACGAGACCGACGCCCGGGACGGGACCGACGCCCGGGACGGGGCCGAGAGCACGGGGGCGGAGGGATGACGGTGGCCCCGGAGGGCCCGTTGGCCCATCAGCAGATCGCCCTGGTGGACGTGCTGGACCGGCTGCTCGCGGGCGGCGTGGTGATCACCGGTGATCTGACCCTGCGGATCGCCGACGTCGACTTGGTCCGCATCGATCTGCGCGCCCTCATCAGCTCGGTCAACGCCAATGTCCCGTCCCCCTGGGAGGAACCGTGAGCCACAAGGTGGAGCTGGACCAGGACACCGTCGAACGCGACCTGATGAAGCTGGTGCTGACCGTCGTGGAGCTGCTGCGCCAGCTCATGGAGCGGCAGGCGCTGCGCCGGGTGGACGAGGGCGATCTGACCGAGGAGCAGGAAGAGCGGATCGGGGTCACGCTGATGCTGCTGGAGGACCGGATGGGCACGCTCTGCGAGCGCTACGGCATCGCGCCCTCCGATCTCAATCTGGACCTCGGGCCACTCGGGCCGCTGCTGGCCCCGAGGGAGTGACGCGCCGGACGGCCGGATCCGGACAGATCGGAACAGATCAGGCAGCTCCGGGCAGCTCAGCCCAGGGCCCGGTCCAGGCGGTCCCTGATCTCGCGGATGTGGTCGTTCAGCTCCACCGGCTCGCGCACCTCGAAGTCGAAGCCGCTCAGCGCGATATGGAGCACCAGCGCATCGGGGCTGGAAGCGCCGGTGTGCAGCAGACAGCTCTGCTCGTCGACGGCCTCCAGCACCCCCACCAAGGGCGAGAACCGCTCGGCCGCCCGCTCGGCGGGCACCCGCAGCAGCACGGTGGCCCGCTGGGAGTAGACGGAGGTGGTGATGCCCCGGGCCACATAGGCGGCGATGTCCTCGGCGGGCGGGCGGCGCGGGGTGAACCGGGGGCCGTGCGGCGGGGTCGGGGTGATCCGGTCGACCCGGTAGGTACGCCAGTCGGCGCGGTCGACGTCCCAGGCGACCAGATACCAGCGGCGCTGCGCGGCGACCAGCCGGTGCGGTTCCGCGGTGCGGCGGGTGAGGGCACCGCCGTGGTCGCGGTATTCGAAGCGCAGTTGATGGCAGTCCCGGCAGGCGGCGGCCAGCTCGGTCAGCACTTCGGGGTCCACCCCGGGGCCGGGGCTCCAGCCGGACAGCGGCACGGTGAAGGCGCTCAGCGCGCCCACCCGGCGGCGCAGCCGGTCCGGCAGCACCTGCTCCAGCTTGGCCAGGGCCCGTACCGAGGTCTCCTCGATGCCCTCGACCCCGCCGCCCGCGGCCTGGCGCAGCCGCACCGCGACCGCCACCGCCTCCTCGTCGTCGAGCAGCAGCGGTGGCAACTGGGCGCCCGCGCCGAGCTGATAGCCGCCGCCGGTGCCCGGCGCGGAGTGCACGGGGTAGCCGAGTTCGCGCAGCCGGTCCACATCGCGGCGCACGGTGCGCGGGGTGACCCCGAGCCGGTCGGCGAGATCCGCGCCGGACCATTCGCGGTGGGCCTGCAACAGGGAGAGCAGGCGGAGCAGTCGGGCCGAGGTCTCCAGCATGCGGCCGAGTCTGCCACCACTTGCGGACAACTCTCGTCCTCAAGGCCCCCTGCCCGCCCGGCTGCTCTCCTGGGATCAGGCGGGCGCCTCGATCCGCACCGCCAGATCGTTGTCCCGGGTGTAGTACGGCTGGGCCCGCGCCTCCCCGTGCGGGCCGGTCACCGTGCGCGGCGGGTAGGTGAAGATCTCCTTCTTGTCCGCGACATCGTCCAGGATCCGGGCGATCCGGGCCGGGGCCATGGTCTCGTCCGCCGGGCGCAGCCACAGGTCCCAGACGTGCGCGCCGCCGTCCCAGCTCCGCGCGAGCTCGGTGTAGGAGAGCGTGAAGGAGAAGTCCGGGCCGTCCACCACCAGCGGTGCCGTCCGCACCGGGGCGGCGCTCCGGCGGCAGCGGGCCTCGACGACCGCCCCGGCCAGCCACTCGGACGGGTACGCGACGCGGTGGAGCCGCCCCCGGACGGCCATCGTGTCGTCCTCCAGCCGGATCTCCCCGGCCTCGGCATGGGGCGCCCGCCGCCAACTGCGCAGCGAGAGATTGCCGTGCTTGGTGGCGTAGGGGATGCGGACGGACAGCGGGTTGGTGCTCGGCCCCGGCCGGCGGTCGACGAGCGAGCGCAGATCGTTCAGGCCCGGGGCGAGCCGCTGCGGCTCGCTGTCCCGGTGGGCCACATGGACGTCCCAGCGGCCCTCGGGCAGGGCGACGTTGCTGGGCAGGGCGGCCTGGAGCCGGCCGTCCGCGGTGGGACCCAGCGGCAGCCGCACCTCCCCGTCGGGGGTGTCCGCCGCGCCTCGGCGGACCAGCACCAGCGCACCGCTCCAGTCGTCGAGGCCGCCGGGGCCGGGCCGGGCCCAGTCGGCGATGTGGAACGTGAGCCCTCCGGCGGAGTCCGCCACGCAGTCGGCGCGGGCGGGGGCGGCCTCGGGGGCCTCGCTCATCCTGTCCTCCTCGACGTGCTGCGCTGCCTGCTCGACGTGTTGCGCGGCCTGCTCCACGTGCTGCGCTGCCTGTGCCGTTGCGCTCATGCGACACGCACCTTCCGCAGGGAGTCCTTGGTGGCGAACGCGCCACTGAGCAGGGAGCCGCGGGCGCGGTGCAGGGAGCCCCGCAGCCCGCTGCGGGCGACCAGACCGGAGAACAGCGTCTCGTAGCGCCCGGCCACCCGGGAGGGGTCGAAGCGGGCCGAGTCCTTCAGCGCCGCCTGTCCCATCTGCTGGCGCAGCTCGTCGTTGTTGATGAGGTCGAGCAGCGCGGCGGCGATGGCGTCGGTGTCGCCGGTGGGCACGAGCCGGCCGTCCACCCCGTTGTCGATGATCTCCGCCGGCCCGTGCGGGCAGTCGGTGGACACCACGGGAAGGCCGCAGCGCATCGCCTCCACGATGGTCATGCCGAACGACTCGAGACTGGAGGTGACGGCGGCGATGGAGCCCTTGGCCCACTCGGGGTCGAGCGGATTGGCCGGGCCCATCAGGAAGACGTTGTTGTAGAGGCCGAGCTGGTCGATGAGGGCGCGCAGCTTGGCGTGCTGGGCGCCGCCGCCGTAGATCCGCAGCCGCCAGTCGGGGCGGGCCGCGCTGACCTTCGCGAAGGCGCGTATCAGCAGGTCGTAGCGTTTGACCGGGGCCAGCCGGCCGGCCGCGACCACCCATTTGCCGGTGCCGTCGGCGGGGTCGAGACCGGGCTCGGGCACGCTGTTGGGGACCGCCTCGACCCGTACCCCGGGCAGCCGCATCTGGTCACGGTAGGTCCGCGCGTCGGCCTCGGTCACGGTGGTCACCGCGTCCAGCCGGGGGTAGACGGCGCGCAGGGCCCGCTTCAGCCCCGTGGAGTGGGTGCCGAGCGTCAGATGCTCCTGTCCGACCCGTACCGGACCGCGACGGGCCTCGCGGGCGATGTGGACATTGAGCCCGGGACGGGTTCCGACAACGATATCGGCGTCCAGGCGGCGGAGATGGTCTCCGATACGGCGGTCGGTGAGGGCGCTGTACTGCTTGTAGCGGCCCTCGGACGCGGGGAAGACCTCCGCCGGGCGGCCGTGGTCCGGGTCGGCGCCGTCGTAGGACGGGCTGTTCTTGCGGATGTCCACGAGATGGCTGAGCCGCACCCGCGGACCGGGGTCGAAGATCGGCTGATCACGGTGGCGGAACACCGACACGATCTCCACATCGTGCTGCTCTCCCAGGGAACGGGCGAGGTTGTACGTGGTCCGGATCGTCCCGCCGATCCCGTACGCGTTGTGAATAAGGAAAGAGATGTGCATCCGGCCCCGTATCCCCTGGCTTCCCCGCGGACGGGAGTCTCGTCCGCCTACCACGGTGTAAGACGGAGAAAAGTGGCACAGGGTTGGGTTTCATCACCTTCTTGTGCCCCAACAGATGTGCAATCGGTAGGAAGCCAGGGGAACTTTCCGGCCCGACGGCACATCGGACCCCGGGGCGGCCGGGCCGCGTGACCCCCGCCCCGCATGGCCCGTTGTCTACGTATGAGCCGGGGACCGGCCCCGCGCACCCACCGAGACCGAGGAGCCACCCGTGCCGCGCATGCTCGACGTCAGCAATGACGTACGCGCCGAGATCGGCGACGAAGAAGCCGACCGGCTGCTCGCCGGGGACAACGCCCCGGGCGCTTACGACTGCACGTCCTGCCGCACCCCCGGCAACACCGAGCAGGAGCGGACCAGCACCGTGCTCTTCGTGGGGCAGGAGACGGCGGTGCTGGCATTCGCGCACGCCACCTGCGTCCCCTCCCAGGTCGTCCCGGTCTCCGAGGACCAGTTGCGCGGTGCGGTGCGGTCCATCACGGGTGAGGACACCGCGCCGTCGTACGCACCGCCCGTACCGGCCGCGGCGCACGCTTCGGCGCCGCACTTCCCCGCCCCGGCCGCCCCGCCGGCGTATCCGGCCCCGTCGCCCGCGTCTCCCGCCACCGCCTCCCACACCTCCGCGCCGTCCGGCCACAGCCCGTCCGGTCAGGCGCCGGTGGCCCAGCAGGCGGTGCTCGGCGTGACCAGCGGGGTGGTGCTGGTGGGCCAGGAGGCGCGCCCGGCGCTGGTGGTGGAGCCGACCGCGCCGATCATCCGCCCCGGTTCGGCCGGGCACGGCGACGAGTTCCTCCAGCTTCTCAGCGAGCAGGGGTTCGCCCCGGTGGTCGACCTGGGCCGGCCGCCCGCGCCCAACCCCGGCTGGTCGGTGCTGCTGGCCATGGGGCGGCTGCACGCGGTGCTGATGCCGGCGCCGGGCGGCGGCCGGCCGGTGGCCTGGTGGCAGGCACACAGCCCGATGCCGCTCAGCGAGGGCTGGCGGAGCGCCGTCGGCCGTTCCCAGAAGGTGCTGGTCTACGCCGCGGCGGCGGGCACGATCGGCACCCAGCCGCGCGAGGACCAACTGCGCGCGGCGCTGGACCGGGCCGCGGCGCGCGGGGCGCTGGTCGGCGCGTCGATGCCGCTCGCGGGCACATGACCGCCGCCGTCCCGGACCTCCCACCGGACCTCGGCGAACCGTGGTGGGCAGCCCATTCGCCACCGATGCCGCATCCGACGGGCGGTCGGGTCGTTGGCACATACGTGCACGCATACGACCTCTCCTACCGACCCCCGTCATACGGCTGCATTCCGGCCATGCGCCCCGCCCTGGAGGCAGCGCACGATCCCTGGCGCCACTCCGCCACGCCGATCTACGACGCGTTGTACGCGGAGTACCGCAGGCTGTTCCGGGCGCTGCCCGGCGACCGCTCCGACGAGGAGAACATGGAGTTCGTGGCGTTCGCCGCCATCGGCCAGCCCCGGGGCCTCGTCAGCGGCGGCCACGGCCGCCCGGACAGCCACAGCGGGGCCTGGCACACCGACGAGCTGTACTACCGCGGCTATCTCCCCGCCCTGCCGCCCGGCCGGGGCGAGGAGCGGGGTCACACCTACTGAGACGCCTGCTGAGGTGGACACCTACTGAAACACCTGCTGACGTGGTGCCGTCATGCGCGCCCGGCGGGCCGGGACCGACCCGCCGCTGAGCGCGCCACACGCCGCCGCCCCGCCGCCGGACGGTGCGTCCGGGGCCGGGATGGCGTCAACCGCGCGCCGCCACCGTTACCTCTTGCGGCCGCGCTTTTCGCGCACCCGCACCGAGATCTGTAGGGGCGTCCCCTCGAAGCCGAACTCCTCGCGCAGCCGCCGCTCGATGAAGCGGCGGTAGCCCGCCTCCAGGAAGCCCGAGGCGAAGAGCACGAACCGCGGCGGCCGGGTGCCGGCCTGCGTCCCGAAGAGGATCCGCGGCTGCTTGCCGCCGCGGATCGGATGCGGATGGGAGGCGACGATCTCGCCGAGGAAGGAGTTGAGCCGCCCGGTCGGGACCCGGGTCTCCCAGCCGGCCAGCGCCGTCTCGATCGCCGGGACCAGCTTCTCCATATGGCGGCCGGTGCGCGCCGAGACATTGACCCGCGGCGCCCACTGGATCTGCCCCAGCTCCGTCTCGATCTCGCGCTCGAGGTAGTAGCGGCGCTCCTCGTCGAGGGTGTCCCACTTGTTGTACGCGATGACGAGCGCGCGCCCGGCCTCGACGGCCATCGTGATGATCCGCTGGTCCTGGACGCTGATGGACTCACTGGCGTCGATCAGCACGACCGCGACCTCCGCCTTCTCCACGGCGGCCGCGGTACGCAGCGAGGCGTAGTAGTCGGCGCCCTCCTGGAGGTGGACCCGGCGGCGGATACCGGCGGTGTCGACGAACTTCCAGGTGATGCCGCCCAGTTCGATGATCTCGTCGACCGGGTCGCGGGTGGTGCCCGCCAGCTCGTTGACGACCACCCGCTCCTCGTTCGCGACCTTGTTGAGCAGCGAGGACTTGCCCACGTTCGGGCGGCCGACCAGGGCGATCCGGCGCGGTCCGCCGAGCGTCGCCCCGAAGGTCTGTGCCGGGGCCTCGGGCAGCGCCTCCAGGACCGCGTCGAGCATGTCGCCGGTGCCACGGCCGTGCAGCGCGGAGACCGGGTACGGCTCGCCGAGGCCGAGCGACCACAGCATCGCGGCGTCCGCCTCGCCACTGGGCCCGTCGACCTTGTTGGCGCACAGCACCACGGGCTTTCCGGCCCGGCGCAGCAGCTTGACGACGGCCTCGTCGGTGTCGGTGGCGCCCACCGTCGCGTCCACGACGAAGACCACCGCGTCGGCGGCCTCGATCGCGAACTCGGCCTGGGCCGCCACGGACGCGTCGAGACCGAGCACGTCCTGCTCCCAGCCGCCGGTGTCGACCACCTTGAAGCGGCGGCCGGACCACTCGGCCTCGTAGGTCACCCGGTCGCGGGTGACCCCGGGACGGTCCTCGACGACCGCCTCGCGGCGGCCGATGATCCGGTTCACCAGGGTGGACTTGCCGACGTTGGGGCGGCCGACGACGGCCAGCACCGGCAGCGGGCCATGTCCCGCCGCGGCGAGGTCGCCCTCGACCTCCTCCAGGTCGAAGCCCTCTTGCACGGCGAGCTCCATGAACTCCGCGTACTCGGCGTCGCCAAGCTCCCCGTGCTCGTCGCCGCCGCTGTGGATCTGGTCGTTCATGAAGATTTCCTCGTCGTCCCTCAATACCGCGGCAGCCCCTGAGGGCTCGCGGATCTCATGTCTGGTCTGGGCGGCCGGTCAGCCGCCTGGCGGTGCCCAGATGCGCGCCCAGCCGCTGCTGGATGCGCTCGGTGGCCTGGTCCAGGGCCGCCCGCGTCCGCCTGCCGCTTCCGTCTCCCGCCTCGAAGGGGTCGCCGAACACCACGTCGACCCTGCTGCGCAGCCGGGGCAGCGCCCTGGCCCGCCCGTCGCCGCGCGGGGTGGCGGTGCCGAGCACCGCCACCGGCACGATCGGCGCACCGGAGCGCACGGCGAAGTACGCGAGGCCCGAGCGCAGCGACGCGAAGTCGCCCTCGCCGCGGCTGCCCTCCGGGAAGATCCCGAGCACCCCGCCGCGCTCCAGCACCCCCAGGGCCTGGCCGATCGCGGCGCGGTCGGCGCTCGCACGGTCCACCTTGAGCTGCCCGATACCGCGCAGGAACGGGTCCAGCGGGCCGACGAACGCCTCCTTCTTGACCAGGAAGTGCACCGGCCGCGGCGAGGTGCCGATCAGCATCGGGCCGTCGATGTTGTGCGAGTGGTTTCCCGCGAGGATGACGGGCCCGGCGGACGGGATCCGCCATGCGCCCAGCACCCGGGGCCGCCACAGCCCGTACATCAGGCCGATGCCGATCCGCCGTGCCACGACGGCCCCGCCCGCGCTGGGAAGCGTCGCTTCGGTGGCGCTCACGCGACCGTCCGCTTCTCCTCGACGAGAGTGACGACGCACTCGATGACCTGGTCGAGGGTGAGTTCGGAGGTGTCCACCTCGACCGCGTCGGCCGCCTTGGCGAGCGGCGAGGTCTTACGGCCGGAGTCCAGGGCGTCCCGCTTGGCCAGCGCGGCCTGGGTGGCGGCCAGGTCGGCGGCCTCCTTGCCCTTCAGCTCACCGCTGCGGCGGGCCGCCCGGACCTCCGGGGAGGCGGTCAGGAAGATCTTGACGTCGGCGTCCGGGAGAACCGTGGTGCCGATGTCCCGGCCCTCGACCACGATGCCGCGCGGCGCCTCGGCGGCGATGGTCCGCTGAAGCTCGGTGATCACGGTACGCACCTCGGGCACCGCGCTGACCGCGCTGACCCGCGAGGTGACCTCCTGGGTGCGGATCGGCCCGGCGACATCGGTGCCGTCGACGCTGATCGTCGGGGCGGCCGGGTCGATCCCGGAGACGATGTGTGGCTTGGCCGCGGCGTCGGCCACGGCCACGGCGTCGTCGACGTCGATGCCGTTGGTCACCATCCACCAGGTGATCGCCCGGTACTGGGCGCCGGTGTCCAGGTAGCCCAGGCCCAGCTTGGCGGCGACGGCCTTCGAAGTACTGGACTTGCCCGTGCCTGCGGGGCCGTCGATCGCGACAATCACTGCTGCCGGGGCGGTCCGGGCGGCGGTTTCCACGGTGACAGACACCTTTCGTGTGCACGGGGCTGAGTTGAACGGGCCAGGTGAGCCTCGGACAAGGTTACTGGCTTCCCACGGGCGGCT
>NZ_JAHLEM010000541.1 GCF_018883605.1 Streptomyces niphimycinicus | reverse complement strand
CTGGACTTGCCCGTGCCTGCGGGGCCGTCGATCGCGACAATCACTGCTGCCGGGGCGGTCCGGGCGGCGGTTTCCACGGTGACAGACACCTTTCGTGTGCACGGGGCTGAGTTGAACGGGCCAGGTGAGCCTCGGACAAGGTTACTGGCTTCCCACGGGCGGCTTCGCACCCCTGTGGACGGCCCCGGTCCGCCCGGGGCCGTCCACAGGGGTGGCCCGGTCCGCCGGGGCGCCCGGCGGTCCGGGTCATCGCTACTGCCGGATGGACCAGCCCCGCTCGCGCAGGGCCTTGGTGAGCCCCGGGGCCGCCGAGGGCTCGACCATGAGCTGGATCAGACCGGACTGCTGCCCGGTGGCGTGCTCGATCCGGACGTCCTCGATGTTGACCCCCGCCCGGCCCGCGTCGGCGAAGATCCGGGCCAGCTCGCCGGGCTGGTCGCCGATGAGCACCGTGACGGTCTCATAGACGGCCGAGGCGGCGCCGTGCTTGCCCGGCACCCGCTCGCGCCCGGCGTTGCCCCGGCGCAGCACGTCCTCGATACCGGCCGTGCCGTCGCCGCGCTTGGCCTCGTCGGCGGACTGGAGCGCGCGCAGCGCCCGCACCGTCTCGTCGAGGTCGGAGGCGACGGCGGCGAGCACATCGGCGACCGGGCCGGGGTTGGCGGAGAGGATGTCGATCCACATGGCGGGGTCGGAGGCCGCGATCCGGGTGACGTCGCGGATGCCCTGGCCGCACAGCCGCACGGCCGTCTCATCGGCGTCCTGGAGCCGTGCGGCGACCATGCTGGACAGCAGGTGCGGGGTGTGCGAGACCAGCGCCACCGCCCGGTCGTGGGCCTCGTCCTCCATCACCACGGGCACGGCCCGGCACAGCGCGACGAGCTCGAGCGCGAGGTTGAGCACCTCGGTGTCGGTGCCGCCGGTGGGCGTGAGCACCCAGGGCCGCCCCTCGAAGAGGTCGGCGGTGGCGGCCAGCGGCCCGGAGCGCTCCCGGCCCGCCATCGGATGCGTGCCGATGTAGCGGGTCAGATCGCAGCCGAGGGCCTCCAGCTCGCGGCGCGGGCCGCCCTTGACGCTCGCGACGTCCAGCACGCCCCGGGCCAGGCCGCGGCGCAGTACATCGGCCACCGTCCCGGCCACGTACGCCGGGGGCACGGCGACGATCGCCAGGTCCACGGGCCCCTCGGGCTCGCCCTGCGTCCCGGCGCCGAGCGCCTCGGCGGTGCGGGCCTGGTCCGCGTCATGGTCGGCGAGGTGCACCTGGACCCCGCGGCCGGCCAGGGCCAGCGCGGCGGAGGTGCCGATCAGGCCGGTGCCGATGACGAGCGCGGTTCTCATTGGGCGATGTCCTTGCGGAGGGCGGCGGCGGCGCCGAGGTAGACATGGGCGATCTCGGACTTGGGCAGGGAGGTCTCGATATGCGCCAGGATGCGGACGACGCGGGGCATGGCCCCCGCTATGTCCAGCTCCTGGGCGCAGATCAGCGGCACATCGGTGATGCCCAGCTTGCGGGCGGCGGCCGCGGGGAAGTCGCTGTGCAGATCGGGGGTGGCCGTGAACCACACACTGATCAGATCGTCGGGGTCGAGGGCATTGCGCGCCAGGATGGCCGTCAGCAGCGCGGAGACCTGCTCATGCATGTGCTCCGGCTCGTCCCGCTCAAGCTGGACTGCCCCGCGGACCGCTCGTACCGCCACGTCTCGCTCCCTGTGCGCGCTGTGCCTGTCGTGCGTCGGGTGCGGCCGGTCACCGGCCGCACTCCCGATCAGCGTAACGAGCGGGTCCGACAGCCTCTCGGGGCGACCGCTGGACGAGACACCGGTGGGCGGGACGCGGCGGGCCGCCACGACGGCCGGAGCCGTCAGCGGTCCCCGGGCCTCCGGCCTCGGCGGTCCCCGGGCCCTCGGAGGTCCCCGGCTCTCAGAGCTCGACCTCGCGCATCAGCATGCCGACCTCGGTGTTGGTCATCCGGCGCAGCCAGCCGGACTTCTGGTCGCCGAGCGCGATCGGGCCGAAGGCCGTCCGCACCAGCTTGTCGACCGGGAAACCGGCCTCGGCCAGCATCCGCCGCACGATGTGCTTACGGCCCTCGTGCAGGCTCACCTCGACCAGATAGTTCTTGCCGGTGTTCTGCACCACCCGGAAGTGGTCGGCGCGGGCGTAGCCGTCCTCCAGCTCGATGCCGCTCTTGAGCCGCTTGCCCAGGTCGCGCGGGAGCGGGCCCTGGATGGCGGCGAGATAGGTCTTCTTCACGCCGTAGCGGGGGTGGGTGAGGCGGTGGGCCAGCTCACCGTGGTTGGTGAGCAGGATGATGCCCTCGGTCTCGGTGTCGAGCCGGCCGACGTGGAAGAGCCGGGTCTCGCGGTTGGTCACATAGTCGCCCAGGCACTGGCGGCCGTCGGGGTCCTCCATGGTGGAGACGACACCGGCGGGCTTGTTCAGCGCGAAGAAGAGATACGACTGGGTGGCCACGGTCAGCCCGTCGACCTTGATCTCGTCCTTCTCGGGGTCGACGCGCAGCCCCTGCTCGGTCACGATCTTGCCGTTGACCTCGACCCGGGCCTGGTCGATCAGCTCCTCACAGGCGCGGCGCGAGCCCATGCCTGCGCGGGCGAGGACCTTCTGTAGCCGCTCGCCCTCGACCTCGCCGAAGGTCTTGGGCAGGGCGACCCGCGGCTTGTCGTGGCGGGCGCGGTTGCGCTCCTCCATCTGCGCCTCGTACTCGCGCGGACGGGCCGGGGCGTTCGGCTTGCGGCCGCGGCCGCCGACGCCCTTGGGGGCACCGCTCTTGGCCGTGCCGCCCTTGGGGCCGCCCTTGGGGCCGCCACCCTGGCCTCCCTTGGGGCCCGCCTTAGGGCCGGGGCCCGCCTGGGGGCCGCCGCCCACGTCGTAGCGGCGCTCCTCGGGGCGGGGGCGGCCGGCGCGCTGCTGCTGCTCGTCGCGCCGGTTCCCCGCGCCCCGGTAGTTGTTGCCGCCGCTACCGCTGCCGCTGCCCCTGCTGTTCCTGCCGCTGCTTCGCATCAAGTTTCCGTCTGAGAGTGGCCGCTACGGGCTCGGTGTTCTACGTCGTCGTGCGCGTCATCGCTGTCGATGGCGTCCGGATCGAACGACGGCACGCCCTCCTGGGACTCGCCCTCGACCGCGTCCGCCTCGGGGAGGAACGGTGCCAGCTCCGGAAGCTCGTCCAGCCCTCGCAGGCCCATCCGCTCCAGGAAGTAGTTCGTCGTCCTGTACAGGATCGCACCTGTTTCGGGTTCCGTGCCCGCCTCCTCGACCAGTCCCCGCTGGAGGAGGGTCCGCATGACGCCGTCGCAGTTGACACCGCGGACGGCCGAGACACGGGAACGGCTGACCGGCTGACGGTACGCGACCACCGCGAGGGTTTCCAAAGCGGCCTGGGTGAGCCGGGCCTGCTGGCCGTCCAGGACGAACCCCTCGACGGCGGCGGCGTAGGCCGGGCGCGTGTAGTAGCGCCAGCCGCCCGCGACCAGCCGCAGCTCGAAGCCCCGGCCCTGGGTCGCGTACTCGTCGGCCAGCTCGCGCAGCGCGTCCGCGACGGCGCGGCGCGGCCGGGCCAGCACCTTGGCGAGGTGCTCCTCGGTGGCGGGCTCGTCGACGACCATGAGGACGGCTTCCAGGGCGGGCTTGAGGTCCAGCTCGGCGACCTCGGAGAGCCCGGCGGATGTCCGCTGCTCGCTCAACTCGGTACCTCCTCCTTCTCCTTCTCCGACTCCTTCTCCGGCTCGTTCTCCGGCTCGTTCTCCGGCTCCGGCGTGGCCGTCTCCTTACCGGGCTTGGCCCGGGCCTCCTGGTCGAACTCGTCGGTGACCAGCGGCTCCTGCCCCGCCTCTCCCGTCCAGCGGACCATGAGCGACCCGAGCGCCTCCGGCTGGTCGAGCAGGATCGCGCGCTCGCGGTAGAGCTCCAGGAGCGCCAGGAAGCGCGCGACGACCGTAAGGACGTCGGGGGCGTCCTCGGTGAGCGTGCCGAAGGTGGCCTCCCCCAGCTCCCGCAGCCGCGCGACCACCACCTCGGCCTGCTCCCGGACGCTGACCAGGGGGGCGTGGATGTGGTCGATATAGACCTGCGGCTTGGGCTTGGCCTGCATGGCCTTGACGGCCAGCTTGGCGAAGCCCTCGGGCCCGATGCTGATGACGACGTCGGGGAGCAGCTCGGCGTGGTGCGGCTCCAGACCGACCGTACGGGGGTAACGGGCGCTCTCGGCGATCAGCCGGTCGTTGAAGATGTCCGCGATCTGCTTGTACGCGCGGTACTGGAGCAGCCGCGCGAAGAGCAGGTCGCGCGCCTCCAGCAGCGCCAGGTCCGCCTCGTCCTCGACCTCGGCGGCGGGCAGCAGCCGGGCCGCCTTGAGGTCCAGCAGGGTCGCCGCGACGACGAGGAACTCGGTGGTCTGGTCGAGGTCCCAGTCCGGCCCCATGGCGCGGATATAGACCATGAACTCGTCGGTGACCTTGGAGAGCGCGACCTCGGTGACGTCCAGCTTGTGCTTGGAGATCAACTGGAGGAGGAGGTCGAAGGGCCCCTCGAAGTTGTCCAGCCGCACGGTGAACCGATTGCCGCCGTCCTCGGCCTGGACCTCGTCGCCGCGCGCCTCGTCCCGGCCGGTCCCGCCGCCCGCCTCGGGCTCGTCACTCGCGTCGCTCCCGGCCCCGGCCGCGTCGCCGCCGTGCCCGCCCCCCGAG
>NZ_JAHLEM010000540.1 GCF_018883605.1 Streptomyces niphimycinicus | reverse complement strand
GTGGATCGCCTGGCCGGCGGGCTGGCCCGCCGGGTGGATCGCCCAGGTGGCCCGTACCGGCGCGGCGCTGCCCGGGGCCGAGGCGGACTGGCCGGACGGCTGGACCGGCGCGCTGCTGCTGGCCGTTGTCACCCTGGCCGTCGTCCTCGTCGGCCGCCGGCTGCTGCGCCACCGTCTGCTGTGCGCGGCGTGCGCCCTGCTGGTGCTGCTGGCCGTCGTACGCCCGGCACCCCTGGCCCGGATCATCACCGGCTGGCCACCGCCCGGTTGGCGGATGGTGGCGTGCGATGTCGGCCAGGGCGATGCCCTCGTCCTGGCCGCGGGGCCCGGTACGGCCGTCGTCGTGGACACCGGGCCCGAGCCGCGGGCCGTCGACCGCTGTCTGCGTTCGCTGGGCGTCGTCCGGATTCCGCTGCTGGTCCTGACCCACTTCCATGCCGACCATGTGGCCGGGCTGACCGGTGCGTTACGGGGGCGCGCGGTCGGCGCCATCGAGACGACGGGTCTGGAAGAGCCGCCCGGCCAGGCCGAGTTCGTGCGGCGCAGGGCCCGGTCGGCGCATATCCCGGTAGTCGCGGCGGTGCCGGGGGAGCGGCGGCGCTTGGGCCCGCTGTCCTGGGAGGTCCTGTGGCCCGCGCCGCCGCCCGCCCCGGCCGGGGCCGAGGGGCCGAACGACGCGAGCGTCACCCTCCTCGTCCGCACGGCGGGCCTGACCCTGCTCCTCCTGGGCGACCTGGAGCCCCCGGCCCAGCAGGCCCTGCGGACGGCGCACCCCACCCTCCCCGAGGTCGATGTCCTCAAGGTGGCCCACCACGGCTCGGCCTACCAGGACTCGCACCTGCTCCGCCGTCTCAGACCCCGCCTCGCCCTGATCTCCTGCGGCGCCGACAACCCCTACGGCCATCCGTCGCCCCGTACCATCGCCGCCCTGCGTGCCCAGGGAGCCGCCGTGCTGCGGACCGACACCGACGGTCCGATCGCGGTGATACGAGACCCGGGGCTGCGCGCGGTGCTCGGAGGCCACGGTGGGCCCTGAGCGCGGACACATCTGGGCGGGGTGCTCACTCCCTGCCGGTGAGTGGGCACCCCGCCCGGGTGTGTTCCGGTGCTCAGCGCTTGGTGTTGCTGTTGAAGAGCGAGCGCGACCAGACGTAGCCGACCAGGGCGATACCGGCGCACCAGGCGAGCGAGAGCCAGCCGTCGTTGCCGATCTCCGAGCCGGAGAGCAGACCGCGCAGGGTCTCGGTCATCGGAGTGAACGGCTGGTGCTCGGCGAACCAGCGCAGCCCCGGGGACATGGACTCGGCCGGTACGAAGGCGGAGCCGAGGAACGGGAGGAACTGGACCAGCAGCGGCTTGTTGCTCGCGGACTCCACTGTCTTGGAGATCAGGCCGAGCGCGCACGACAGCCATGTCACGGCGAACGCGATGGCCGTGAGGAGACCGGCGGCGGCCAGCCACTCCAGCGGATTGGCGTTCGGCCGGAAGCCGATGGCGAGTGCGACGCCCACCACCAGGACGAGGCTCACCATCGTCGTGAGGACGCTGCCGATGACATGGCCCGTCATGAACGACGAGCGGGTGATGTTCATGGTGCGGAAGCGGTTGATGATGCCCTCGGTCATGTCGGAGCAGACCGCGATCGAGGTCGACATCGAGCCGCCGGCCACCCCCATGATCATGATGCCGGGCGTCAGATAGTTCAGATACGCGTCCCGGCCGCCGCCCATGCCGGAGCCGATCGAGTTGCCGAAGGCGTACACGAACAGCAGCAGCATCATGATGGGCATCATGGAGGCGCCCAGCGACACGGCCGGATAGCGCAGCGCGTGCTTGATATTGCGCCGCAGCATCGTCATCGAGTCGTGCACGACGTAGGTGAGGGTGCTCATCGCAGGGTCTCCTTCGCGTGGAGCGCGGGGTCGGTGCTGCCGTCGCCGGTCAGGGCGAGGAACACGTCGTCGAGGTCGGGGGTGTGCACGGAGAAGTCGGCGGCGCGGATACCGGTGGCGTCGAGCCGGTCGAACAGGGCGCGCAGCGCGTCGAGATCGCCGTCGCCCGCGACGCGCAGGGCGAGCTGCTCATCGTCCCGGACCGCGTCGGGGAAGGCGGCGGCCGCGCGCTCGTACTCGTCGGGGTCGGTGAACCGCAGGCGCACATGGCTGCCGGGGATCTGTGCCTTGAGTTCGTCGGCGGTGCCCTCGGCGACGATCCGGCCGCCGTCGAGCACGGCGATCCGGTCCGCCAACTGGTCGGCTTCTTCGAGGTATTGGGTGGTGAGGAAAACGGTGACACCACCGGCGACCAGCGAGCGCACGGTCTCCCACATGGTGCGGCGGCTGCGCGGGTCCAGCCCGGTCGTCGGCTCGTCGAGGAAGATCACCTGCGGGTCGCCGACCAGCGTCATGGCGAGGTCGAGCCGGCGCCGCATGCCGCCGGAGAAGAGCGCGGCGCGCTTGTGCGCGACGTCCGCGATGTCGAACCGCTCCAGCAGCTCCTTGGCCCGCCTGCGCCCTTCGCGCTTGCCCAGGCGCAGCAGGTCGGCCATGAGGAGCACGTTCTCCTCGGCGGTGAGCAGGTCGTCGAGTGCGGCGAACTGCCCGGTGACGCCGATCGCGGCGCGTACCCCCTCCGGTGCGGTGGCGACGTCGTGGCCCGCGACCTGGGCCTGGCCGCCGTCGGCCGCGATCAGCGTGGACAGGATCTGCACGGTGGTGGTCTTCCCGGCACCGTTCGGCCCGAGCAGCGCGAACACGGAGCCGGACGGGATGCGCAGATCGATGCCGTCGAGGACGGTCTTGGCGCCGTACGACTTGCGCAGATCCGCGGTGGAGACGGCGGGCGGCTGCTGGCCGCCGACCTGCCTGGGCGTGGGCATGACAGATGAAGGCATAGGGCCCTCCCCTTCGAAGGCGCGGTGAGCGATGAAGTGATCTTGGCTGTCGGGAGATGGAGCGGTCAGGCTCGGGCGCGGCGGATGTTGATGTTGCCGAAGCGGGTACGGGCCCTGACCTCGGCGGTGTCCTCGGACTTGTCCGGGCTCTCGGACGCGGAGAGCGCGTTGATCACCTGCCCGGCGCTCGAGCTGACGTCGAGCCAGGCCGCCGTGCCCTCGCGGATGCCGACATCGATGGCGCCGTAGGAGGTCTCCAACTGGACGGTGCCGCGCGCGACCTCATCGAGACGGACGGCGCCATGCGCGGTGGTGGCGGTGACCGAGCCTTCGGCGTGCTCGATGAAGATGTCGCCATTGGCGCCGCTCACCCGCAGATCGCCCAGGGCGTCGCCGACGGTCGTGGTGCCATGGGAGTTCTTCAGGACGGCCGAGCCGTCGATGGCACCGACGCGCAGGCTGCCCGAGCTGGTGGTGATCTCGGCGGGTCCCTCGACGCGGTCCACGGTGATGGTGCCGTGGGAGGCGATCAGATGCAGCGGACCGGTGGTGTCGAGGCGGACATCGCCCGACGAGGTCTTCACCCGGACCTCGCCGAGCCGCCCCTCGCCGTGCACCTGGGCCCAGGCGCCGGTCATCTCCACCTGCGAGCCGGTGGGCAGTTCGACCGTCACATCGACGGTTCCGGTGCGCCCGATGAGATAGCGCTGCTTGGGTGTCCTGATGGTCAACAGGCCGCTGGCGTAACGCACTTCGGTCTGGTCGGCCGCCCGTACGTCCTGGTCCTTCTTCGGGTCGCGGGGCAGCACATCGACGACGGTGTCGAGCCGGTCGGCGGTGATGAACCGGATGGATCCGGCCTCCACATGGGCGGTGACCGAGATCGGTCCGGGGGTGTCAAAAGGAGCGTCGAAAGAAGGCATGGCTGTCCCGTCCTCTTGGGTCGTCGTGGCGTCCCCGCTGGTGGGACGTGGTGTGGGTGGAGTGGGGTGCGTGAAGTGGGGTGCGTGAAGTGGGGTGCGTGAAGTGGCGTAGGCGGTGCGCGGTCAGCGCACCCAGCCCGTGAAGCTCTGTCCGACGGTGCGGGTGGTGCGCGGCTGCTCCGTCGTACGTGGCGGGGCGCCGCCGTCGACCGCGGCCGACACGGCTCGTACCAGCCACGCGTTGACCGACAGGCCCTCGCGGTTCGCGGCCTCCTCGGCGCGCGCCTTGAGATGGGCGGGCAGCCGCAGATTGACGCGGGCGGTGCCGCCGTCGTCGCCGTCGGCGGGTGCCGGGGCCGGTGCCTTGAGCGGCTCGGCGGGCCCGCTCTTGTCCTCGTACGCCTCGCCGCCCGCAGGCCGTGTCACCACGAAGTCGGGGTCGAGCCCGCGCAGCCGTACGTCGACCGAGCCGGGGGCGAGTTCACGGGTGATCTCGTCCATCGCGGCGGAGAGCACATTGAGCATCGTCAGCCGGGTCGCCGACTCCAGGGGAGCGGTGAGCCGGTCGGCCAGCTCGCGGGCTTCTTCGCCGCCGGCTTCGGCGGCCACCGCGAGTTCACGGCGGAGGTTGTCGACATACGGCGTGAGGTCCATGACGCCATAGTGGCACCACGATGGCGCCATGTGCAAGGCGATAAGGGTGGCGATCGTGGCCCGGGGTGCATCGACCCGCTCTGACCTGCGGAAATGTGCTGACGTCGGATTGTGTCAATGCGGTGCCACGCGGGGCCTCGGAGGCTCTGGTGCCGCTAATGGCGCCAGGTGGTGCCATGTGATGCCACTGTGGCGCCCTGCCCTGCCCTGCCCTGCCGTGCCCCGCCTGCCCGTGCCGTCAGTCGACCCGCCGGGCCAGCACCTGTCCGGGCCAGGATCCGGACATGAAAGGGTCGGTGGCGGTGAAACCGTTGCGCTCGTAGAACGCGACCAGTTCGCCCCCGCCGCCCGCCCAGCAGTCGACCCGCAGCAGCCCCACCCCGGCCCGCCGGGTCTCCTCGACGGCATGTGCCAGCAGCGCCGCCCCGATGCCGAGACCGGCGCGTTGTCGGTCGGAGACCAGCAGCCGGACGTACCGCTCGGGTTCCCCGGCCGGTGCGATCGGCATCTGTGGGCTGGGCCCGGAGTCCAGCACGATGGCTCCGACGGGCGTTCCGCCCAACTCCGCGATATACGGGGCATTCTCGGTCGTGTACCGCTCGACCCGCGCCGCCCCGCCCGTCTTCTGCGAATACGGCGTCGTGCCCCACTGCTCGGTGTTGCCCCGAGCGTTCATCCAGGCCACCGCGGAGTCGAGCATGTCCAGGATGGCCGGTGCGTCGGCCAGACCGCCCGGTCTGACGCATATACCAGGTGTTGTGTCGTCCACGGCGAAAGCTTAGGCACTGCCGGGCCGGTCACCGCCGCTTGGCGTCCGCGCCGGTGAGTCGCGACGGCTCTGCGCCAACTACAGCCGAGTTGCAGCCCCCAGTGCGCCTGCCCACACTTGCTGCATATGTTCAATCCCGGACGCAGTCCCTTTCCAGGGCAACGGTTTCAAAGGAGCGTCCCATGGCCAAGATCCTGTGCGTGCTGACCGGCGCGAGCTATTGGACCCTGAAAGACGGACACCGGCACCCCACCGGGTACTGGGCCGAGGAGTTCGTGGCGCCCTACAGCGTATTCACCGGCGCCGGACACGAAGTCACCGTGGCAACTCCGAATGGGGTGGTCCCGGTTGTCGACACGATGAGTCTGGAACCACGCATGGCGGGCGGCGAGGAGAACGCCCTCAAGGAGGAGGCCGTCATCGAGTCGGCGGATGAGCTGCGGCATCCGATCTCCCTGACGGACGTGCGCCTCGAGGACTATGACGCGATCTACTACCCCGGAGGCCACGGCCCGATGCAGGACCTCTCGGTCGACCCGGACTCCGGGGAACTGCTGCGGAAGGCACTCGCTTCCGGCAATCCGCTCGCCATTGTCTGCCACGCCCCCGCCGCGCTCCTCGCCACCCGTGACGCGAACGGCGACACACCCTTCGCCGACTACCGTCTGACGGGTTTCTGCAATGAGGAGGAGGCCGGGGTCGGTCTCGCCGACAAAGCCAAGTGGCTGCTGGAGGACGAGCTGAAGACGCTGCCCACCCAGTATTCGCGGGGTCCCGCCTGGGAGCCCTACACGGTCGTGGACCGCAATCTCTTCACCGGGCAGAATCCGGCTTCCTCGGGTCCGCTCGCGAAAGAACTCGTCAAGGCCCTGGCGCAGGAGGAATGAAGGTCGTAGCGGGCCTCTCCGGTGCCAAAGCCATGCTCCAGACACGCTGGATCGTCCGGTAGTCCAGCACGGTTATGCCCTCCTGCTGGAGAACTTCACGGGCCTGCGGCGATATCAGGAACTCGTAGTCCGTCCGGCGCACGCGCCAGCCATCGTCGATGGCCTGCGAATCCTGGTTTCCCACACTCGGGTGCACCGCCCATTCATTGAGCCCGGCAGGCAGATCGCGACTCGCATTCGATCTCATCGAGCCGGGCCCGGCCGAGCAGGGCCGCCCGTCCGGCGGGCGTCGGCGGGAACAGTTCACCCTCGGCGTCCAGCAGTGAGGGAACTCGTTCCCTGGCGGCCATCGGCCCCCACCGGTAGTCGGGCATCTCGCACACCAGGGTGAGATGGATTCCGAACGGGATCCGCGGCCGTCGGCCGAGCAGCTCCATGGCCGCGGTGCCGCGGGGCACGGGACCATCAGACTGCATGAACTGGCGATGCCCTCTTCGATCGACTCGATCACCGCGGCGTTGATCGCCGGATACATGCCGAAGTCATCGCAGTTGACGATCAGCAGCCGCGCATCGGGCGGATGTCCCAGTAGGGCGGGCCCCAGTAGGGCGGTGGTCTCCTCCATGCCGGGAAGCCGTCAGACCCGGTCCAGGGGGCGATGGGGGCCGGTGGGGAGCTCCGCTGTGATCGTGTCGCCCGGGCACACCGTGCCGCCTTCCTTCACGATGCTCATGATTCCGGCCTTGCGCACGATGTTCCCGGCCTCATCGCGGCCGACGACCCGCTTCAGGAGCCCGCTCTGGAAGGCGTCGATCTGTAGACAGGGATTGCGGAGCCCGGTCACCTCCAGCACCGCGGCATCGCCGATGCGCAGCAGCGTGCCGACCGGCAGGCCGAGCAGATCGATGCCACGGGTGGTGATGTTCTCGCCGAGGTCGCCGGGCAAAACCTTGAATCCCTCGGCACCGACCTCGGCGAAGAGCTCTTCATGGATGAGGTGGACCTGGCGCAGATTCGGCTGGGTGGGGTCCTGGGCGACGCGTGAGCGGTGCTTGACGGTCACGCCGGCGTGTATGTCGCCCTCGACACCGAGGCCGGCGAGCAGTGTGATGCCGTCCCGGTTCGGCTTGGTGAACGAGTACTCGCCGTTGCTGCTGACTGCCGTCACAGTCCCACTCATCCTTGGAGCCCCCTCTTCAGCGTCCACCTTCAGCGTCCACCTTCAGTGACCACCCTTAGCGACCATCTTCAGTGACCACGATGAGCCATGCCCTTGACCGGGCGCCAGACTATTCGGCCTCCAGCCAGCCGTCGTACTCGTCCGCGAACGCGTCCAGCGCCGCCGGGTCCAGAGCCCTGGCCGGGTCCTCGATCACCACCAGCCACTGGGCGTCCTCGGCGTCGTCCTCGCCCGCCAGCGCGTCCCGCACCAACTGGGGCTCCTGGGAGACGCCGAAGCGCTCCGGCAGCGCCTCGGCCACCTCCTCCGCGGCGTCGCGGTCGGGCAGCACCAGGATGTGCCGGATGCCGGTCAGTCCTTCATCGATCACCGGAACATTGTCGGACATCCGGACGGCGGCACGCGGCCGGGTTGTCGGTGGTCCGTGGGATGCTGGACCGCGATGGCCAGGAAGACGACGACCGACGATCCGCTCGCCCCCGTGACGCTCGCCGTGGGCCAGGAGGAGCTGCTGCTCGACCGCGCCGTGCAGCAGGTGGTGGCGGCTGCCCGCGCGGCCGACCCCGACACCGATGTGCGTGACCTGACGCCCGACGCGCTCCAGCCCGGCACCCTCGCCGAGCTCACCAGCCCCTCGCTCTTCGCCGAGCGCAAGGTGGTCGTGGTGCGTAGCGCACAGGATCTGTCGGCCGACACGATCAAGGACGTGAAGGGCTATCTCGGCGCCCCCGCCGAGGAGATCACGCTCGTTCTGCTGCACGCGGGCGCGGCCAAGGGCAAGGGGCTGCTCGATGCCGCCCGTAAGGCCGGGGCGCGCGAGGTCGCCTGCCCCAAGATGACCAAGCCCGCCGACCGACTGGCGTTCGTGCGCTCGGAGTTCCGCGCCACCGGCCGGTCGGCCACCCCCGAGGCGTGCCAGGCCCTGGTCGACGCCATCGGAAGCGATCTGCGCGAGCTGGCCAGCGCGGTCTCCCAGCTCGTGGCCGATGTCGAGGGCACGATCGACGAGGCCATCGTCGCCCGCTACTACACCGGCCGCGCCGAGGCGTCCAGCTTCACCGTCGCCGACCGCGCCGTCGAGGGCCGGGCGGCCGAGGCGCTGGAGGCGCTGCGCTGGGCCGTCTCCACCGGGGTGCCGCCGGTGCTGATCACCAGCGCCCTGGCCCAGGGCGTCCGCGCGATCGGCAAGCTGGCCTCCGCGCCGCGCAACGCCCGCCCCGGCGATCTCGCCCGTGAGCTGGGCATGCCGCCGTGGAAGATAGACCGGGTGCGGCAGCAGATGCGCGGCTGGTCGGCGGATGGAGTGGCGGTCGCGCTGCGCGCCGTCGCCGAGGCCGACGCGGGGGTCAAGGGCGGCGGAGACGATCCGGCGTACGCCCTGGAGAAGGCGGTCGTCACGATCGTCCGCGCCGCCCGGGCGGGCCGAGGCCAGCCCTAAGGCCCCGTCGAGCTAGGCCCCGTCGAGCGGCGGAGCCCTAGGCCCCGTCGAGCGGCGGCCCGGGAGCGGCCCCGCGAGTCACTCCTTCATCTTCTCCAGCGTCGTCTTGGCGCTCTTCTTCAGCAGCTCGGTGGCTTCCTCGGGCGTCTTGGCCGAGCCGCTGGACGAGGACGACACATACTGCGACCAGGTCGACT
>NZ_JAHLEM010000054.1 GCF_018883605.1 Streptomyces niphimycinicus | reverse complement strand
CGCGAGTCGCGCCGCCGGTCGCCCCGCGAGTCGCGCCGCCGGTCTCCGTGCCGCCAGCCTCCGTGCCGGTCTCCGTAAGGCCGGTCCCGGCATCCGCGAGGAGCGCCCTGACCTCGGCGGTGGCCGCCGCGAGCGCCTCCTCCGCCCGCGCACCGAAGTCGAAGGGCGCGCTGCGGGCGGCGACCTCCGTGCCCGCGAGGTCGACGAGGACGGCCGTCAGCTCATCGCGGTCGAGCTGAAGCCCGATCGCATGGCGGGCGCCCGGGACCAGGCGGAGCACGGCGGGCGGTTTGCCGCCGGTCGAGGCGCGCTGACCGGCCTCCACCGCCAGTCCCTCGGTCCTCAGCCGTGCCGTGATCTTGCTGACGGCCTGGGGGGTGAGGCCGGTGTGGGCGGCCAGCTCCGGTCGGCTGACGCCGTCCTCGCCCGCGTCGCGCAGCAGACGCAGGATGAGCGCGGCGTTATGGCTGCGCAGGGCGGTCAGATTGGCTCCGGGCCCGGCCGCCCCCGACATGGTGCTGTTCACCCCTCCATTGTGGCCATCGCTTGCGCTTTAGCAACGCTGTTGCCAAAGTGGGCTCATGGATGCCATGGATGCCCTGGATGACAGCAGCACCGTCCGCGTGGGACTGATCGGCTACGGCCTGGCCGGATCCGTCTTCCACGCCCCCTTGATCGCGGCCACCGAGGGACTGGTCCTGGACACCGTCGTCACCTCCAGCCCGGAGCGGCAGCGGCAGGCACGCGCCGAGTTCCCCGACATCCGTCTCGCGGACTCCGCCGATGAGCTGTGGGGCCGGGCGGATGAGCTGGACCTGATCGTCATCGCGTCCCCGAACCGCACCCATGTGCCGCTCGCCCGCGCCGCCCTCGATGCGGGGCTGCCGGTCGTCGTGGACAAGCCGCTGGCCGCGACCGCCGCCGAGGCCGAGGAGCTGGCCGCGCTCGCCGAGGCCCGCGGGCTGCTGCTGAGCGTCTTCCAGAACCGCCGCTGGGACAACGACTTCCGCACCCTGCGCGCGCTGCTCGCCGAGGGCGTGCTCGGCGACGTACAGCGCTTCGAGTCCCGCTTCGAGCGGTGGCGGCCGCAGCTCAAGGGCGGCTGGCGGGAGTCCGGCGACCCGGCCGAGGTCGGCGGGCTGCTGTACGACCTGGGCAGCCACCTCGTCGACCAGGCGCTCACCCTCTTCGGCCCCGTCGAATCCGTCTACGCCGAGGTCGATGTGCGCCGCCCGGGGGCGCAGACCGACGACGACACCTTTATCGCGCTCACCCACACCAGCGGCGTCCGCTCCCATCTGTGGATGAGCGCGATCACCGCCCAGCTCGGCCCGCGCTTCCGGGTGCTGGGCAGCGGGGCGGGCTATGTGAAGTACGGCCTCGACCCGCAGGAGGCCGCCCTGCGCGAGGGGCTGCGCCCCGGCGACCCGTCCGTCGAATGGGGCACCGAGCCGGAGAGCGAATGGGGCCGGCTGGGCGCCGGAGAGTCCCCGCTGACCGGCGGCGGGGTCCCGGTGCCGACCCTCCAGGGCGACTACCCCGCGTACTACGCCGCCGTCGCCGCCGCCCTCCGCGACGGCACCCCGCCGCCGGTCACCGCCGCCGAGGCCGCGGCCGCCCTGCATGTGCTGGAGGCGGCCCGGCTGTCGGCCGCGGAGCGCCGTACCGTCCGGATCGAGGTCCTGGCGTAAGTGAGCGAGCCTTACCACCACTGGTAGCATCGAGACCATGAGCGGTAGCAAAAAGTACTCGATCAGCCTGCCCGAAGACCTTGCCGAGACCGTGCGGTCCCATGTCGGCCCCGGCGGCTTCTCCGCCTATGTCGCCGAGGCATTGGACCAGCGGGTCGCGATGGACAAGCTCCGCGAGATCGTCACCGACTTCGAAACCGACCACGAGGAACTGACTCGCGCCGAAGTCGAGGCAGCCCGTGCTCTCCTGCGCCACGATCACCGCCGAGCGGGCGAGAACGCCGCCTGATGCCCGGCACACTCCTGCTGGACTGCGAGGGGCTGTCCAAGGTCTATCTCAAGGACCGTGCCATCGTGGCCTTCGTCCAGGCGGCGGTCGAGGAAGACGTGCGGGTGGCCACCACCGCGATGACCATCTTGGAGGCCGACTACGACCGTGTCCACCCTGCCCGCGTCAGGTGGGCCCTCTCCCGCATCGATGTCCATGACGTCACCAGAGAGGTCGCCGACAGGGCAGCACTGCTGCTCCGTACGCATCGTCTGCACGGCCACAAGTACGCGATCGACGCGGTCCTCGCCTCCGTCGCGCACGCCGTTCCCGGGCCGGTGACCCTCCTCACTTCCGACCCCGAAGACCTGACTCTGCTCTGCGGCCCCTCCGTCGACGTCATCAAAGCCTGATCGCGGCTCGCGGGCCCCAGGGTTGAGGGCGGCCCTCCCGTCCGGGCCGCCCCTCGTTCGACGTCCGCTACGCGTCCTTGAACTCCTGGCGCTGGCGCCCCAGTCCGTCGATCTCGAGCTCGACGACATCGCCGGAGCGGAGGTACGGCTTGGGTTCGGGGCGGCCCATGGCCACGCCCGCCGGGGTGCCGGTGTTGATGACATCGCCGGGGTAGAGGGTCATGAACTGGCTGAGGTAGCGGACCACATGGGCCACGCCGAAGATCTGGTCCGCGGTGGTGCCGTCCTGCTTGACCTCGCCGTTGACCCACAGACGCAGGCCCAGGGCCTGCGGATCGGGGATCTCGTCGGCGGTCACCAGCCAGGGGCCCAGGGGGTTGAACGTCTCGCAGTTCTTGCCTTTGTCCCACTGGCCGCCGCGCTCGATCTGGAAGGCGCGCTCGGAGACGTCATGGGCGATCGCATAGCCCGCGACCGAGGCGAGGGCGGCCTCGTCGGAGTCGAGGTAGCGGGCGGTGCGGCCGATGACGACGGCGAGTTCGACCTCCCAGTCGGTCTTCACGCTGCCGCGCGGCACGAGGACCGTGTCATCGGGGCCGACGACCGTGTCCGGGGCCTTCATGAAGATGATGGGCTCTTCGGGAGCGGTGGCGCCGGTCTCGGCGGCGTGGTCGTGGTAGTTCAGCCCGATGCACACGATCTTGCCGATCCGGCCGAGCGGCGGGCCGATCCGCACCCCGCCGTCCTCGATCACGGGCAGCGCGTCGTCGCCCTCCGCGGCCGCCGCCGCGCGCAGCCGCGCGAGGGCGACCTCGTCGCCGAGGAGGGCGCCGTCGATGTCCGCGGCCAGGGCGGACAGATCGCGCAAGGTGCCGTTCTGATCGAGCAGCGCGGGGCGTTCCGCGCCCGCCGGTCCGACTCGCAGCAGTTTCATCCCAAGACTCCCGAGGTCACAGGCCGGTGCGAGGCGCCTACCGGCTGATCGATCCTCCCTTCAGGGGCGTCCAGCCCGCAAGACCTCATTCACGGACTGGGACAGCGGTTTCACTCGTGAGTTCGACGGGTGCCGTCAGCAGGTGCCGCTGTGGGCCCCGTCATGGGTGCGGTCATGAGCGCCGTCATGCATGCCGTCATCCGCGGTGCAGCAGGGCCCGTTCCACCGCCGTCCAGGTGGTGCTGGTCGCCAGGTACAGCGCCGCCGCCAGCGGGACCACGGCGGCGGTGACGAGGGTCCCGAACGAGAGCAGCGGCAGCGCCCGGGCCACTCCGGGCGCCCCGGGGACGGTCGTCCTGCGGGCGCGGAGGTACGTCCAGGTCGCCACGGCCGCGATCACCGCGAACAGCCCGAGGTAGACCAGACCCGGCGCACCGCTGAACGCCCCGCCCCACGCGGCGCCGAGCGGGGCCCCGGCAAGGGTGTGGTCGAGGAGGTCTCCGGCGCCGCTGCCGGTGGAGAAGACGTGGTACATCACGAAGAAGACCGGAAGCTGGGCGAGCGCCGGGAGACAGCCCGCCAGCGGTGCCGCGCCCTCCTTGGCCCGCAGCTCCGCCATGGCGCGCCGCAGCCGCTCGGGGTCGCCCTGGTGCTTGCGGCTCAGCTCCGTGAGCTTCGGCGCGAGCGCGGCCCGCGCCTTCTCACCGCGGACCGCGGCACGGGCGAGGGGATGCAGCGCGGCGCGGACGCACAGCGTGAACAGGACGATGGCGGCCGCCGCCGCGGACGCGCCGAAGAGCGGGTCGAGGCCGCCCGCCATGGTGGTCAGCAGGGAGCCGAGGGAAGAGAAAAGGGACATGTGAGCCCTCCGCGGGTCTCGTCGTGCCGGAGTGAGGAAGACATCGGCGTGACGAGCCGCGTGGCGCGGCGGTACGAATGCTGGAGCTTCCGGGGCTCCGCCCCGGCCCCCGCTCCTTTAACGCCGGAGCGGCTGGGGTCCGCCGTACAGCGAAATGGGTGCGCCTACGCGGCCGTCGGCAGCCGACGGCCCGGCGCTCGCGGCCTCGGGCGTCCCGAGGCGTCGGGATCCCGCTGGGGCAGGAACGCCGTACGGCGCTCACGGTCCCGTATCGCGGTGCGAATCCGCCCGGCGGGGGCGGGTGTTCGGCCGCGGGAGGCGAGGATCGCGCAGGTCAGCAGCGCGGTGGCGACGGCGGCCGTGGTCGCCACGGTGGCGGCGAGGGCGACGGCGCTGACGGTCCCGCTCTGTGCCAGCAGAACTCCGGTCAGCAGAAACAGGCAGACGGCTAGCCGCATGCGCAGCGCTTCGAATCGTCGCGACACCCTCACACCCCCTCTCCCGGCCGGTCTCCCCTCCAGGCTCCCGCCAGTCTAAGCGGCCTCGATGAAGTCCGGTCCGGTCGGGTGCGCCCCGAAGGGGCGCGGGGAACTGCGCGACCAGT
>NZ_JAHLEM010000539.1 GCF_018883605.1 Streptomyces niphimycinicus | reverse complement strand
TCCAGCGTCGTCTTGGCGCTCTTCTTCAGCAGCTCGGTGGCTTCCTCGGGCGTCTTGGCCGAGCCGCTGGACGAGGACGACACATACTGCGACCAGGTCGACTGATAGGTCATCCAGCCGTCCCGCACGGCGAGGATCACATAGGCGCCGGTGTTGGAGCTGCTGCTGTTGTGCTGCTTCACCACATACGCCTCGTCGCCCAGCCCGCTGACCGGGCTCACCTCGTAGCTGTAGCTGGACGTCTTCTGGTCCTCGTACGACCGGTACTGGGCCTCGAACTCCGGCCCGGGGTTGGTCTTCTTGTGCAGCGACGCCGTGGTGTAGAGCCAGACCGAGGAGTAGTCGCTGCTGCTCGAGCCGCTCGGCTCGAAGTCGATATTGCAGGTCATCGAGTCCAGCGCGGCGTTCTCCGAGCTGCTGTGCTGCGGGTTCGAGGTCGATGCCGTTGACGACCCGCTCTCGCCCTTCTGCTGGTACCCGGCGTCCTTGAAGGGCTGGATATCCGTCGGGGTGCACAGATTGGTCCGATAGCGGTAGCCCGCGAGATCGGCCTTCGTCCCGTCCTCGAACCCTCCCGTGGCGAACAGCACCCCGGCCCAGACCGCCGAGGCGACGACGGCCCCGCCCAGCCCCCACAGCCAGCCCTTGCCGCCGCCTCCGCCTCCGGAGCCCGTGGCCGGCGCCCCGGGCGGCATGCCCATCGGCCCGTACCCGCCACCGCCCAGGGGGATGGACGGCATCGTCGGCTGGGCGTACGCGTACGGAGAGTGCTGGGGCGGCTGGGGCTGGGGCGGCACCTGACCATACGGGCCGGGCGGCGGCGCGCTCGGCGGCGGCCCCTGCGGTGATCCCTGGGGCCCCTGCGACAGAATCTCCGGCGGGCTCTGCTGCCCACTCTGCGGTGAGCTCTGCGGCGGGCTCTGCGGCGGGTTCTGCGGCGGACTCTGCGGCGGAGTCTGCTGAGGTGGCTGAGGGGCTTGGGGCGGCTGCGGCGGGCCGTACGGATTGGGTGTTTCCCCCGGTGTCGACATGACGTGAACATACCCGAATCAAGGGCGAAAGCCCCGCGCTGCCCTTGGGGAAAGGACAGGCGCGGGGCCTTCGTGTCGATCGTGTGCGCCGCACCCGCGTGGCGAACGCAGGCCGCGTGCGGCGCGGTGCCGCTGAGAGAGCTGAACAAGCTCTCGGCTGCCGGTCGGAGCGGGTGAGAGGGACCGCTGTGCCCAAACCGGCGGCGGGGTGGGGCGGTGTGCCCCGGAAGGGTCAGCCTTCGAGATCGGCCGGGAGGGTGTCAGCCCTTGAGGCCGGCGACCTGCTGGGCGATCGCCGACTTCTTGTTGGCGGCGTTGTTCTTGTGCAGAACACCCTTGCTGACGGCCTTGTCGAGCTTGCGCGCGGCGGCGCGGGCGGCTTCGGTGGCCTTCTCGGCGTCACCGGCGGCCACGGCCTCGCGGGTGCGGCGGATGGCGGTCTTCAGCTCGGACTTGACCGCCTTGTTGCGCTGGCGCGCCTTCTCGTTCGTCTTGTTCCGCTTGATCTGGGACTTGATGTTCGCCACGTAGAAAGCCTTCGCAGGTTCGTTGGGTTTCGCTTGCTTCGGTGTGCGTCCGCGCCCGCGGAGGTGTCCATGAGAGTCCATGGAGCTGTCCGTCAGCGAGGGGCATGAGACACAGTCGGCCAGGTTACCAGCAGGGTGCATGGCGTCCCAAACCCCGGAAGAGGTCGCCATTCATGGGACCATGGACGGGACTGACCCATTCCCATAACACCGCGTCCCGCCTAGACACAGGACCCTGCGTGCCCGCGACCCCTACCAATGTGCCGGAGCCTAGCCGTACCGATCCGGCTCTGATCCGTAACTTCTGCATCATCGCGCACATCGACCACGGCAAGTCGACGCTCGCCGACCGCATGCTCCAGCTCACCGGTGTGGTTGATCAGCGGCAGATGCGCTCGCAGTACCTCGACCGCATGGACATCGAGCGCGAGCGCGGCATCACGATCAAGTCCCAGGCGGTCCGGCTGCCCTGGGCGCCGACGAAGGACGAGGGCGGCAAGCCGGCCACCCATATCCTGAACATGATCGACACCCCCGGCCATGTGGACTTCACCTATGAGGTCTCGCGCTCCCTCGCCGCCTGCGAGGGCTGCATTCTGCTGGTCGACGCGGCCCAGGGCATCGAGGCCCAGACCCTCGCCAACCTCTATCTGGCGATGGAGAACGACCTCACGATCATCCCGGTCCTCAACAAGATCGACCTGCCCGCCGCCCAGCCCGAGAAGTACGCCGCCGAGCTGGCGCATCTCATCGGCTGCGACACCTCCGACGTGCTCAAGGTCTCCGCGAAGACCGGCGAGGGCGTGGCCGAGCTGCTGGACCGGGTCGTCGAGCTGGTTCCGTCCCCGGTGGGCGTCTATGACGCCCCCGCCCGGGCGATGATCTTCGACTCCGTCTATGACGCCTACCGGGGCGTGGTGACCTATGTGAAGGTCGTCGACGGCACGCTCAGCAAGCGTGAGCGGATCAAGATGATGTCCACCGGCGCCGCCCATGAGCTGCTGGAGATCGGCACCAACTCCCCGGAGATGACCCCCGCCGACGGGCTGTCCGTGGGCGAGGTGGGCTATCTGATCACCGGTGTGAAGGATGTCCGCCAGTCCAAGGTCGGGGACACGATCACCCAGGTCACCCGCGGTGCGCAGGAGGCTCTGGGCGGTTACAAGGACCCGAAGCCGATGGTGTTCTCGGGGCTGTATCCGCTGGACGGCTCCGACTACCCGGAGCTGCGCGAGGCCCTGGACAAGCTCCAGCTCAACGATGCCGCGCTGGTCTACGAACCGGAGACCTCGGCCGCGCTCGGCTTCGGCTTCCGCGTCGGCTTCCTCGGGCTGCTGCACCTGGAGGTCATCCGTGAGCGCCTGGAGCGCGAATTCAATCTCGACCTGATCGCCACCGCACCCAATGTGGTCTACCGGGTGGAGATGGAGGACGGCAGCGAGCACACGGTGACCAACCCGAGCGAGTTCCCGGTCGGCAAGATCGACACGGTGCATGAGCCGGTCGTCCGGGGCACGATCCTCGCCCCGAGCGAGTTCATCGGCGCGATCATGGAGCTGTGCCAGAACCGCCGCGGGGTGCTGCTCGGCATGGACTATCTCTCCGAGGACCGGGTCGAGATCCGTTACACCCTGCCGCTGGCCGAGGTCGTCTTCGACTTCTTCGACCAGCTCAAGTCCAAGACCCGCGGCTATGCCTCGCTCGACTACGAGCCCACCGGTGAGCAGACCTCGGACCTGGTCAAGGTCGACATCCTGCTGCACGGCGACAAGGTGGACGCGTTCTCGGCGATCACCCACAAGGACAAGGCGTACGCGTACGGCGTCCGGCTGGTCGCCAAGCTGCGCGAGCTCATCCCGCGGCAGAACTTCGAGGTGCCCATCCAGGCGGCCATCGGCTCCCGGGTCATCGCCCGTGAGACGGTCCGTGCCATCCGTAAGGACGTCCTCGCCAAGTGCTACGGCGGTGACATCTCCCGTAAGCGGAAGCTGCTGGAGAAGCAGAAGGAAGGCAAGAAGCGGATGAAGATGGTCGGCAACGTGGAGGTCCCGCAGGAAGCCTTCATCGCGGTGCTGTCCTCCGACTCCGACGGTAAGGACGCCAAGGCGAAGAAGTAGACGCCAAGGCGAAGAAGTAGCAGATGCCCCGGGCGGACGCGCCGCCCTGGCGAAGGTGAGGGCGGAGCCCCGGCGACGGTGGCGCGGAGCTCACGGAACGAGTGTGGTCAGCGGGCCTGGCGTGATGGATGCGCCGGGCCTGCTGTGTGCGGGGGAACCTCTTGGGCATCTCGTGAGAACAACGTGACGCTCACCCCTTACGCGGTAAGGATTCGGCCCCTACCCTGATCACCACTCGAAGGTTACTCGCGAGTCACCAAGCAATGAGGCGGGCCCCGGAGGATGCCGTGACCGACACACAGATCTTGCTCGAGAACCGGCCGCCGTCCTTGGCGACGCACTTCCTCCAGCGCGTCGAGGCGACGCCGGACGGGGAGGCATACCGCTATCCGGTGCCTCCCGCCTCGGGCACCGGCCCCGCCGACTGGCGGCCGCTGACCTGGCGGGAAAGCGCGGATCGGGTCTTCGCCATCGCCGCCGGGCTGATCGAACTGGGCATCCGCCCCGAGGAGCGGGTGGCGCTGGCCTCCTCGACCCGCGTCGAGTGGATCCTGGCCGACCTCGGCGTGCTGTGCGCGGGCGCGGCCACCACCACGGTCTACCCGACCACCAACGCCGACGAGACCTCCTTCATCCTCTCCGACTCCGGCAGCCGGGTGCTGATCGCCGAGGACGCGACCCAGCTCGCCAAGGTGCGGGCGCAGCGCGATGAACTCCCCGAGCTGGCCCATGTGGTGGTGATCGAGGCCGGGGACGCGGTCCCCGCCGAGGACGACCCCGAGGGCTGGGTGCTCTCGCTCGCCGAGCTGGAGAAGCGGGGCGCGGCCCGACTGGAGCGCGAGCCGGGCGCCGTGCGGGAGCGGATGGACGCCCTGCGCGGCGATCAGCTTGCGACGCTCATCTACACCTCCGGTACCACCGGGCGCCCCAAGGGCGTACGGCTGGCGCATGACTCCTGGTCGTACATGGCCATTGTGATCGGCAATCGGGACGGGCTGCTCTACCCGGACGATGTGCAGTACCTGTGGCTGCCGCTCGCGCATGTCTTCGGCAAGGTGCTGACGGCAGGGCAGATCTACGTCGGCCACACCACGGCGGTGGACGGCCGGGTCGACAAGATCATCGAGAATCTGCCGGTGGTCCGGCCGACCTATATGTGCGCCGTGCCGCGGATCTTCGAGAAGGTCTACAACGGGGTGGCCCAGCGGGCGCGCGAGGGCGGCGGGGCCAAGTACAAGATCTTCCAGTGGGCGGCCGAGATCTCCCGGGATTACGCCAGGACCTCGCAGGACTCCTTCCGCCGCACCGGCACCGCCTCCGTGCCGTTCGGCCTCAAGGCCCAGCACGCGGTGGCCGACAAGCTGGTCTACGGCAAGCTGCGCGAGGCGTTCGGCGGGCGGCTGCGGGCCGCGGTGTCCGGCTCGGCCGCGCTCGCGCCCGACATCGGCTACTTCTTCGCGGGCGCCGGGATCAACATCCTGGAGGGCTACGGCCTGACCGAGTCCAGCGCCGCCAGTTTCCTCAACCCGGCGGACTACCGCACGGGCACGGTCGGCAAGGCGTTCCCCGGCCTGGAGGTGCGGTTCGCCGACGACGGCGAGGTGCTGCTGCGCGGACCCGGCATCATGCAGGGCTACCACGGGCTGCCGGAGCTGACCGAGCAGGTGCTGGAGTCCGACGGCTGGTTCCACACCGGAGACATCGGGGAGCTGTCCCCCGACGGCTATCTGCGGATCACCGACCGCAAGAAGGACCTGATCAAGACCTCGGGCGGCAAGTACGTCGCCCCGGCGGAGGTCGAGGGCCAGTTCAAGGCGGTGTGCCCGTTCGTCTCCAACATCCTGGTGCACGGCGCCGACCGTAATTACTGCACCGCGCTGATCGCCCTCGATGAGCCGACGATCATGAAGTGGGCGGCCGAGCACGGCCTCGGGGGCAAGTCCTACGCGGAGGTCGTGGCCACCGATGAGACACGGAAGCTGATCGAGAGCTATGTGCTCCGGCTCAACGAGGGGCTTCAGCGCTGGCAGACGATCAAGAAGTTCCGGCTGCTGCCGCGCGATCTCGACGTGGAACACGGGGAGTTGACGCCCAGTCTGAAGCTGAAGCGGCCGGTGGTCGAGCGTGAGTACAAGGCTCTGATCGAGGACATGTACGCGGGAACGCGAGAGGTTTAACGGGCAAGGATACGACCCCGCACCGGATTTCAGGTTGACCGGCCCGCCGGACACATGAATTTTCCCCTTATCGGGGTTCACTTGCGTAACCCGGTGCATATGAGGGCGGTCCGTCTGTCACTCTGTCCGTGCCGGATACGGTTACGGATACGGCGTTATGACGGAGCTTCTTCAGGAGCCGCGCAGTGGGGACGTCATCTTCTGCCACTTCTGGTGGGTCGGTTGAGGGCGGTGGGGTTGTTCTACCGGTCGGGGGTGGCGTTGGCCCCGTTCGTACCAGTGCCTCGGCACGCGTCAGCCTGCCCGGCACTCCGCTCGCGGCCTCGGCCGCCCGCCGGTTCGTCCGCGCCGCCCTCGCCGACTGGGCCGCGCTCGAGGTCCCGGCCGCCGACCGGGTCACCGACCGGGTCGCGGACGAGGCCATACTGCTGGTGAGCGAGCTGGTCACCAACGCGGTGGTGCACGCCGGCACCGCCGTCGAGGTGAGCTGTGCGCTCGATGTGTCGGACCGCGAGGGCGAACCGCCGTCCCTGGTCGTGGAGGTGACCGACCACCATCCCACCCGGGTGGTGCGCGGCGATCCGCCGGATCCGGACGAGCGGCCCGAGTACGCCGGTGGCCACGGGCTGCGGCTGGTGGCCGAGATCGCCGAGTCCTGGGGGACGACCTACCGGCGGGCGACCAAGTCGGTGTGGTTCCAGATGGCGGTGGCGCCCACGGGCGCGGCCACCGCGGGCGCGGGCGGCATGGGCTCGGCCTTCATGGACGCCTTGGACGCCACGGCCGCCATGGACCCGGCGAGCGGCACCGTGGCCGAGCCCGAGGGCGGGTTCGGTCCGGGGGCCGTCCGCGAGGGCCTGGGCCCCGTCCCCGAGGGTGCGGGAGTCGTCTGTGAAGGCCGTAAGGAGGCCGTCGAGATCGTCGCGCCCGCGCCGGGCCGCGCCCCCGTCCGCCTCGACCCCGACTGGATCCAGCGCGGCGCGCTCTCCTTCCTCGCCGAGGCGTCCGACCTGCTGGCCGGGCAGTTCGACGAGGACATGGTGACCTCGCTGGCCGGACAGTTGCTGGTGCCCCGGCTCGCCGACTGGTGCGCGATCTGGCTCGACTCCACGAGCGGCCCGCCCCGGCTGGCCCGGGTCTGGCACGCCGGCGAGGGGCGCATCGAGGGCCTGCGGCGGGTGCTGGAGAAGGAGCCGCCCCAGGTGCCCGCCGCCGTCCGCGGCAGCGCCGTGGAGTGGCCCTGGCCGGCCGACCCCGCCGCGTACGGGCCC
>NZ_JAHLEM010000538.1 GCF_018883605.1 Streptomyces niphimycinicus | reverse complement strand
CCCCGAGGGCGTGGTCCGCACCGGGGCCGCCGCCCGGCTCGCCGACCCCGGCGGCGCCGACCGCCCGGCCCGGGTCACCACCGAGGGCGGCGCGTACGAGGCGGAGCTCGTCATCGGCGCCGACGGCATCGACTCGGCCGTCCGCCGCACGCTCTTCCCCGGCCATCCCGGGCCCCGCTACGCCGGATTCACCACCTGGCGTGTCGTCATCCCCGCCCCCGACCGGCCGTTCGAGCCCCATGAGACCTGGGGGAGGGGCCGGATCTGGGGCACCCAGCCACTGAAGGACGGCCGGGTCTACGCCTACGCGGCGGCCGTCGCCCCGCCCGGCGGCCGGGCCCCCGACGACGAGCGGTCCGAACTGCTGCGACTCTACGGCGACTGGCACCGGCCCGTCCCCGACATCCTGGCCGCCGCCGCGCCCCAGGACGTGCTGCGCCATGACATCCGCTCCATGGCCGAGCCCCTGCCCGCCTACCACCGGGGCCGGGTCGCCCTTCTCGGCGACGCTGCCCACGCGATGGCCCCCACGTTGGGGCAGGGCGGCAACCAGGCCGTCGAGGACGCCGTCGTCCTCGCCCACCATCTGGCCCCCGGCACCGCCGACCCCTCCGCCGCCCTGGCCGCCTACACCCGCGACCGGCTGCCCCGCACCATGGACGTGGTACGCCGCTCGGCGCGCACCGCCCGCATGGTCACCCTCACCAGCGCCCCGGCCGTCGCCCTGCGCGACACCGCGATCGCCGCCGTCGGCCGCCTCGTCCCCGGTCTGGCCCTCCGCTCCTTCGACGGCATCGCCGACTGGCATCCGCCCACCCGCACGTATCCTTCGGGGGGCACGGCTCCTTCGGGGGCACAGCGGAAGACATGACCGAGGACTGCGGGGAGCACATATGAGGGTCGGCTGCGTCGGGCTCGGCGACATCGCGCAGAAGGCGTATCTGCCCGTGCTCATGGCCCGCCCCGGCCTGGAGCCGCATCTGCACACCCGCACCCCCGCCACCCTCCAGCGGGTCGCCGACACCTATCGCGTCCCGGACGCCCAGCGCCACACCGACCTCGACTCGCTGCTCGCGGCCGGGCTCGACGCCGCCTTCGTGCACGCCCCGACCGACACCCACGCCGACCTCGTCACCCGGCTGATCGAGGCCGGGGTGCCCACCTACGTCGACAAGCCGATCGCGTACCACCTCGCCGACAGCGAGCGGATCGTGCGGCTCGCCGAGGAGCGCGGGGTGAGCCTGATGGTCGGCTTCAACCGGCGTTACGCACCCGGCTACGCACAGTGCCTGGACCATCCGCGCGATCTGATCCTGCTTCAGAAGAACCGCGTCGGCCTCGCCGAGGACCCGCGCACCCTGGTCCTGGACGACTTCATCCACGTCGTCGACACGCTGCGCTTCCTGGCGCCCGGGCCGGTGGACCATATCGATGTGCGCGCCAGGGTCCGCGACGGGCTGATACACCATGTGCTGCTTCAGTTGTCCGGGGACGGATTCACCGCGCTCGGCGTGATGAACCGGATGAGCGGCTCCACCGAGGAGGTCCTGGAGGTCTCCGGCCAGGACACCAAGCGGCAGGTGCTCAACCTCGCCGAGGTCATCGACCACAAGGGCCAGCCGAGCGTGCGCCGCCGGGGCGACTGGGTGCCGGTGGCGCGGCAGCGCGGGATCGAGCAGATCACCGACGCCTTCCTGGACGCGGTGCGCTCCGGGCGGCGGATCGGCGCGAAGGACCCGCTGCGCACCCATGAGCTGTGCGAACGGGTCGTCAGGGACGCCCTGGAGTCGGCTGGTCTGTCCGCTGGTCCGGCGAATGGTCCGTCCCCTGACCGGGCGGCCGGTCCGTCCGCCGTCTGAGCACCCGGCCACCCTCGGCCGCGCAGAAGACGGCGAGCGCGGCCATCGCCCCGTACACCGGCCAGGGCCCGATCCGCACATACGGGCTCGCGCCCTGCCCCAGCGGCACCGTGTAGACGGTGGCCGCGCTGGTATGGGTGGACATCCGGGGGCCCACCGGCTCGCCGCGCGGCCCGAACACCGCGCTCTCCCCGGTCAGCGTGGCATGCACCATCGGCCGCCAGGTCTCGGCGGCGCGCAGCGCGGCCAGCGAGGCGTGCTGCGCCGGCGCCCAGCTCTTCTGGAAGGTCGAGGTCGAGGACTGGACGACGAGCACCTGCGCCCCGTCCCGCGCCAGGTTCCGGCTCATATCGGGGAACGCCGACTCGAAGCACACCAGCGGCCCGATCCGCAGGGAATCCGGGAGCTTCATCACCACCGGCCTGGTGCCCCGGTGGCGGTCCTCACCGGCCGCCTTGCCCACCGAGGTGACCCAGCCCAGCAGCGGCCGGGCCGGGATGTACTCCCCGAAGGGGACCAGCCGCATCTTGTCGTAGCGCTGCCCCGTCGGTCCGTGCGGCCCGATCAGCACCGAGCTCTTGTAGATCCCGGGCGTATCGCCGCGCCGCGCGTCCACGTTGACCAGCAGATCCGCGCCGACCGTCCGGGACAGCCCGGCCAGCCGCCGGCTCAGCCCCGGATGGGTGGTCAGATCCTGGGCCACGCTGCTCTCGCCCCACACCACCAGATCGACATGGCGGTCGGCCAACCGCCGGGTCAGCTCCGCGCTGCGCTCGAAGCGCGGCCCCGGCACCGGGATGACCCCCGGCTGCACCACCGCGATCCGTACCGTCCCGGGCTCCTTGGCCTGCGGCACCCAGGCCCACACCCCGGCCGCCGCCGCGCCGCACGCGGTGAGCCCGGCCAGCGCCACCGTACGGGCCCGGGCCACCGCGATCAGCACGGTCACCGCGACATTCACCACGACCAGCAGAAAGCCGAGCAGCCATACCCCGCCCACCGAGGCCAGCCGCAGCGCGGGCGCCACCTGCCACTGGCTCGCGCCCAATAGCCCCCAGGGCCCACCAAGGTATTGCCAGGACCGCACCAGCTCGGCCATCAGCCATACGGACGGCAGCAGCACCAGCGCCGCCGCCACCCGCCCGGAACCCGGGCGGCCGTGCAGCAGCCGGTGGGTCAGCCACCCCCAGGGCACCCACAGCAGCCCCAGCAGCAGCGCCAGTATCACGATGAACACATGCAGGCTCGGCATCAGCCAGTGGTGCACCGCGAGCAGGAACCCGGCGCCGCCCAGCCAGCCGTCCAGCATCGCGCGGCGGCCGGTGGGTGCCGCGCGCATGAGCAGCAGCCAGGGCACCAGGGCGATATACGCCCACCACCACAGCGAGGGCTCGGGAAAGGCCAGCGCGGGCAGCGCGCCCGCCAGCAGCGCCATCGCGCCGCGCCACCACCGGGAGGCGAGCCGCTGCTCCCACAGATCCCCGCCGTCGACCGGCCTTTGCACCTCGGGCGCCCCCCTCCTGTTAGCACAGGGCCAGTGTGCGGGAGTCAGCCGATCATGAACAGGGCAGGGGTGCGGCGTAGCGTGCTTCATGTCGGTTCCGGGAGGTCTTGTTCGGCCCAGATGAGCTTGCCGCCCTCGGTGTAGCGGGTCCCCCAGCGACGGGAGAG
>NZ_JAHLEM010000537.1 GCF_018883605.1 Streptomyces niphimycinicus | reverse complement strand
GCGGGAGTCAGCCGATCATGAACAGGGCAGGGGTGCGGCGTAGCGTGCTTCATGTCGGTTCCGGGAGGTCTTGTTCGGCCCAGATGAGCTTGCCGCCCTCGGTGTAGCGGGTCCCCCAGCGACGGGAGAGCTGGGCGACGAGGAACAGCCCGCGGCCGCCCTCGTCGGTGGTGCGGGCGTGGCGCAGCCGCGGTGAGGTGCTGCTGGTGTCGGCGACCTCGCAGATCAGCACGTCGTGCCGGATCAGCCGCAGCCGGATGGGGCCGATGCCATGGCGGATGGCGTTGGTGACCAGCTCGCTGACGATCAGTTCCGTGGTCGTCATCACCTCCTCCAGACCCCACTCGGCGAGCTGGCGCATCGCCAGCGAGCGGGCGCTGGCGACGACGGCCGGATCGCAGGGCAGGTCCCAGGAGACGACATGTCCGGTGCCCAGCGCGCGCGTACGGGCCAGCAGCAGGGCCACATCGTCGGTCTGCGGGCAGGTCATCAGGGTGTCGATCACCATGGAGCAGAGCTCCTCCAGGGGCAGCGCGGCCTGGCCGAGGGCGTTGCTCAGCCGGCCCAGACCCACGTCGATGTCCTGGTTGCAGGTGACGATGAGCCCGTCGGTGTAGAGGGCGATCAGGCTTCCGGCGGGCAGCGCCAGCTCCGCCGACTCGAACGGCAGCGACCCGAGGCCCAGCGGGGGACCGGCGGGCAGCGCGGGGAAGGAGACCTCGCCGGAGGCGTCCACGATCGCGGGGGTCGGGTGCCCTGCCCGCGCCATCGTGCACCGCTGGGTGACCGGGTCGTAGATCGCGTACAGACATGTGGCGCCCAGCACCGCGGCCGCCACCTCCTCCTGTCCGCTCTCCTCCTCGGTGAGCCGGATGACCAGGTCGTCGAGGTGGGCCAGCAACTCCTCGGGCGTCAGGTCCATATCGGCGAGCGTGTGCACGGCGGTGCGCAGACGCCCCATGGTGGCCGCGGCGTTGATGCCGTGCCCGACCACATCGCCGACCACCAGCGCCACCCGGGCACCGGACAGCGGGATCACATCGAACCAGTCGCCGCCGACTCCGTTGCGCGCGTCCGTGGGGAGGTAGCGCGAGGCCACCTCGACGGCCTGGCCGCCGCTCAGGGCGTGCGGCAGCAGACTGCGCTGGAGGGCCAGCGCGGCGGCGTGCTCACGGCTGTAGCGGCGGGCGTTGTCGATGTTCAGCGCGGCCCGCGCGACCAGCTCCTCGGCGAGCAGCAGATCGTCCTCCTCGAACGGTTCCGGATGGCGGGAGCGGACGAACGAGGCCACGCCCAGGAGGGCGCCGCGCGCCCCGATCGGCGCCACCATCAGCGACCGCATCCCGAACTCGCGGGCCTTGGCCGTCCGCGCCGGATCGTCCCCGGACCAGGCGCTGATGGAGCTGTCCATCACGGGGTCGAGCAGGGCCTCCCCGGAGAAGAAGCAGCAGGCGAAGGGGGACGTGGGGGAGACGGTGACCGCGTCCCCGGGCCTGGCGACGGACTCCGGGCAGCCCTCCCGGATCGATGTCTGACCGGCGCGGCGGAAGACGGGCAGGGTGTCCCCGGTGGGCTCCAGGGGCTCCTCGCCGCGCAGTACGGAGTCCAGCAGATCGACGGTGACGAAGTCGGCGAGCCGCGGCACCGCGAAGTCGGCCAGCTCCTGGGCGGTGCGCATGACGTCCAGGGTGCTGCCGATGTACGCGCTGGCCTCGTTGAGCAGCGCCAGCCGCTCCCGGGCCCGCCAGCGGTCGGTGACGTCGATGCCCATGTAGCACACGCCCACCGGACGGCCCTCGGCGTTGTCCAGGCGGAAGAAGGAGGTGGAGTACGCGTGCTCGCGGTGCGGATGGGCGATCGTCCAGCCCCGGTACTCGTAGTCGATCACCGGCCTGCCGGTCTTCAGCACCTGCCGCAACTGCGCCTCGAGCGCCTCGGTGTCCAGCCCCGGCAGGCACTCCGCCATCCGGCGCCCCATCCGCTGCTCGCGCGGCAGCCCGCCGTAGCGCTCCAGCGTGTCGTTCATCCACACATACCGCAGATCCGGGCTGAGCACGGCCATCCCGATCGGCGACCGGGTGAGGAACGCCTGGAGCAGCGAGCCGCTGAGCGCCCAGGCCGGGACGGAGCCCACATCGATCCCGGAGACCAGCCAGGAGGTGTCGCCGCCCGGATTGCGCATCGCGCCCACCCGCAGTCCCACCTCGATCCGGCGGCCGTCCCGGTGCCGGAGCCGCCCCAGGCCGCCCCAGCCGCCGTGCGCCTGGCACCACGAGCCGATCGCCTCGGCCTGCGCCGCGTCCTCGGGCGCCACCAGCAGCATCCTGGCCGGCTGCTTCATCGCGTCGGCCGCCGGATAGCCGAGCAGTCTCTCCGCCGCCGGGGTCCAGCCGATGATGATTCCCGTGGCGTCGATCAGCGCCGAGGCCGCATCCGCCATGTCGAACGGGACATGCGTCTCGGTCGGCGCGATTCCCTTGGGGATGGCCATCGCACCCGTCCCATCTGCGGATACATTTCCCTTAATACTATGACTTCTGAGCCTCGCCGGTGGTACGCCGTGCGACGACGAACGCGCTGTTCCCGGGCGCCTCGGCCGGCGGGGGCGGCTCCTCGGTCATACCTGGTTGCCCCACAGGGAGCGGTTGTCGACGTTGGACCTGGTCACCAGCGGGGCGGGTAGCTGATCCTCCAGATTGCCGCCGGGCAGCCGGACGATCGTGCTGTGGTGGCGGGTCGGCCCCGTCTTGAAGGGCTTCCCGGCCATGGCCTGCTTGATGTAGCGCATCGCGTAGACGGCGTAGAGATTCGCCGGCTGGGAGACGGTGGCGTCGATGAGACCCTCGCGGATCGCGGCCAGCTCCTGCGGGACCCCGTCGTTGGAGACGATGGCGATGTGGCCGCGATGGCCCACCGGGACCAGGGCGTGGTGGCTCTGGAGGATGCGCAGGGTGGGCGCCAGATAGACGCCCCCCGCCTGGAGGTAGATGCCCTTGATGCCGGGGTAGGCGCTGTAGAGGGCCTCCAGGCCGGCCGCCGCCCGCTCCGCCTGCCAGGCCGCGGGGATGTCCAGGACCTTGATGTCCGGGTAGTGCCGCGCCATGCAGCGGTCGAAGCCGGCCGTGCGGTCCTGGCCGTTGTCCGAGGCCAGATCGCCCTGGATCTGCACCACCGTGCCCCGCCGCACGGCCCGGCCGAGGCTCCGGCACGCCTTGACGCCGTACGCCCGGTTGTCGGCCCGTACCACGATGGCGACCTTGCCCCGGTCGGGGGCCACATCGACGGCGACGACCGGCACATGGGCGCGCCGGGCGGCGTTCAGGCCGGGGCCGATGGCGGCCGAGTCGATCGGGGAGACGACCAGGCCCTTGACCTCCTGGGCCAGCAGAATGTTGATATCGGTGATCTGTTTGCTCGGTTGGTTATTGGAGTTGACCGTCGGCAGGATCCGCACGCCCGCCTTCTTGGCCTGCTTCGGGATCTCGTCGTTGTACGCCTCCCAGAAGGGCGAGGTCAGCAGCGGCAGCACCACGCCCACCCGGTGCGGGTCCACCTCGCCGCCACAGCCCGCCGCGGCCGGGCCGCACAGCAGGAGAAGGGCCGCGGTGGCGGTGGTGAGGCGGTGGCGCATGCTGCTCTCGGCTCCTGGATCCGGCTCGGTGGAACGGACGGTCTCGGACGCCGCGCCTTGATCGTCGGCCGCGGGCTCAACGGTCTTCGGCGTTCGGGATGAATACCCCATATCAGCACAGAACGCTCGGTGAGTAGGGGAAAGCCGACCCTTGACAACCCTCCGGTGTACGCCTGAGGATCACCGCGTGAACTTGTCAGACAGCCAGACAGGTGGTGCAGAGCTCGACTTCCCCCGCCGCATCAGCGCGATGGAAGCGGTTCTCACCCATCTCCGCCAGGCGATCGAGCGCGGCGACTACGCGGTGGGGGACAAACTCCCCTCCGAGGCGGAGCTGTGCCGTCGCCTGGAGGTCAGCCGACCGGTGCTCCGCGAGGCCCTGCGGGCCTTGCAGACGATGGGGCTGACCGCCTCACGCACCGGCAAGGGCACCTTCGTCATCTCCAGCGGGCCGGTGGAGGATCCCACCTTCGGCGACTACGCCGCAAGTGACCTCCTGGAGGTGCGCCGGCACGTCGAGATCCCGGTGGCGGGCTACGCGGCACTGCGCCGCTCCGCCGAGGACCTCGACCACCTGTCCCATCTGCTGGAGCGGATGGAGCGGGAGACCGACACCACCGCATGGGTGGCGATGGACACGCTGTTCCATCTCGCCGTCGCCCAGGCGGCCCGGAATCCGGTCTTCCGTCGGGTCATCGAGGAGATCCGCGATGCGCTGGCCCGGCAGTCTGCATTTCTCAACGAGCTCGGCGGCCGCCGAGAGCAGTCCAACCGAGAACACCGGGCGATCGTCGAGGCGCTCGCCGACGGGTCCGAGCACGACGCGGTGGAAGCGATGACCCACCACCTCGAACGCGTGGAGACCACCCTGACCTCCATCGTGCGGCCCGCCACGGCGGACGACCGGACGACAGTACCGACGGAAGGCGGACAGCAGGCGTGAGCGAGCAGTCCCTCCGGCAAGAAGACCGCGATCAGCAGCAGGCCGGGCACCCCGCGCATGTGGACGCGGGCGACGCCGGTTACAGCAAGTCCCTCAAGGCCCGGCATGTCAACATGATCGCCATCGGCGGCGCGATCGGCACCGGCCTCTTCCTCGGCGCCGGCGGGCGGCTCAAGGACGCCGGGCCGTCACTGGCCGTGGCATACGCGGTCTGCGGCATCTTCGCCTTCCTGGTGGTGCGCGCCCTGGGCGAGCTGGTGCTGCACCGGCCGTCCTCCGGCGCGTTCGTCTCCTACGCCCGTGAGTTCCTCGGCGAGAAGGGCGCCTTCGTCGCGGGCTGGATGTACTTCCTGAACTGGGCCACCACCGGGGTCGCCGACATCACCGCCGTTGCGACCTACACCCACTACTGGGGGATGTTCACCGAGATTCCGCAGTGGGTGATCGCCCTGATCGCGCTCGCCGTGGTGCTCACGGTCAACCTGATCTCGGTGAAGATCTTCGGCGAGATGGAGTTCTGGTTCGCGATCATCAAGGTCGGTGCGCTCGTCGTCTTCATGGCCATCGGCATCTTCCTGCTGGTCACCCGCGAGCAGGTGGCCGGCAACAGCACCGGCCCCAGCCTGATCACCGACCACGGCGGCATCTTCCCGCACGGTGCGCTGCCGATGCTGCTGGTCATCCAGGGCGTGGTCTTCGCCTACGCCTCCGTGGAGCTGGTCGGCGTGGCCGCCGGTGAGACCGAGAACCCCGAGAAGATCATGCCCAAGGCGATCAACTCCATCATGTGGCGGGTGGGCCTGTTCTACGTCGGCTCCGTGGTGTTGCTCTCGATGCTGCTGCCCTCCGACTCCTACTCGGGCGACCAGAGCCCCTTCGTCACCGTGCTGTCCAAGATCGGCGTCCCGGCGGCCGGCGGCGTGATGAACCTCGTCGTGCTCACCGCCGCGATGTCCAGCCTCAACTCCGGTCTCTACTCCACCGGCCGGATCCTGCGCTCGATGGCGATGTCGGGCTCCGCGCCCAAGTTCACCGGCGTCATGAGCCGTACCCAGGTGCCCTACGGAGGCATCCTCCTCACCTCCTTCTTCTGCGTGCTGGGCGTGGGCCTGAACTATGTGGTGCCGGACAAGGCATTTGAGATCGTGCTCAACTTCGCCGCGATCGGCATCCTCTCCACCTGGGCCGTGATCATGCTCTGTCATCTGCTGTTCTGGCGGCGCGCCCAGGCCGGGCAGCTCACCCGCCCCGGCTACCGGCTGCCCGGCTCCCCGTACACCGAGATCGTCACCCTGGGCTTCCTGGCTTCCGTCCTCGTCCTGATGTGGGCGGACGGCGGACCGAGCCGGCTCACCGTGATGGCGCTTCCGGCGATCCTGGCGGCGCTGGTCATCGGCTGGTTCGCGTCCCGCGGCCGGATGAAGGACGCCCGGTGAGCCCAGGCCGCGGTGAGCCGAGGCCCCGGTGAGCCCAGGCCGGTGAACCCGTCGGTGAACCCCCACTGAGGAATCGTTTCTCCGAGCGGCCGGGGCCACCCCTCGGCCGCCCTCCCCTCCACCACCTCCTGGAGGAATCCCACCCCGTGAACACCCCCGACCACGAGAGCACCACCATGAACAACCCCCTCGGACGGACCCTCGACGCGCCCCGCCGCACCCCGGCCGAGCCCCCCGCCCTCCGCGAACCCCGCCATGTGCCGCTCGCCCATGTCGTACGCGGCGGGGTCATCGAGGGCGTCCACCACGGCTCGGTCGTCGTCCTGGCCGCCGACGGCCGGGTCGAGTTCCAGGCCGGCGACATCGACGTGGCCTTCTACCCGCGCTCCGCGCTCAAGCCCGTCCAGGCCGTCGCCCTGCTGCGGGCCGGGCTGCCGCTGGACGGGGAGCTGCTGTCGCTCACCGCCGCCAGCCACTCCGGCCTGCGGCGCCATCTGGACGGAGCGCGCCGCATCCTCGACCAGGCCGGGCTCACCGAGGCGGATCTGCGCAACGTCCCCGACCTGCCGTACGGCGCCGCCGAGCGCGACGCCTGGCTGCGCGACGGCGGCGAGCCCACCCGGCTCGCCCAGAACTGCTCCGGCAAGCACGCCGCGATGCTGCTCACCACCAAGCTGCGCGGCTGGCCGCTGGAGGACTATCTCGACCCGGCCCATCCGCTACAGAGGCTGATCGCCGAAACAGTGGAGGACCTCACCGGACAGCGCGTCGCCCAGGTCTCGGTCGACGGCTGCGGCGCGCCGCTGTTCTCCGTCTCCCTGCGCGGGCTCGCGACGGCCGCCGCCCGGATCGCCTCGGGCGCCATGGACACCCCCGAGGGCCGGGTCGCGGCAGCCCTGCGCGCCCACCCGGACATGGCGTCCGGCCCCGACCGCGATGTGGCCCGGCTGATGCGCGCCGTACCGGGCCTGATCGCCAAGGACGGCTTCGAGGGTGTGCAGATCGCGGCGCTGCCCGACGGCCGGGCCGTCGCCGTGAAGATCGGCGACGGGGCGGACCGCGCCCGGATGCCGGTGACCGCCGCGGCCCTCGCCCACTGCGGGATCGACCCCGGTGTGCTCAGCGAATTCGCCACCATGCCGGTGTACGGCGGCGGAGTGACCGTCGGCGGTGTGCACCCCACCGACGCCCTCGCCCCGCCCGCCGCCTGACCCTCCCACCCTCCCCGAGGAACCAAGGAAGACCGCACGCCATGACTGCCACCGGCTATCGCCGCGAACACGATCTGCTCGGCGACCGCGACGTCCCCGCCGACGCCTACTGGGGCATCCACACCCTGCGCGCCGGCGAGAACTTCCCCATCACCGGCACCTCCATCTCCGCCTATCCGCACCTGATCAGCGCCCTGGCCGCCGTGAAGGAGGCCGCCGCCCGCGCCAATGAGGACCTCGGGCTGCTCACCTCCGCCAAGGCCGACGCCATCGCCGCCGCCTGCCAGGAGATACGCCGGGGCGCCCTGCACGACCAGTTCACCGTCGATGTGATCCAGGGCGGCGCCGGGACCTCGACCAACATGAACGCCAACGAGGTGATCGCCAACCGGGCGCTGGAGCTCCTCGGCCGGGAGAAGGGCGACTACGCCCACCTCCACCCCAACGAGGACGTCAACCTCAGCCAGTCCACCAACGATGTCTACCCGACCGCCGTCAACGTCTCCACGATCATCGCCGTCCGTGAGCTCCATACGGCCATGGAGACGCTGCGCCAGGCGTTCGCCGCCAAGGCCGAGGAGTTCCGCGACGTCCTCAAGATGGGGCGCACCCAGCTTCAGGACGCGGTGCCCATGACGCTGGGCCAGGAGTTCTCGGCGTACGCGGTGATGCTGGAGGAGGACCAGAGCCGGCTGCTGGAAGCCGCCACCTTGGTGCACGAGATCAACCTCGGCGCGACCGCCATCGGCACCGGCCTCAACGCCCCCAAGGGCTACGCCGAGGCCGCCCGCCGCCACCTCGAGGCCATCACCGGACTGCCACTGGTCACCGCCGCCAACCTGGTCGAGGCCACGCAGGACTGCGGTGCCTTCGTCCATCTGTCGGGCGTCCTCAAGCGCATCGCCGTCAAGCTCTCCAAGAGCTGCAACGACCTGCGGCTGCTCTCCTCGGGCCCGCGGGCCGGGCTCAACGAGATCAACCTGCCCCCGGTGCAGGCCGGTTCCAGCATCATGCCCGGCAAGGTCAACCCGGTGATCCCCGAGGTGGTCAACCAGGTCGCCTTCGAGGTGATCGGCAACGACGTCGCCATCACGATGGCCGCCGAGGCCGGACAGCTCCAGCTCAACGCCTTCGAGCCGATCATCCTGCACTCCCTCTCCGAGAGCGTCACCCATCTGCGCGCCGCCTGCCTGGTGCTGGCCGAGCGGTGCGTGGTGGGCATCACCGCCAACACCGAGCGGCTGCGCACCTCCGTGGAGAACTCCATCGGCCTGGTCACCGCGCTCAACCCGTACATCGGCTACAGCGCGGCCACCAGCATCGCCAAGGAGGCGCTCGCCACGGGGCGCGGCGTGGCCGAACTCGTCCTGGAGAAGGGGCTGCTGCCCGCCGACCGGCTGGCCCAGGTGCTCCGCCCGGAGGAGATCGCGGGCAGCCCCTCTATTTGAGGCTCGGTTCGCCTCCGGGCGCTTGGGGGTTGCGGTCGGGGGGGTAAGCCGACGGGCGCCGTAGTGCTTCCGGGTGTTTGGTTTTACCGGCCGGGGGCACCTCCCAGCGGTAGCTGGGGGAGGCTTTTGCGCCCCGGAGGCGAACCGAGCCTCAAAAAGAGGGGCGGCGTAGCCGCGTGATAGCCGGGGCCGAGCTGGAGGGGAGCAGATCGGCGGGGTGGTCCGGGCCTGCCACGTCGATGCGGACGCTGTCGGCGATGCGGTAGGGGCGGTGCGCCAGCACCGCCCCGATGCGCCCGCGCAGCCGGGACATCGCGGCCCGCACCGTCACCGTCCGCGTCGGGTCCCCGAACAGGTCCTCGGCCAATTGCGCGGCCGTCCGCCCCTCGGGGTGCGCGGCGAGCAGCAGCAGCACCTCGGCCTGGCGGGCGCTGAGTTCATGCGTCCAGGCGCCCGACGGGCCCGAGAAGGTCAGGGTCCAGCGGTGCGGATGGCGTACGTCCAGCAGCAGATCGCCCCAGCCCGCCGGACCGCCCCCCTCCGCGGGCTCGCCGTCCAGCACCCGCAGCAGATGGCCGCCGGGCAGCGGCTCCACCGCGCACGCGCCGAGCGCCGGCAGCCAGACCGGCCCCTCGCAGGGCGCCTTCGGCAGCAACAGCCGGCGCTCGCGCGGGGTCACCCCGGTGACCCCGGCGATCCAGCCGTGGTGATCGACCACGACGGCCTTGCCGCGGATCCGCGCCAGGAGCGGGGCGGCGACGGCGCGCAGGCCCTCCAGATCCCGGCTGTGGGCGAGCCGCAGTTCGCCCTCGGCCCACCGGGCGGTCGCGGTGACCAGGGAGAGCACCGTCGGATGGGCGGTACCGGCTGGGCCGCTGACGTCGATGACGCCCAGCAGCCGTCCGTCCCGCGGGTCGTGGACGGGGGCGGCGGCGCAGCTCCAGGCGTGGAAGGCGCTCACGAAATGCTCCGCCGAATGCACCCGGACGGGGGACTTCACGGCCAGCGCGGTCCCGATTCCGCTGGTCCCGGCGACGTCCTCGGCCCAATGCGAACCCTCCACGAGCGCGATGCCGTCGGCCTGCCGGCGGACGCCCCGATGGCCGTCGAGCCACAGGATCCGGCCCTCCGCATCGGCGATGATCATGATGTGGCCGGCCGCCTCCGCCGCCTCCAGCAGCCCGTTGTGCAAGGTGGGCAGCACCTCGGCCAGCCGGGTCTGCCGCCTCCGCAGCTCCAGTTCGTCCAGACCCAGCGGCCGCGGGGCGCGGCCGCGATCCGGATCGAGGCCCAGGCGCAGCATCCGGTCCCAGGAGGCGCCGATCACGGGGCGGGCGGGCAGCGGAAGCCGTCCCCGGCTCAGCGCCGCCTCGCGGATCACCGCCATGAGACGGGCCGATTCGGCGGGGCTCAGCGCGGCCAGGGGACCGGCGTCACGTGGGTGCTGGGAACGCATGGATGGCAGCCTTCAGCCTCTGCTGAGCGGGGCTTCGTTGCTCCGCGATTGTAGTGAAGCCGTGCGGCGGAAGCTGCTGCCGTGAAGCCGTCCGGGGCGGCCGTTGTCGTGAAGCCGTCCCGTGGCGGCCGCCGTCGTGCGGCCTCGGGCCATGGGCCCCTACGGGACGCCCGTACACGACGTTCCTACCGGACGCCCGTACACGACGTTCCTACCGGACGCCCGTACACGACGCTCCTACGGGACGCCTGCACACGGCGCCTCTACGGCGTCGGCACGGCCAGCTCGGCCCAGATGGTCTTGCCCGTGGCGGTCTGCCGGGTGCCCCAGCTCTCGGTGAGCTGGGCCACCAGCAGCGGTCCGCGGCCGTCCTCGTCGAAGGCGCGGGCCCGGCGCAGATGCGGTGAGGTGCCGCTGCCGTCGGAGATCTCGCAGATCAGCGCCCGGTCATGGATCAGGCGCAGCCCGATGGGCGGCGTGGCATGCCGGATGGCGTTGGTGACCAGCTCGCTGACCACCAACGCCATGGTGAAGGCGGCCTCTTCGAAGCCCCATGCGGCCAGCCGCACGGCGGCCTCCCGGCGGGCCCGGGCCACCACGGCCGGGTCGTCCGGCAGCTCCCAGGTGGCCACGTGGTCCGCGCCCAGCCCCCGGGTGCGGGCCAGCAGCAGGGCGACGTCGTCGGTGGGGTGGCCGGGAAGCAGCTTGGCCGGCATCGTCCGGCACAGGCCGTCCAGCGAGTCGGCGGGCCGGGCGGTCGCGTCATGGTGTCATCTCAACCCTTGGCGAAGAGTGAACCAATGGTCGCGCCTTCAAGTATGCCCACGGTGAGAGGGGCCGGCACATGCCGCGCGGTGTGCGCATGACCGCCGGGAGTCGGCTGTCACCCGCTGCTGGTACTGTCCCGGATCACAGAGAAACGAACAGAAGTTCTGCAAGGGGTGGGGTATATGGCCATGGTCGTATATGGGGGACATGGCAGAGGCACTCGCGTGGCCGGTGCCGTGCTCGCCGCCGTGCTGCTCTGTGGCGGTGCGGTCGGCTGCGGTTCGTCCGGGGCGGACGGGAAGCCGGAGGGCAAGGCGGGGGAGAAGTCCTCCGAGCAGGTGCGGATGGCCCCGGCGGCGGCCGTGCGGGCCGCCGCGAAGAAGAGCGAGAAGCTCACCTCGTTCCGCTACCGGATGACCGGGCGCACTCCCGAGGACGGGCGGATCGAGGGCGAGGCGGCGATGAGCACCAAGCCCGTCGCGGTCCGGATGACGATGCGCGCGGTCGGCCAGGGTGCCGACGCGGCGGTGGAGATCCGGCTGGTCGACGGGGCGATGTACCTCGACGGGGGCAAGGAGGCCGCCGGCGAGCTGAACGGGAAGAGCTGGCTCAAGCTGGACTTGTCGGCCCTGGGCGAGAAGGCGACCGGCGCGCTGGGCGGCGGTTCGCTCTCCCGCCAGGCCGACAAGAACCCGGCGGACGACTCGGCCTTCCTCTCCGGCGCCGACGATGTGAAGCGGGTCGGCGAGGAGACCATCGACGGGGTGCGCACGACGCACTACCGGGGCACCATCACCGTCTCCCAGATGCGCGAGAGCCTCAAGGACGAGGACGCGGCGACCCGCAAGCGCCGCGAGAAGAACCTCAAGGAGTACGAGGAGATGGGGGTCGACCGGCTGTCCATGGACATATGGATCGACCCGGACGGCCACACCAAGCGGTTCCGCGTGCGCGGCGAGGGGGACAAGGGCCCGCTCGACATGACCATCACCTTCTCCGGTCTCAATGAGCCGGTCACGGTGAAGGCGCCGCCCGCGAACCAGACCATGGACCTCGCCGAGCTGGCCGAGGGGATCGAGGGCTGATCCGGCGGCGCCTCCACCGTGGGCGGCACGGCGGGCTCAGCCGCCCGTTGTGCCCGCCCCGGCCGTGAGGGCCGAGTCGTCCCCCACACGGGCGCCGGGCAACTGGTGCCGGGCGGCGATGAGGGCGGCGTCCACATCCCGGGTCCCGGTGGAGACGCACAGGGTGTAGGCGAGGTCGTCCATCCGCTGTCGTACCTCGGTGCCGCCCGATTCGGCGTGCAGCATCCGCAGCGTCTCGTACTGCTCGATGAGGTTCTGAAGTACGACCGGGTGGGCCATCAGCACGACAGCGGTCCTTTCTCAGCCGGAGAGGTGACGCCGGCGCGTGTACCCCCATGGCCCGAGGCCATGTGCGTTTCTCATCAGACGTCGCCGGGCGGATGCCGCCCGGACGCGGCCTATGCCGGGGCGTCGGCCGAGATCAGCGCCGAGGCGGCCCGGGAGTGCAGCGAGTCCAGGGCCGTGAGCTGCTGCCCGGCCCGCTCCAGCAGTTCGGCCAGGCGGCCCGTCTGGAGCCGGGTGTCATGGACGGCCACGGCGAGCAGCGAGCGCCACAGCAGCGCCTTGCCCTCCACGCCCACCCGGAGCGCCTCCAGCCCCACCAGCGTGTTCACTCCCGAGCGCCGCCGCGGCCGGCCGCCCGGCGTCAGCCGTGCGGCGCGCTCG
>NZ_JAHLEM010000536.1 GCF_018883605.1 Streptomyces niphimycinicus | reverse complement strand
CGCTCGCCACGCCGCCCCGGGCCGGCCGCTCGCCACCGCCCCGGTGGGCCGGCCGCTCGCCACCGCCCCGGGCCCGCTCAGTCCGCGTCCTGCCCGTACCAGGCCCGCAGCTCATGCTTCATCGACCGCTGGAACGCGATCACCAGCGCCTCCACCACCAGCGGCTGCATATCGGCCGACAGCGACTTCTTCGCCCGTACCCGCTCCGGTCCGCTCCCGGACTCGTGATCGCGCTCGGGCCCCCACACCTCGTCCCGGAACAGCCGGCTCAGCTCGCGCGCCGCGGAGCGGGTGTGTTCCAGGACGACCGAATGGGCCGTGCGTATGGTCTCCATCTCGATCGGCACGTCCAGCAGCCGGAGCCCCAGAGGGAGCACCTTGGGGTCGATCCGGAAGCGGTCCGGGTCGTCGGTGCGCTCCAGGGCGTCCAGTGCGGTCAGCCGGTCGATGTCCTCGTCCGTCAGCCCCCGCCCGGCCCGCCGGTCCAACTGCTCGCGGGTCGTCTCCTCGGGGGCGTCCGGGCCCCAGGAGGCGACCAGGGCGCGGTGGAGCGCGAGATCGTCCTCGCTCAGATCCGGTGGCAATTGGCTCAGATAGCGCTCGATCGCGGACAGGGTCATGCCGTGGCGCTGCAACTGTTCGATCAGCGCGAGCCGGGAGAGGTGCTCGGGGCCGTAGTGGCCGACCCGGCGCGGGCCGATCACCGGTGGCGGAAGCAGTCCGCGGGTGCTGTAGAAGCGCACGGTGCGCACGGTCACCCCGGCGCGGGCCGCCAGTTCATCGACGGTGAGGGTGGGTTCCTCGGTGCCGGGGGTGGTCATCGGCCGTGCCTCGCTCTCCGCGTCGTCCTGCTCCGCCGGGCCGCTGCCCGATCTGCTCCGCCGGGCCGCTGCCCGATCGGGTTCATCAGTATTGCTGTCGCAGCACCGCTGTGAAACCTCTCCCCGCCACTGGCTCAACACCGGGATCAGCACGACCTGTTGACGATCTCTTTACCGATGAATAGCGTGCCTCGCTGTTCAGCTCTGTTGGTTTCCTTCCGAATCTGTGAGGTGGGGTCGGATTGAGCTCGGAACGCGGCAGATATGGGATGCGGCGACTGATCGGGGCGGTGCTCGCCATGACCACCGCTGTTGGCCTCGGTCTCACGGCCGCGGACACGGCCGTCGGGAGGCCGTCGGACGCGGGCAAGTTCCCGGCCGATGTGCATACGTACCTCGAGGACCCGGAGCGGACCGGCGAGGGCCAGGAACCCCCGCGCACCCGGCTGCGGCCGGACGGGCCCGACCGCACGGCGTGGGAGCGCAGCCTGGACGGATCCTGGCGGTTCGCGATGGCCGACCGGCCGGAGGACGCCCCGAGCGGCTTCTGGAAGGACGGCTACGACGCCTCGGCGTGGCAGCGCGTCCAGGTCCCGCACACCTGGCAGACCGACGATCTCGACCATCCGGTCTTCCGCAACGTGCAGAGCGAGGTGGCGCCGGACGATCCGCCCAAGGTGCCCCGTGACACCAATCCGACCGGGGCGTACGTCCGGGACGTCACGGTGCCCCGGAACTGGGACGGGCGCCGGCAGGTGATCCGCTTCGACGGGGTCACCTCCGGCTGGTTCCTGTGGATCAACGGCCACTACGTCGGCTACGACCAGGGCGGCTATGTGCCCGCCGAGTTCGATGTGACCGACTATCTGCGTCCCGGCGCCACCAACCGGATCGCCGTCCAGGTGCACCGCTGGAGCGCGGGATCGTATCTGGAGGACTACGACCAGTGGCGCTACGCGGGCATCTTCCGCTCCGTATCGCTGTACTCCACGCCCATGACCCGCATGGAGGACGCGTACGTCACCACCGATCTCGACGCCTCCTACCGGGACGCCACGCTGCGCACCGAAGTGGACATCGCGCGCACCGGAAGCGACAAGAGCGGACCCCATCAGGTCACCGGTGTGCTCTACGACCCCAAGGGGCGTGAGGTACGGCGGCTGACGGCCGAGGAGAACGCCGGAAAGGCCGAGCTGACCGGCCAGATCGCCGACCCCGCCAAATGGTCCGACGAGACGCCGAACCTCTATGCGCTGGTGCTCACCCTGCGCGATCCGGACGGCAAGGCGATCCAGACCGTGCGCCAGAGCGTCGGATTCCGAGAGATCGAGGTCAAGGGCAAGCAGCTCACGCTCAACGGCAAGCGCGTTCTGATCCGTGGCGTCAACCGCGCCGAGACCGACCCCACCACCGGACGCCATGCCACCCGCGCCCGGATGGAACAGGACGTCCGGCTGATGAAGCGGCTGAACGTCAACGCGATCCGCACCTCCCACTACCCCTCGGACCCGTATCTCTATGAACTCGCCGACCGCGAGGGCATCCTGATCGACGACGAGATGGAGGTCGAGACCCACAGCCACGAGAACTGCCCGAACGACTGCCTGGCCGAGCGCCCCGAATGGCAGAAGGCGTTCCTGGAGCGCCACCAGGGCATGGTGGAGCGCGACAAGAACCACCCCAGCGTCATCATGTGGGACACCGGGAACGAGGCCGGGCTGGGCAAGGCGCACTACGCGATGGCGCAGTGGACCCGGGCGAACGAGCCCACCCGCCCGCTCTACCACCAGTCCAACAGCCCCGACGGCGACGCGCCCTACGCGGACATCGCCGGACCCCGCTATCCGACCCCGGCCTCCCTCGAAGCCAAGGCCAAGACCTTCACCAAGCCCATCGTGATGGGCGAGTACGCCCACGCCATGGGCAACAGCCTCGGCAACTTCCGCGAGTTCTGGGAGGTGATGCGCGCCTACCCGAACGCCCAGGGCGGCTTCATCTGGGACTGGGCCGAGCAGAACATCCGCCGTCCGCTGATCACCACCCCCGACTCCTCCGGCAATGACATCGCCGCCTCCCTCTCCGGCAAGCCCGAGGTGGTCGACGGGTACGGCGGGAAGGGCAAGGCGCTGTATCTGTCCGGTCTCGACGACTTCGTCGAGATCTACCGCGATCCGAAGCTCGACCTCACCGGCGGCGCCGTCACCCTCGACGCCCGCGTCAAACCGGCCGAGCCGTGGACCGGGGACTTCACCATCGTCAGTAAGGGCGACCAGTACGTCCTGCGGATGAAGGACAAGGACACCCTCGAATTCACGATCACCAGCGGCGGTAAGCCCCGCACCGTCATCGCCCCCGTGCCCGACGGCTGGACCGGCGCCTGGCACCGGGTCACCGGCACCTACGACGGCACCGCGCTGCGCCTTTATGCCGACGGTAAGAAGCTCGCCGAGACCGCGTGGAGCGGCCGTATCGACTACACCGGCTTCGATCTCGGCGTCGGCCGGAACAACGACACCATGGAGGACGGCTGGACCGGCCGCACCGCCAAGGGCACCATCGACCAGGTCCGGGTCTATGACACGGCGCTCGGCGCGGAGCGGCTCGCCCAGGACCAGGACCCCCGCAGCGACGCCCTGATCGCGCTCGACTTCGACGACTTCAGCCGTAAGGGCAGCTATCTCTCCTACGGGCTCTATGAATCCGGTGTGGACGGCCTGGTCACCGCCGACCGCGACCCGGAGCCGGAGACCGCCCAGCTCGCCTGGGTGCAGGCGCCGATCCGGATCACCGACCCGGGCGGCGAGGGCGCCCGCACCGGCAAGGTGAAGGTCACCAATGAGCGCGCCTTCACCGGCACCGATGACCTCGCCCTGCGCTGGACGGTGACCGAGGGCGCGCGGACCGTCGCGAGCGGCACCCGCGCCCTGGACGTCGGGCCCGGCGAGAGCGCCACGGTCCAGCTCCCGGCGCCGCCCGCCAATCCCGGGGGCTATGAGCGCCATCTGACCGTGCGGGCCGTCACGGCTCACTCCACCGACTGGGCCAAGGCCGGGCATGTGGTGTCCTTCGGCCAGTTCGCGGTCGGCGGCGACAAGGTGCCCGAGCCCGCCCCGGCCCCGGCCGCCGAGGAACCCGCCAAGGCCGAAGAGGGTGGCGACACCGTGCGGGTCAGTGGCGAGGACTTCCAGTACACCTTCGGCAAGAAGGCGGGCACGCTCACCTCGATGCGCGTGGCGGGCCGCGAACTGCTCCGCTCCGGCCCAGAACTGGACGCCTGGCGCGCCCCGATCAGCAATGAGCGCTCCGACTGGGGCACCGCCGAGGGCAAGCGCTGGCGGACCCTGGGCCTCGACCGGCTGCGCACCACCGTCGACGGGGTCGAGGTGACCCCCGGCGACGACGGCACGGTCACCGTCACCGTCCGCTCCACGGCCGCCGCGCCCGATGTGACCGGCGCGTCCTTCGGCCAGACCGTGGCCTACCGGGTCGATGGCGCGGGCCAGGTCCGGATCCGGCATCAGGTCGAGGCGCGCGGCGGCTTCCGCACCCTGTCATATCTGCCCAGGATCGGTCTCCAGCTCAAGGTGCCCGAGCGGTACGGCACCTTCCGGTGGTACGGGCGCGGACCGGTGGAGAACTTCAACGACCGTAAGGACGGCACGCCCATGGGCGTCTGGTCCTCCTCGGTCGAGGACCAGTACGTGGAGTATCTGAAGCCGCAGGACCACGGCAACCACGACGATGTGCGCTGGGCGTCCCTCACCGACCGCGGCGGTGCCGGACTGCTGGTCTCCGGCGATCTGGAGGCGGGCGCCAGCGCGTACGACGAACTCGACCGCGCCGCCTATCCGCACTTCCTCAAGCGCAACGACGGCTGGAACACCCTGCACGCCGACCACGCGGTCACCGGCGCCGGCGACACCCCCAACCCGGTGCGCGACCAGTACCGGGTGAAGGCCGACAGCGCCTACGACTACACGCTGACCCTGCGCCCGCTCACCGGCGGCGCGGGGGCGCACACTGGAACAGGAGGGAAGTAACCGCACCACCGATGGTCCCATGAGCACGCCGATGGTCCCATGAGCACGCAGCGCCCCCGCCGCCCCACCGAAGGCCACGACCCGCCGCCCGCCGGCGGCATCCTGTGGGCCGTGGCGGGGGAGCTGCGCAGCCTGCTCGCCCTGCCGGCCGCGATGACCATGCAGGTGGCGCATCCGGCCGTCGGGGCGGGCGTGGACCAGTACTCCGTCTTCCGCACCGACCCCTGGGGGCGCGGCGAGCGCTCCCTGCGGTCGGTGCAGCTATGGGTGTACGGCGGGGCGCGGGCCGAGGCGGAGGGCCGCCGGCTGCGCAGGCTCCACGCGGCCATCGAGGGCGTCGACGCACACGGCCGCCCGTACCGCGCGCTGGACCCGCCCGTCTATGCCTGGGTGCACGCCACCGGCTATCCGGTCTATCTGCGCGCCCAGCGCTATCTGGGCACCCGCCCCTTCACCGCCGCCGAGGAGCGGCAACTGTACGGGGAATGGCTGCGGATCGGACGCGTGCTGGGCATCGACGACCGTGAGCTGCCGGGATCCGTCGAGGAGTTCTGGCCCTACTACCACGCGATGGTGCGCGAACGGCTGGAGCCGACCGTCGTCGCCCGTGAACTGGCCGCGCCCGACGCGCCCGTCCCGCCGCCCGTCCCGCTGCCGCGGCTGCTGTGGCCGCTGCTGCGCCCGCTGTTCACCCGCTTCCGCGCGTTCCTCACCGCCGGGCTGATGCCGCCGGACGCCCGGGAGGCGATCGGGCTGGGATGGACGCGGGGGCAGGAGCGGCGGCTGCGGTGGTTCGGGAGGGTCGTCCGGGTGGTGGTCCCGCTGCTGCCCGAGCGGCTGCGCTATCTGCCCATCGCGCGTGAGGCCCGGCGCCGCGCCCGAGCCGGACGGCCGTGACCAGGGGATATGCCGAGCGCCATCGCAGCACGGCGGCGCCGGGCCCCGGCCGGGGTGGAAGGCCACAGTGCCCCGGCCGGGGTGGAAGATCCGGCCGGGGCTTTTCGGCTCAGCGGCCGTGGGTGCTGTGCGTGTCCTGGATCCGCTGCCACGACTTCGGCCGTACCGGCGCCTTGGCCGGGCTCAGCTCGGCCGCCCGCGCCTTTGCCGCGGCGGGCTTCGACGGGGTGAACAGCCAGGTGTCGAAGAGCGTGGCCAGCGGCTTGCCGGACACCTTCTCCGCGTAGGTCACGAAGTCCTTGACCGAGGCGTTCCCGTACCGGTTCTTCGCCGTCCAGCCCTTGAGGATCGCGAAGAAGTCCTTGTCGCCGATGTGGTTCCGCAGCGCCTGGAGGGCCAGCGCGCCCCGGTCGTACACCGCGTCATGGAACTGGTTCTCCGGCCCCGGGTTGCCCGGCTCGACCTTCCAGAAGGGGTCGTCGGCCGGGTAGGAGGCGTAGGTGTAGTCCGCCAGCTCCTGCGCGGTGCCCTCGCCCTCCTTCTCCGACCACAGCCACTGGGCATAGCTGGCGAAGCCCTCGTTGACCCAGATGTCGCGCCAGTCCTTCAGCGAGACGCTGTCGCCGAACCACTGATGGGCCAGCTCATGCACGACCAGCGAGGTGTTCGCGCCCTTGGCGAACCCCTTCGGGCTGTAGAACGGCCGGGTCTGGGTCTCCAGCGCGTAGCCCGTGGGCACATTGGGCACATAGCCGCCCAGCGCGTCGAAGGGGTACGGGCCGAAGACGGTGGACTCCCAGTCCACGATCTCCGCCGACCGCTCCACGCTCGCCCGCGCCGCCCCCGCGTTGTCCCCGAGGTCCTTGCTGTAGGCGTTGATCACCGGCAGACCGTTCGCGGTCGTGTCCGTCGTGATGTCGAACTTGCCGACCGCCAGCGTGGTCAGATACGTGGCCTGCGGCTTGCTGGAGCGCCAGTTGTAGCGCGTCCAGCCCAACTGGGAGCTGGTCGACTGGAGGGTGCCGTTGCTGAGCGCCTGCGTTCCGTCCGGCACCGCCACCGACACGTCGTAGGTGGCCTTGTCGAGCGGATGGTCATTGCTCGGGTACCACCACCACGCCGACTCCGGCTCATTGGCCGCGATCCCGCCGTCCGGGGTGCGCAGCCATGAGGTGAACCCGCTCGCCACCACCTTCGAGGGGGTGCCGCTGTAGCGCACGACCACGGTGAAGGGGCGGTCGGAGGTCAGCGGCGCGGCCGGGGTGATCTCCAGCTCATGGTCGCCGGTCTTGGTGAACGCGGCCTTCTTCCCGCCCACCAGCACCTCGCTCACATCGAGCGCGAAGTCCAGGTTGAACCGGGACAGATCCTGCCGGGCGTCGGCCAGGATCGTCGCCGTGCCCTCCAGCCGGTCGGTCTTCGGCTGGTACTTCAGCCGAAGGTTGTAATGGGAGACGTCGTACCCGCCGTTGCCGTACGAGGGGTAGTAGGAGTCCCCGATGCCGGGGGCGCCCGGCGTGGCGTCGGCCGCCGACGCCGGGATCGCCAGCAGCAGGCAGGCCGCGGCCGCGCCCGGGACGAGAAGTCTGTGGTGACGCACGAGTCCTCCAACTCGTAGGGGAGAACGATCACTCGTGACCTTATGTACTCCTCACCCGCACCTCACGTCCATCACGCCGTCCGACATCCAATCGACATCCGGCCGCAACGCGAATCGACTCGGACACCATCGCGACACCTATCGCCCTCTTCTGTACGGGAGTTGACTCGCGCTACCGTCCGGCCGTGCTGCTACAGACGCGGACACCCCGCACCCCCTGGACCACGCTTGTGCTGTCGGCGGTCACCGCGCTGGTCGCGGCCGCCATATCCCTGCTGCCACCGCTCGGCGCCCCGGCCGCCCACGCCGCCTCCGCCGCGCCGACCACATCGGACAGCGGATCCGAGAGCAGACCCGTCTACTCCTACGAGAACGCCATCCGGGAATCGGTATGGGTGGACACCACGATCGACGGCGACGCGGACGGAAAGACCGACCGGGTCGCCGTCGACATCGTCCGGCCGCGCGAACCCGCCGCACAGGGCCGCCGCATCCCCGTCATCATGGACGCCAGCCCCTACTACTCCTGCTGCGGACGCGGCAACGAGAGCCAGACCAAGACCTATGACGCCGCCGGGAATCCGGTCCTCTTCCCGCTCTTCTACGACAACTACTTCGTACCGCGCGGCTACGCCACCGTCCTGGTCGACCTCGCCGGAACCAACCGCTCCGACGGCTGCGTGGACGTCGGCGGCCGCTCCGACATCCTCTCCGCCAAGGCCGTGGTCGACTGGCTGAACGGCCGCGCCACCGCGTACTCCACCCGCACCGGCGGGCAGCCGGTCAAGGCGAGCTGGTCCAATGGCGCCACCGGCATGATCGGCAAGAGCTACGACGGCACCGTCGCCAACGGGGTCGCAGCCACCGGCGTCAAGGGGCTCAAGACCATCGTGCCGATCGGCTCCATCTCCTCCTGGTACGACTACTACTTCGCCAAGGGCGCCGCGCTCTACGACTCCGGCCCCGACGGACTCTCGGACGCCGTCGAGAGCGACGACGCCCGCGCCCACTGCGCCGCCGTACAGAAACGTCTCGTCGAGGGCGCCCCGCGCAGCGGCGACCGGACCGGGCTGTGGAGCGAGCGCGACTATGTGCCGGCCGCCGACAAGGTGCGGGCCAGCGTCTTCGCCGTGCACGGCGCACAGGACCTCAACGTCCGCACCAAGCACCTCGGACAGTGGTGGAACGCGCTCGCCGACGCGGGCGTCGAGCGCAAGATCTGGCTCTCCCAGACCGGGCATGTCGACCCGTTCGACTTCCGGCGCGGAGAGTGGGTGCGCACCCTGCACCGCTGGTTCGACCACTACCTGCTCGGCATCGACAACGGCATCGAGCGCGAGCCGATGGCCGATGTCGAGCGCGCCCCCGACCAGTGGTCCACCGACCAGGTCTGGCCCCCGTCCGGCACCCGGCAGACCACATTGCGTCCGCGCGGCGGCGCCACGGCAGGAGTGGGCGTGCTCGGCACCGAACGGGCCGAGCCCGGCGCCACGGAGACCTTCACCGACGACCCCGCGCTGGGCGAGGCTGACTGGTCCGCGGCGATCGACACCTCGACGCCCGGCAAGGCGGGCTTCACCACCGGTGCGCTGAAGAAGGACCTGCGGCTGTCCGGCTCCGGCACGGTCACCGTCACCGCCACGCCCTCCACCGCGAGCGCCCATCTCTCCGCGGTCCTGGTCGACCTCGGCCCGGCCACCATCCGGAACTACACGGCGAGCGGCGAGGGCATCACCACCCTCGACCGGCGCACCTGCTGGGGCAGCAGCACGGCGGGCGACAGCGCCTGCTTCAAGGAGACCGCCGCGGACCGGGCCAACGTCGACTACACGGTCTTCAGCCGGGGCTGGGCCGACCTCGGCAACTTCGCGGACGACGGCAAGGGCCGCCCGCTGACCCCGGGCAAGGCGTACACCATCACCCTGGACCTCGCGGCCACCGACCATGTCGTCCCGGCCGGCCACCGCCTCGGACTGATCATCGCGGGCACCGACGCGGGCCTGCTCGAACCGCCGTCCACCACTCCGCGGCTGACGCTGGACCTGCCCCGCACCTCGGCCCGGCTGCCGCTGGTCGGCGGCGCCCCGAAGGCCGCGGCCGCTCCCTCGCGTACGGCGGCCACAGCGCCCCTGAAGGGCGTACGGGCCCCGCAGCACCGCGACCCCCTCCCGTCCACGTCCACGTCCACGTCCACCCACGACTGACCCGCGCCGGTGGGCCCCCGCCGCCGCGCGGGGGCCCATCGGCGGCGGCCCGGCAGGACGCCATCACCGGCATCGCCCCACGTATCCCTCTCACCTCAGGAGGTCCTTCGTGTTCACGCGGTCACCCCTCATCCGCAGCGCCGCCTGCGGCGCGATCGGTGCGCTGCTGACCGGGTCGTTCCTCAGCGCGCCCGCGCGGGCCGCGCAGCGTCCGCCGCGTACGGGGTTCGAGATCAGCCATGGCGCACGGTGGACCACCCAGGCCGAGGAGGCGGACTTCCTCGCCGCCGTCGACAAGTCCGCCCCGCGCGTGGCCGTCGACCGGATCGGCGCCACCGCCCAGGGGCGCCCGCTGCGGCTGGTGCGGATCGGCGCCCCGGCCGCGCCCGCCGACCCGGGCAAGGCGGCGCGCGGCAACGTCCTGCTGCTGATCTGCTCCCAGCACGGCGACGAGCCCTCCGGCCGCGAGGCGTGTCTGTCCACCGTCCGCGACCTCGCCTACGCCGAGGACCGCCGGACCCGCCGCTTCCTGGAGCACACCCAGGTGCTCGTCGTCCCGACCGCCAACCCCGACGGCCGCGCCGCCGACACCCGCGGCAACTCCGACGGCGTGGACATCAACCGCGACCACATCGCGCTCTCCACCGCCGAGTCCCGCGCGATGGCGGGCGTCATCCGCGACTGGCGCCCGGACACCGTCTACGACCTGCATGAGTACGGCGCGACCGTCCCGTACTACATGAAGGACCTGCTGGCGCTGTGGCCGCGCAACCTCAACACCCAGGACCCGGTGCACCACGAGGCGCGGACCCTGTCGGACACCTATGTGCGCCCGAGCGTCGAGGCCGCGGGCCACACCACCGGCGTCTACGGCATCTGGACCGACCCCGAAACCGGGGAGCCGGTCAAGCAGGTGGCGGGCGACGGACAGGAGCGGATCCTGCGGAACACCGCGGGCGTCAAGCACTCCATAGGGTTGCTGGTCGAGACCCGGGTCGACCCGCTCACCGACGCCGAGAAGGCCGACCCCGCCGTCAACAACCGCCGCCGGGTGGGCTCCCATCTGGCCGCACTGAACGGCGCCTTCGACTTCATCACCGAGCGCCGCGGCCGGATCGAGGCGGCCACGACCTCGGCGCGGCTGGCCGGCTACGCCGACCGGGGCCCGGTCTACCTCGGTGGCGCGGACAACGAACCGCCACAGGAGGGCACGGTCCTGACGGATCCGCCGTGCGGCTACCGGCTGGACGCCGCCCAATACGGCGAGGTGCGGGACGAACTGGCACTGCACGGGGTGACGGCCCGGCATGTCAAGGGCGACGGGGGCGCGTTCGTACCGCTGCGCCAGTCGGCTCGCGCGCTCGTACCGCTGCTCCTTGATGGCCGCGCCGCGTACCACCTCACCACCGGGCAGCCGGTGGACAAATGCTGACATGACGCATTGATGGCATACTGAAGCACCGGCCACGTGGCCGGTTGGCATGCATCTCAGGGGCCTGGGTAGCCGGAAATCCGTCAGCCAAACCCCCAGTGAAAGGCTTTTTGCGTGCCGCAGACAGGTACAAGCGCGGGGGACGTCGGCGGCGATCCTCCGGCCACCGTGGATACTCCCGGCGCCGACTCCGCCGGGCCCCATGCGGCCCCCCGGACGGACCGCGTGGTGTTCGGCGTCTCCGCCGCGCTCACGCTGGCCTTCGTCATCTGGGGAGCCGTCGCCACCGGCACCCTGGAGAGCGTCTCGAACAGCATGCTCTCCGGGCTGATCCACAACGGTGGATGGGCCTTCGTCCTGACCGCGTCGGGATTCGTGATCTTCGCCCTCTGGCTGGCCATGAGCCGCTACGGCAAGATCACCCTCGGAAAGGAAGGCGAGGAACCCGAATTCCGCACCGTCTCATGGGTCGCGATGATGTTCAGCGCGGGCATGGGCATCGGTCTGATGTTCTACGGCGTGAGTGAGCCGCTGTCACACTTCGTCTCCCCGCCGCCCGGGACCGACCCCGGCAGCGCGGCCGAGAAGATGCAGACCGCGATGTCCACCACACTCTTCCACTGGACGCTGCACCCCTGGGCCATCTACGCGGTCGTCGGCCTGGCCATCGCGTACAGCACCTTCCGCCGTGGCCGCCGGCAGACGATCAGCGCGGTCTTCACCCCGCTCATCGGCTCGAAGAACGCCAACGGCTGGGGCGGCCGGGTCATCGACATCCTGGCCATCTTCGCCACGCTCTTCGGCTCCGCCGCCTCGCTCGGTCTCGGCGCGCTTCAGATCGGCAGTGGTATAGAGGTGCTGGGCTGGAAGAGCGACGTGGGCACCGGGCTGCTGGTCGCCGTCATCGCGATCCTGACCGTCGCCTTCATCGCGTCCGCCGTCTCGGGTGTCGCCAAGGGCATCCAGTGGCTGTCCAACATCAACATGGTGCTGGCGCTCTTCCTCGCGGTCTTCGTCTTCGTGGCCGGTCCGACCATCGTCATCCTCGATATGGTTCCGACCTCCATCGCCTCCTACGTCGGCGACCTGGCGCAGCTAGCCGGCCGCACCGAGGCGACCGGCGGCGAATCGGTCGCGTCGTGGCTGGGCGACTGGACCGTCTTCTACTGGGCCTGGTGGATCTCCTGGACGCCGTTCGTCGGCATGTTCATCGCCAGGATCAGCCGGGGCCGCACCATCCGGCAGTTCGTGGGCGGCGTCATCCTGGTGCCGAGCACGGTCAGCCTGATCTGGTTCGCCATCTTCGGCAGCTCGGCGATGAAGCTACAGGAGATGGGCCGGCTCGGCGACGACTCCACCCCCGAAGCCAGGCTGTTCGCGGTCCTGCACGAGTACCCGATCGCCACTGCCATGAGCATTCTGGTCATGGTCCTCGTCGGCATCTTCTTCGTCTCCGGCGCCGACGCGGCGTCCATCGTGATGGGCACGCTCTCGCAGAAGGGCACCTTCGAGCCGACCCGCTTCGTCGTCGTCTTCTGGGGCGTGGTCACCGGCGCGGTGGCGGCCGTCATGCTGCTGATCGGCGGTGGTGAGGACGACGCCCTCACCGGGTTGCAGAACCTGACGATCCTGGTGGCGGCGCCCTTCACTCTGGTGATGGTGGGGCTGTGCTGGGCGCTGATGAAGGATCTGCGCCGCGATCCGCTGATCGTGCGGGGCGAGCGGGGCGAGGAGGCCGTCGAGATGGCGGTCATCGCCGGTCATGAGAAGTACGACGGCGAGTTCGAGATCCGAATCGGCCCGATGAGGAACGGCGACGGCGCTGCCGCCGGAGACGCCAGTGGCGGGAAGCGGCCTGCCACCGGGTCGGAGAAGTGATGGCGCGTCATCGGCCTCCCCCAATGGATCGCACGTACGGTCGAAGGGGCAAGTCAGGTTGCACAGGGGCAAGTTGAGAACCGAATGACCGTCAGGCGACGTGTAGCTTCAGCGGGCATCGCGTCCGCCGTCTTAGTCGGCAGCGGGGCCCGTCGGCCCTCCATGGCACCGGCCCGTCCGTCCCCGCGCTCCGGATTCATCCCTTGTGCCGGTGTGCGCGGGGCGAGTCGCGGCCATGGTGTCGCAAAGCGGGAATACTTGGGGCATGAACCCCACGTACGTGACCTTCGGGCTGACGCCGGCGGTGCGCGCCGGCGGTGTCCTGACCAACGGTGCGTACCACATACACCGCGATTTCCTGGACTTCGTGGTGGACGGCCGACCGCTGCTGCGACGCCTCGCCGATCTCGACGCGGTCTCGCCGCTCGCCTCCGGCCTCGGCCCGTCCATCTTCACCGAGCAGGTCCGCAGGCTGCTGCTGGAGACCGGCGCGCCGTTGGAGGGCGGCCGGTTCGTCATCTACCGCTGCCCGGAGTGTGAGGGGCTGGAGTGCGGCGCCGTCACCGTGGTGATCGAGCGCGAGGGGGCGGACTTCGTCTGGCGGGATTTCGTCTGGCAGACGGACGAGAGCCCCGACATCGACCTCAACGGTTACCACGGCATCGGCCCGTACCGCTTCCGCGGCGAGCAGTACCGCGCCGTCCTGGAGCGGCTGCTGCTCACCGACGGCGCGCACGAGCTCCCGACCGGCCCCCGGGTGTTGCTGATCGGGCAGCGCGCGGCCGTTCTCGCCAGGCTCGCCGCGGCGCTGCGGCGCATCGGCATCGGCGCCGAGATCACTCTTGACGCGGTGGGGGCGCTCGCCGAGGAGCTGCGGAAGTACCGAGCGGTGGTCTTCGGCCGGACGGTCGGACAGGAGGAGCGCGACGCCGTACGGGTCGCCTTCGCGGCCGCGCGCTCCCAGGCCGTCCTGGTGACCGCGCTCGCCCCCATCGTCCCCGTGCTCGTCGCCCAGGTCGAACAGGCCCTGGAACGCACCCCCCACGACCGCCGCCTTGTCGGCCTCACAGCGGGTGGCGGCGAGGCGGTGGTGGAGGTGGCCTCCGAGTGCCGGGTGAGGCTGGTCGCCCACCGGCTCGACCGGCTCTCCCGTACCCATGCGCATGAGCTCTTCGACGCCTCGGTGGAGCCGGGGATCCATCGGATTCCCCTGGCGGCGCGCGCGGTGCGGGGCCAGTCGTTCGTGGTGGCCCGCACGAGCGACGTGGTTCTGGTGACGCCGGTGGCGCGCCGATAGAGCTCGCCTCGGGCCCGGTTCCCCTGCCTTGGGCAGGCGGCAGCCGGCGGCGACTAGGATCGGCCCTCTGATGACTGCCACTCTCGTCGCCAAAGACCTCGCCGCCGCACACGGGGACCGCACCCTCTTCTCCGGGCTCGACCTCGTCGTCGCCCCCGGCGAAGTCATCGGGCTCGTCGGCGTCAACGGTGCGGGCAAGTCCACCCTGCTGCGCCTGCTCGCCGGCCTCACCGATCCCGAGCAGGGGGCCGTACGCCTCAGCCCGCCGCACGCCACTGTGGGCCACCTCCCACAGGAGCCCGAGCGGCGGCCAGGGGAGACGGTACGGGACTTCCTGGCCCGCCGCACCGGGGTCGCGGCCGCGCAGGCCGAGCTCGACGCCGCCACCCAGGCACTCGTGGACGCCGCGCCCGGCGCGGACGATGCATACGCCACCGCCCTGGAGTGCTGGCTCTCCCTGGGCGCCGCCGACCTCGACGAGCGGGCCGACGAAGTCGCCGCTTCGCTCGGGCTCGACGTCTCCCTGGACCGTCCCATGACCGCCCTCTCGGGGGGACAGGCGGCGCGCGCCGGGCTCGCCTCGCTCCTCCTCTCCCGGTACGACGTCTTCCTGCTCGACGAGCCCACCAACGACCTCGACCTCGACGGACTCCAACGCCTCGAGATCTTCGTCCGTGGGCTGCGCGCCGGTACGGTGCTCGTCAGCCACGACCGTGAATTCCTCGCCCGAACGGTCGACAAGGTGCTCGAACTCGACCTCGCCCAGCAGCGAGTCAACCTCTACGGCGGCGGCTACGAGGCCTATCTGGAGGAGCGGGAGACGGCCCGCCGCCACGCCCGCGAACGCTACGAGGAGTACGCGGACACCCGCACCACCCTGGAGGCCCGGGCCCGCACCCAGCGTGCCTGGATGGAGAAGGGCGTCAAGAACGCCCGCCGCAAGGCCACCGACGGCGACAAGATCGGCCGCAACGCCCGGGTCGAGGCCACCGAGAAGCAGGCTGCCAAGGCGCGCCAGACCGACCGGCTGATCGAGCGGCTGGACGCGGTCGAGGAGCCGCGCAAGGAGTGGGAGCTGCGGATGGAGATCGCCGCTGCGCCGCGCGCGGGTGCGGTCGTGGCGACCCTGCGCGGCGCCGAGGTACGGCGCGGTGACTTCCGCTTCGGCCCGGTCGACCTCCAGATCGACTGGGCCGACCGGGTCGCGGTCACCGGAGCGAACGGCTCCGGAAAGTCCACCCTGCTCGCCGCCCTCCTCGGCCGCCTCCCACTGGACGCGGGCGCGGCGGCGCTCGGCCCCGGTGTGGTGGTCGGCGAGGTCGACCAGGCACGCGCGCTCTTCTTCGGCCGCGAGTCGCTGCTGGAGGCCTTCGGCGCTGCGGTGCCGGAACTGGCGCCCGCGGACGTACGGACGCTTCTGGCCAAGTTCGGCCTCAAGGCCGACCATGTGCTGCGGTCCGCCGCCACGCTGTCCCCCGGGGAGCGGACCCGTTCGGCACTGGCGCTCCTCCAGGCGCGCGGGGTCAACCTGCTGGTTCTCGACGAGCCCACCAACCACCTGGACCTGGCGGCCATCGAGCAACTCGAGTCGGCACTGGCCTCCTACACCGGCACCCTGCTCCTGGTCACCCACGACCGCCGCATGCTCGACGCGGTCCACACCACCCGCCGCCTCGCGGTCTCCGAAGGCCGCGTCATCGAGGTCTGACCCGCCGACCCGGCCTCGTGCTCGCCGAGCCCGAGGGCCACAACGCCCGGCACCCGCAGACCGGTTGGGGCGCAGGTCTCCGGGAGGTGGGGCCACCAGGCCAGGTCCGGGTGGCCGCTACCCGTCGTGGTGCGACCTCCTCGCCACGGCGTCTCCCGTGGTGGAGGTTGGGCCGATCCGCAGGTGGCGAGCTGCGTCTGGGCGGCTGGATGGGTGGGGCCGCCGTCCGGCCCGGGTCGGTCCTCGCCGTCTCGGCGGGCCCGCAACCGGTGGCGGGACCCGCAACCGGTGGCGGCCTCGCGGGCCCGTGGCCCGCGAGGCGCGCCCAGCCCGGAG
>NZ_JAHLEM010000535.1 GCF_018883605.1 Streptomyces niphimycinicus | reverse complement strand
GACGCGCCCACGGAGGGCCACGCGCCCGACGAGCCGGCGCCCCGGCCGTTGCACGAGCCCGATCCGTACAGCACCCCGCCCTACGGCGGCCCCGGGCCCTGGGCCCCGGCCCCGCCCGTCCAGCATCCGGCGGCGACCCCCGCACAGGGCACGCATGTCCCGCCCGGGATGGCCCAGGCACCCCCGGCCCCCGGCATGGCCCAGGCGCCGCCCCCGCCCCACCAGGCGCCGCCCCAGGCCCCTGTAACGCCCCAGGCACCGCCTCAGGCCCCCGGGATGACCCCGCCCCACGGCACCACCCTGCCGCCCGCCGCGGGTCCCGTACCGGGGCAGAGCGCGCCCGCGCCCATGCCGTCGCACCCCGGGATGACCCCGCCGCACGGCACACAGCTCCCTGCGGGGCCCGCGGATCCCCACCACCCTGCCCCGATGGCGCAGCCCGCCCCGACCGCCCAGTGGCGCGGCTACGACCCCTGGACCGTGGTCCCGCCCGCCGCGCCCAAGACGCCGAAGACGGTCTCCCGCCGCGGTGCCTGGATCGCCGCGCTGCTGATCGCCCTGGTCGCGGGGTGCGTCGGCGGCGGCATCGGCGCGTACGCGGAGCGGGACCACGCCTCCGGGGGTGTCGATGTGAAGCTGCCGCAGGCCCCGCTCGAGAAGGAAACCAGGGCCCCGGGCAGCGTCGCCGGGATCGCCGCCAGTTCGCTGCCCGGCGTGGTGACCATCCATGTGCGCGGCAGTTCGGAGGAGGGCACCGGCACCGGCTTCGTCCTCGACAAGCAGGGCCATATCCTCACCAACAACCATGTCGTCCAGCCCGCCGGCGCGGACGGCGACATATCGGTGACGTTCAACAGCGGTCAGGACGCCAAGGCCGAGATCATCGGCCGCGACACCGGCTATGACCTGGCGGTCGTCAAGGTCGACCGCGTCTCCGGGCTCACCCCGCTGCCGCTGGGCAACTCCGACTCCGTGCGCGTCGGCGACCCCGTCGTGGCCATCGGCGCCCCCTTCGACCTGGCGGGCACCGTCACCTCCGGGATCATCAGCGCCAAGGAGCGCCCCATCACCGCGGGCGGGGAGAAGGAGGACGGCAGCGACGTCAGCTATGTCGACGCGCTCCAGACCGACGCCCCCATCAACCCGGGCAACTCCGGCGGCCCCCTGGTCGACCGCAAGGGACGGGTCATCGGGGTCAACAGCGCGATCCGGGCGGCCGACGACGGTTCGGGCCTCGGCGGCGGCCAGGGCGGCAGTATCGGCCTGGGCTTCGCCATCCCGATCAACCAGGGCAAGCGGGTCGCCGAGGAGCTGATCAACACCGGGAAGGCCACCCATCCGGTGATCGGCGTGACCCTCGACATGGGCTACTCGGGCGACGGCGCCCGGGTGAACACCAAGGGCGCGGGCAGCGGCCCGCCGGTCAGCTCCGGCGGCCCCGGCGACAAGGCGGGGATCAAGGCCGGTGACGTGATCACGGAGGTGGACGGCGTCCCGGTGCACAGCGGACAGGAGCTGATCGTGAAGATCCGCAGCCACCGCCCCGGTGACCGGCTCGCGCTCACCGTCGAGCGCGGCGGTAAGAAGCGCACCGCGGAGCTGATCCTGGGTTCGGCGAGCAGCGGCTGACGCCCGTTGTTGGCCCGGCCGTCTCCCGCGCCGGCTCCGCCGCCAGGTACGGTGTTCAGTGGCCCAGGCCGGGGCCCAGACGTCTTGAGGAGCTGCAAGGTGTTGGACATAGGACCTCTCGAGTTTGTCGCGCTCGTTGTCCTTGCGGTGCTCGTCTTCGGCCCGGACAAGCTCCCGAAGCTGATTCGGGATGTGTCGCAGTTCATCCGGAAGGTCCGGGAGTTCTCCGACAACGCCAAGGAGGACATCCGCTCCGAGCTGGGGCCGGAGTTCAAGGATTTCGAGTTCGAGGACCTCAACCCCAAGACCTTCGTGCGCAAGCATGTGATGGACTCCGATGAGTTCGGCCTGAAGGAGATCCGTAACGGCTTCGACCTCCGTAAGGAGATGGCGGAGGTCGCCGACGCGGTGAACGGCCGGGAGAGTGATCCGTCGCAGGGCTCTTCAGGGGCTTCCGGCACCACCCCGCTGTCCCTGTCCAAGGGCGACTCCAGCACGCCTGACCTGCTGCGCAAGCGCGAGGAACCGAGCCGCGAGGAGCGTCCGCCTTTCGACTCCGACGCCACTTGATCCCCCCGTATGCCCGGCCTGGTTGACCCGTATGGCTATCCTCCCTTTGTCCGGGGTGAGGGTCGCCCGAGGGGGGCGGGCCGCCCACAACGCAGGGCAACGAGGAGGCCGCGCGCACATGGAGACCACGGGTCGGCTAGGGGAACGAGGAGTGGCAGCGGCTGCGCAGGGGATGCCCGCCGATGCCCGGCGGAGCGTCGACGGCTATCTGATGGCCGGCTTCCCCTGGTACGGGCTTGACGAGGCGTTCACCGGCCCCCGCTGGCTGATGCGGGTGGGCGCGGCGGCCGACGGCATCGTCGAGTACGGCTCGACCGGCCATGGCGAGGAGCCGTCCCTGAAGGTCGAGACCGATATGGACCAGCAGCGCTTCACGGTGGTCGTCACCGTCGCCAGCCGCCCGGGGCGGGACAGCGCCGACGGCACCGGCAAGCTGGAGGCCACCTCGGTCTCCTCCGCCGCCTGGCTGGCCGGCTCCGGTCTGTTGTCGTGCACCTGGCCGACGCGGATGGAGCGGGCGCTGCGCCAGGACTGGCTGGACCAGCAGACCGCGATCGCCTGGGAGCTGGCGGACGATCTGGCGGGCGAGAGCTGGTCGCAGCTCTCGCTCCCGGTGGACGGGGTGCCGACCGACTTCCACTACCGCGAGTCGGAGTACGGCTGGGTGCTGGCCGGAACGGCGGGCGAGGACGTGCACATCGGGGCGTACGGGCGCGGGGTGAGCGCCTACGGTCTGGGGTTCGCGGTGGTCAAGGACATCACCCGCTACGACTCGTAAGGCATCCGCCAACGGCTCAGGGGCGGCTTCCGCGGGAAGCCGCCCCTGAGCCGTGAGGCCGTGGCCGAGCAAGCCGTGAGGCCGTGGCCCAGCGCGAGCCGTAAGGCCGTGGCCGAGCGCGAGCCGTAAGGCCGTGGCCCAGCGTGCGCTCAGAACTTGTTGCGCGGGGTGACGCCCAGCGACATGCCCGCGAGGCCGCGCTGCCGTCCGCCGATCTTGCCCGCGATCGCCTTGAGCGCGCTGCCGGCCGGGGAGTCGGGGTCGGTCAGCACGACCGGCTTCCCCTCGTCGCCGCCCTCGCGCAGCCGTACGTCGATCGGGATGGAGCCCAGCACCGGCACCGTCGTGCCGGTGGTCCGGCTGAGCCCGTCGGCGACCACCTGGCCACCGCCGGTGCCGAAGACGTCGACCATCTCGTCGCAGTGCGGGCAGGGCAGCCCGGACATGTTCTCCACCACGCCGACGATCTTCTGATGGGTCTGGACGGCGATGGCGCCGGCCCGCTCGGCGACCTCGGCGGCGGCCTGCTGCGGCGTCGTCACCACCAGGATCTCGGCGTTGGGCACGAGCTGGGCGACGGAGATCGCGATATCGCCGGTGCCCGGGGGGAGGTCGAGGAGCAGCACATCGAGGTCGCCCCAGTAGACATCGGCCAGGAACTGCTGGAGCGCGCGGTGCAGCATCGGGCCGCGCCAGACCACCGGGGCGTTCCCGGGAGTGAACATCCCGATCGAGATCACCTTCACGCCGTTCGCCGACGGCGGCATGATCATGTTCTCGACCTGGGTGGGCCGTCCGTCGGCGCCCAGCATGCGGGGCACCGAGTGGCCGTAGATGTCGGCGTCCACCACGCCGACCTTGAGCCCGTCGGCGGCCATCGCGGCGGCCAGGTTGACCGTCACCGACGACTTGCCGACGCCGCCCTTGCCGGAGGCCACCGCGTAGACCCGGGTCAGCGAGCCGGGCTTGGCGAAGGGCACCTCGCGCTCGGCCTGGCCGCCGCGGAGCGAGGTGGCCAGCTCACGCCGCTGCTCATCGCTCATCACATCGAGTTCGACCGTGACCCCGGTCACACCCTCGACCCCGGCGACCGCCGTCCGCACGCTGCTGGTGATCGTGTCCCGCATCGGACAGCCGGAGACCGTGAGGTAGACCACCACGGCGACCGAGCCATCCGCCGCGATCTCGACGGATTTGACCATGCCGAGGTCGGTGATCGGCTTGTGGATCTCCGGGTCGTTGACCGTCGCGAGCGCGGCGCGTACCGCGTCTTCGCTCGGCGTGGGGCTTGTCGCGGAAGCCATCCGATCTCCTTGACTCGGTGGCGCGGAGCGCAACCGATTCGCTACAGTCTGTATCGCGCCGCAAGGCGCCGGTCAGGGCTTGGCCGTCATGAGGTCGCTACGGCGGCCGAGTGAGAAGCCGCCTCCTTCGGGAGGGGGAGGAGTCACACGGAGATGGTACGGCGCGAAACGCGCTGTGAGGATCCATCAGCCGTCGGGTTCATCACTCAGAGCAGGGGCGCCTCGCCCCTGCTCCATTTCCCTGATCAGATCCTGAAACTCGGAGCGGATCCAGTCGCGAGTGGCCACCTCGCCGAGCCCCATCCGTAGTGCCGCGATCTCCCGGGCCAGGAACTCGGTGTCGGCGATGGACCGCTCGTCCTGGGCGCGATCCTGCTCCAGGGTAACCCGGTCGCGGTCGGCCTGGCGGTACTGGGCCAGCAGGATCAGCGGGGCGGAGTACGACGCCTGGAGCGAGAGCATCAGTGTCAGGAAGATGAACGGGAACGGGTCGAACCGCAGCCGCTGCGGCGCCAGGATGTTCCAGGCCAGCCAGAGGGCGACGAAGGCGGTCATCCAGGCGATGAACCGCCCGGTGCCCAGGAAGCGCGCGATCCGCTCGGACGCCCTGCCGAACGCCTCGGGGTCCCAGCGCGGCAGCGGGCTGCGGCGCCGCGCCTTGGGCCGGTCCAGCCGGATGCCCTCACCGTCCATCGGCGGCCTCCGGCAGGGCCATCCCGGCGTACAGCTCGCGCTCCCGCCAGTCGGAGGGCAGCAGATGGTCCAGCACGTCGTCGACCGTCACGGCGCCGAGCAGGGAGCCGGTCTCGTCCACGACGGGCGCCGCGAGCAGGTTGTAGGTGGCCAGATGGCCGGCCACGACGGGCAGCGGGGTGTCCGGCGCCAGCGTCGGCAGATCGGTGTCGACGGACGCCCCGACGAGGGTGAACGGCGGGTCGCGCAGCAGCCGTTGGAAGTGGATGATGCCCAGATAGCGGCCGGTGGGCGTCTGGTCGGGCGGGCGGCACACATAGACCTGGGCGGCGAGCGCGGGCGTCAGATCCTGTTCGCGCACCTTGGCGAGGGCGTCCGCGATGGTGGCGTCCGGGCGCAGCACGATCGGCTCGGTCGTCATCAGACCGCCCGCCGACCCCTCCTCGTACGACATCAGCCGCCGCATGTCCGCCGCGTCGCGGGGGCGCATCAGGCCCAGCAGCCGCTCCTTGTCGGGTTCGGGGAGCTCGGAGAGCAGATCGGCCGCGTCATCGGGGTCCATGGCCTCCAGGACGTCGGCCGCGCGCTCCTCCTTGAGCTTGCCGAGGATCTCCACCCGGTCGTCGTCGGGCAGCTCCTCCAGGACGTCCGCGAGCCGCTCGTCGTCCAGGGCCGCCGCCACCTCGCCCCGGCGCTTCGCGGACAGATGGTGCAGCACATTGGCCAGGTCGGCGGGGCGCAACTGCTCGAAGGTGGCCAGCAGGTTCTCCGCACCCTGGCCCTGCTCCTCCAGCGAGAATCCGGTGACCGCCGACCAGTCCACGGTCAGCGCCTCGCCGCGGCGGCGCAGCGCGCCGGTCTTGCCGCGGCGTACGAAGACCTTGTCGACCTCCCACTCCCGGCGCGCGAGCAACTGGGTCATCGCCACGTCGAGGACCGTCACCGGCTCGCCGGTCTCGACCACCCGCACCGTGCGGTCGAGCAGTTCGCCGAGGACCAGGGTCTCGGTCGGGCGCTGCTCGAAGCGGCGCATATTGAGCACCCCGGTGGTGATGACCTGGCCGGACTCCACACCGGTCACCCGCGTCATGGGCAGGAAGATCCGGCGGCGGCCGATCACCTCGACCACCAGGCCGAGCACCCGCGGCGGGCGGCCGGCCAGCCGCAGCATCGCCACGACATCGCGCACCCGCCCCACCTGGTCGCCGTTCGGGTCGAAGACGGCGACGCCCGCGAGATGCGAGACAAAGACCCGGGGGGCGCCTGCCGGCATGCCCTGCCTCCCCTCGTATATGGGGCTTTGTGGTCATTCAAGGTAATGATCCGCTCTTCACCGGGTTCAGGCTAACGTGCCCGCACCTGCCCTGCCGCCGGGCGAAGGCGGTACGGCACCCTGCGGACACCGGGGGACGGCACCGGTACGCTGCCCTACTGCACCGGCATCAGGAGGCAGAGCGGACGTGCGCACCCGGAACAGGGCTGTCGTTGCGGCGATGTGCGCGGGGTTGGCCGCCACGCTCGCCGCGTGTGGCGGCGGCGGTGGGGAGCAGGACCCCGACGCGGGGACCAACGGCGTGGGAAAGCTCCCCGCCACGAAGATCGAGAGCAAGACCCGTCAGGCGGTCGCCGGCGCGAGTTCGGTGCGGCTCTCCGGCACGCTCGTCACCCAGGGAGCCACCTACAAGCTGAACATGCGCCTCAAGGCCGACGGCGGCACGGGCCAGGTCTCCACCAAGGGCTCCAGCTTCGAGCTGCTGCGCGTCGGCAAGGAGCTCTACCTCAAGGCCGACTCGGGCTTCTGGTCCCACGACGGCGGGGACGAGGGACACGGCGGCGCGGCCGACGCGGCCGGGAAGCTGGACAACAAGTATGTGAAGGTCCCCTCCGGCGACCCCTCCTACCAGCGGCTCAGCGGTTTCACCGATATGAAGCTGCTGCTGGACGGCTTGCTCGGCCTGCACGGCGAGGTCGCCACGGGCGACCACGGGCAGGTGAACGGCGTACGGACGATCCGCATCAGTGCCGGTAAGGCCGGTGAGGGCGGATCGCTCGATGTCTCCCTGGAGGGCCGGCCCTATCCGCTGCGGCTTCAGCGGGCGGGCGGGGCGGGCGTGATCCAGCTCGCGGACTGGAACAAGGGCTTCAGTCTCGCCGCCCCGGAGAAGGGCCATGTGCTCGACTACGGGCAGCAGATCCCGGAGGCGCCGTAGCCGGTCCCGTGGGCGCCGTGGCCGCGAGCGCGTCCGGTAAGGGCAGCGAGGGCGCCTCCTTGGCGTCCTGAAGCCAGGGGGCGGCCTTACCGCGTCCTTGAAGCCAGGACGTGGCCTTACTACGCCCTTGAAGCCAGGGCGCGGCCTTACCCGGCGTCAGGAGCTACGACGCGTCCTTACGGGCGTCACGGGCGCGCTTCTTGCGGCGGGCGAGGAGCTTCGGGAGCGCCGCCGGGATCGGCTGGCGGGTGGTCGCCGGGGACGGCAGCGGGGTCGCCGCCAGGGAGCCGGTGGGGTGTTCGGCGAGCGCCCCGGGCGCGGGCTCCAGCCGCAGCACCCGGCATTCGCGCGCCCAGCGCTCCGCGATGTGGTCGGCGTCCGGCGCGTTCAGCCGCTTGCCCTTGAGCTCGTCGACCACCGCGGTCCACGCCTCGCCGCCCGGGGCGAGTTCGACCACCCGCGCGGGCCAGCCGACCAGCCGCCCGCCCTTGTCCTTGCTGCGCACGGTCACCGTGGCGCTTCCGCCGTCGGTCAGCCCGAGGCCCTGGAGGGGCTGCTCCTGGGGTCCGTCCCCGACGAGGCAGACCGCGCCCTCGTGCCAGATGTGCCACAGGGCGCGCGGGGCGCCCTCGGTGCCCTGGACCCAGATGAGGGCGGACTTCTTGGCCGCCTCCTCGACAAGGGCACGGTCCATCGGCGTCTGCGTCATGCCGACAGCCTAGGCCAGTCGCCAACTCGTCCCAGCCTGTGAAATGTCAGTTCCGTCTTATGCTCAAGCGCCTTACCCTGGCGCCGTGCCCACCGCCCGTGCCGCGCGCACCCCAGCCCACCCCGCAGCCCCCGCCGCATCCGGTGACGGCGGTCGTCCCGGTGGTGGCGTTCCCGTCGATATCGCGCTCCTTACGGTCGCCATCGCCGGTGTCTCGCTCTCCGCGCCGCTGGCCGCCGCGACGGTGGCACCCGCGCTCGCCATAGCCTTCTGGCGCAACGCCATGGCGGTGGGCGCGCTCACCCCGTTCGCGCTGTGGCGCCACCGGGGCGAACTGCGGGGGATGGGCCGCCGGGCGGCGCTGCTGTCGGTCGGGGCGGGGGCGCTGCTCGCGGTGCACTTCGGAGCCTGGCTGCCGAGCCTGCATATGACCTCCGTGGCCTCCTCCACCGCGCTGGTGACCACGACCCCCATCTGGACGGCGCTGCTGCTGCGGCTGCGCGGCCACCGCCTGCCCACGCTCGCCTGGGTGGGCATGGGGCTCGCGATCCTCGGTGTGGTGATCCTCACCGGGGTTGATCTGTCCGCTTCCCCGCACGCCCTGCTGGGCGACGCGCTCGCCCTGCTGGGCGGGGTGGCGGCGGCCGGGTATGTGCTGCTCGGGGCGGAGGTGCGGCGTTCGGTGAGCACCACCGCGTACGCCTATGTCTGCTACGCCACCACCAGCGTGCTCCTGCTGCTGACCTGCCTGGTGGCGGGCGCGCGGCTCGGCGGCTACAGCGGCACCACCTGGCTTCAGCTCGCCGTGCTGACGGTCACCGCCCAGTTGCTGGGGCACACCCTCATCAACCGGGTGGTCAAGGGCCTCGGCCCCTCCATCACCTCGACCGCGATCCTGCTGGAGACGCCCGGGGCGGCCCTGATCGCGGCCCTGTGGCTGGGCCAGATGCCGCCCGTGGCGGCCTACCCCGCGCTCGCGGTGATCCTCGGCGGGCTCGCGCTGGTCATCATGACGGACAGCAGGAAGCCCCGCCCGGGCGGGTGAGGGCCCCCTCGGACGGGCCCGGCCGACAGGGGCCCGTCCGTCCGTCCGCGGTCCGGCCCCGCGGCCGACGTCGTCCTTACAGCCAGCCGTTGCGCTTGAAACCGCGGTGGATCGCGAAGCAGATGCCCACCGTGACGACGAGCACGGTCGGGTAGCCGAACTTCCAGCGCAGCTCCGGCATGTAGTCGAAGTTCATGCCGTAGATCCCCGCGATCATCGTCGGCACGGCGAAGATCGCCGCCCAGGACGTGATCTTCCGCATGTCCTCGTTCTGCGCGACCGTGGCCTGCGCCAGATTGGCCTGGAGGATCGAGTTCAGCAGATCGTCGAAGGCCAGCACCTGCTCGTTGACCCGCGCAAGATGGTCCGCGACATCCCGGAAGTACTTCTGGATGTCCGGGTCCACCAGCCGCATCGGCCGCTCGCTCAGCAGTTGCATCGGCCGCAGCAGCGGCGAGACGGCCCGCTTGAACTCCAGGACCTCGCGCTTGAGCTGGTAGATCCGGCCCGCGTCGCCGCCCCGCCGGGAGGTCGCGGCCGAGAAGACATCGATCTCGACCTCGTCGATGTCGTCCTGGACCGCGTCGGCGACCGCGAGATAGCCGTCGACGACCTGGTCGGCGATGGCGTGCAGCACCGCGGAGGGGCCCTTGGCGAGCAGTTCGGGGTCCTGCTGGAGCCGGTGGCGCAGGGCGCGCAGCGAGCCCTGGCCGCCGTGCCGCACGGTCACGATGAAGTTCCGGCCGGTGAAGCACATCACCTCACCGGTCTCCACCACCTCGCTGGTCGAGGTGAGTTCGGCGTGCTCGACATAGTGGATGGTCTTGAAGACGGTGAAGAGGGTGTCGTCGTACCGCTCCAGCTTGGGCCGCTGATGGGCCTGCACCGCGTCCTCGACCGCCAGCGGGTGCAGCCCGAACTCCTGGGCGATCCCCGCGAACTCGCGCTCGGTCGGCTCATGCAGCCCGATCCAGGCGAATCCGCCCTCCTCGCGGACCCGCTCCATGGCCTGCGCCGGGCTCACGTGGTCGCTGACCCGCTTGCCGTCGCGGTAGACCGCGCAGTCGACCACGGCGCTGGTGACCGACGGGTCACGCGTCGCGTCGTAGTCACTGGAGTTACGGGTGCGGCGCAGCGCGGGGCGGACGGCTGCACGCAGGTCACGGATCATCGACATGACGGGCTCCTTCACGGGCCGGCCGTCAGCGGCGGGCGCGCGGCGCAGCGCTGCGCCCGGAAGGTGGACGTACGACACCCGGTGCCCGTACGTCCGCAAAGCGGGCGGCGCTCCGTGCGATGGCGCTGACGGAAGTTCTTCGGAACTGAACAAAGCGGTACGAAGGCGCTCTACCGTCAGATGCCCTGGATGCGAGATGGCTTCGCGTGTTTCACCGCCGGGGGGCGGGGTACGGAAGGCTTCAGATCATTGAAATCGCATACCAAGGGGAAACGACGGGAGAACTGTCGGTACTGCACGGTCGACTAGGATCCACCGCAGCCCCACCTCCTCCGGCCGGTCCCCCGTGAGGGACGACGTGTAACTCCCTGGGCAGGGATTAAGGCTATCAGTCGGCAGAACCGTTACGTCGCCGCTTTGCCCGTTCGATACGCGATCTATGCTCACCGCATGTCAGACGTTCTTGAGCTGGTCGAGGCCCGGTTGATCACCGCGCTGGGCGAGCCGGATGCCCGCGCGGCCATCACTTTCGTCGGTACGGACCGCATTGACGTGCTGCGATTCCGGGACGAGAGCGATGTCATCCGCTACGCCACCCTCGGTATGTCGGACCATCCGATGACCAGCCCGACCGCCGCCGTCGCCGACCCCCTGCGCGGGCCGCGCGCCGAGCTGGTGCTGACCGTGCGGACCGGCGGCCGCGGCCCCGACCTCGCCATCCTCGACGAGGTGCTCCGCCCGCTCGCCGTGCTCGCCGCCTCCCCCCAGGTCGAGGGGGTCGTGGTGACTCCCGGCGCGTCGCTGGAGCTCGGCGGGCCGCTGTGGCCCGGGGCGTCCTTCAGCTCCGTCCTGGTCGCCGAACCGGGCGGCCTGGTCGAGGACTTGGAGCTGCTGGAACCGATGGAGCCGGTGCGCTTCCTGCCGATGCTGCCGATGACCGCGAACGAGGCGGCATGGAAGCGGGTGCACGGCGCCGGCGCCCTCCAGGACCGCTGGCTGCGGCACGGTACGGATCTGCGCGACCCGGTGCGGGCCGGGGTACCGCTGACGGGCTGAGGCCCGTCAGGGCATCTCCTGCGGGAAGTGACCTCCGGACGGGTGATCGTCCTTGACGCGACGACGACCGGGGAGGACCGTGGGGGCCTATGAGGGGCGAACCCAGTTGCCCGAAATGCGGTGGCCGGGTGCGAGCACCCGGTCTCTTCGCCGACTCCTGGCAGTGCGGAGTGCACGGCACGGTGCACCCCCTCCAGCCGGTCGTTCCGCCGAGCGTCGAAGCGCTCGTGGTGGTCACCAACCGCGCCCGGGTGCCCGTATGGATGCCGTGGCCGCTGCCCGTGGGCTGGCTGTTCACCGGTGTGGCCTGCGCCGGGGACGACCGTAGCGGTGGCCGCGCCACCGCCGTGGCCTGCTCCGGACCCGGACCGCTGGGCGGCCCGGGGGAGCTGCTGCTGATCGCCGAGGAGCTGGGCGTCGGGCTCGGCGCGCGTTTCGCGGGCATCCCGGGGCCCGATCCGGGGCCGGGGATGCGGGTCGACAAGCCGCCGCATGTCAAGGTGCTGGCCGCCGGGCGGCCCACCCCGCTGTGGCATGTCGAAGGCACCCCGGACGACCGCGCCGTCTTCGCGGGCGAGGCGTGCGGGCTGTGGCTGTGGGCGGTCGTCTGGCCCGAGCAGACCGGGCTGCTGATGTACGACGAGATGGTGCTCACCGATCTGCGGGACGCGGGGGCCGAGGTCGACCTGGTGCCCTGCGGGGCGCTCTCACCGAGGCTGCTCTCACCCTGAGCCGCGTCGCCGGCTGAGCCTTACCGCCTGAGCCTTACCGCCTGAGCTTCGTCGTCGGAGTCCTGGGCCGTGGCTCCAGCGCGGGTCAAGGGGGGCTGACCCGGGCGTCACCGGGCGTGGTTATGCTGAGGAGTCCCATCCGTCCGTCCCGAACGCAGCTTGGAGCCCGTGCCGTGCGCATCGATCTGCACACCCACTCCACTGCCTCGGACGGTACGGACACCCCCGCCGAGCTGGTGCGCAATGCCGCCGCCGCGGGGCTGGACGTCGTCGCACTCACCGACCACGACACCGTCGGCGGCCATGCGGAGGCGACGCGGGCGCTGCCCTCCGGGCTGACGCTGGTCACCGGCGCCGAGCTGTCCTGCCGCCTGAACGGGGTGAGCCTGCACATGCTGGCGTACCTCTTCGACCCGGCCGAGCCCGAGCTGGCGGCCGAGCGCGAGCTGGTGCGCGACGACCGGGTGCCCCGGGCCCAGGCGATGGTCGCGAAGCTGCGCGAGCTGGACGTGCCGATCACCTGGGAGCGGGTGGCTGAGATCGCCGGGGACGGGGCCGTCGGACGGCCGCATATCGCCACCGCGCTGGTCGAGCTGGGCGTCGTGGAGAGCGTCTCGGACGCCTTCACCCAGGACTGGCTGGCCGACGGCGGCCGGGCGCATGTGGAGAAGCACGAGTCGGACCCCTTCGAGGCGATCCGGCTGATCAAGGGCGCCGGCGGGGTCGCGGTCTTCGCGCATCCGCTGGCCGTCAAGCGGGGCCAGTGCGTACCGGAGAGCGCGATCGGCGAGCTGGCGGCGGCCGGTCTCGACGGTATCGAGGTCGACCACATGGACCACGACGAGGACACCCGCGCGCGGCTGCGCGGCCTCGCCGCCGATCTCGGTCTGCTCACCACCGGCTCCAGCGACTATCACGGCAGCCGTAAGACCTGTCGGCTCGGCGAGCACACGACCGATCCCGAGGTCTACGGGGAGATCGTGCGCCGGGCGACCGGGGCCTTCCCGGTGCCGGGCGCGGGCGGCTGAGCGCGCCCCTCCCTTCTCCCGCCTCCCCTTCTTCCGCTTCCCCCCATTTCCCGTACCGCATCAGCGCGCACCGCTGCCCGTCCCCGCAAGGCCATTCACCGTGTTCGACGTCGCCGTATTCGGCTCCCTCTTCCTCACCCTGTTCGTGATCATGGACCCGCCGGGCATCACACCCATCTTTCTCGCGCTGACCTCGGGCCGTCCGGCCAAGGTGCAGCGCCGGATGGCGGGCCAGGCGGCGGCCGTCGCCTTCGGCGTCATCGCCGTCTTCGGCATCGGCGGTCAGCAGATCCTCGACTATCTGCATGTCTCCGTCCCCGCGCTGATGATCGCGGGCGGGCTGCTGCTCCTGCTGATCGCGCTCAGTCTGCTGACCGGTAAGAGCGACGAGCCGAGCCAGACCAAGGACGTCAATGTGGCGCTCGTCCCGCTCGGCATGCCGCTGCTGGCCGGGCCGGGCGCGATCGTCTCGGTGATCCTCGCCGTGCAGCACGCGCCCGGGCTCGCCGATCAGGTGGCGGTGTGGTCCGCGATCGTGGCCATGCATGTCGTGCTGTGGCTCACCATGCGCTACTCGCTGCTGATCATTCGCGTGATCAAGGAGGGGGGAGTGGTGCTGGTCACCCGGCTGTCCGGGATGATGCTCTCCGCCATCGCGGTCCAGCAGATCATCAACGGGGTCCTCCAGGTGGCCCATACCGCCTGACATGACACAAGCGCCCCCGTACCGTCGCGGTACGGGGGCGCTCGACGCTCTGTGCTGATGGAGAGCCTTACGGCACTACCGGGCGGCGGTCTCGGCTGGACGGATGTAGATGCGCTGGCCGATAGCGGCGGCCTGCTGCACGATCCGGTTGACGGAGGCGGCGTCTACGACGGTGCTGTCGATGGCGCTGCCATCGACATCGTCAAGGCGCATGATCTCGAAGCGCAAGTGGCTTCTCCCTTCGTCTGATCCTCCTGAAGGAGAACTGATGTGTACGGAGTCGCGCAGCGTCGCTGCCGCGCCCTCCTGTACGTGTTCAACGAGAG
>NZ_JAHLEM010000534.1 GCF_018883605.1 Streptomyces niphimycinicus | reverse complement strand
TGGCTTCTCCCTTCGTCTGATCCTCCTGAAGGAGAACTGATGTGTACGGAGTCGCGCAGCGTCGCTGCCGCGCCCTCCTGTACGTGTTCAACGAGAGGCTCCCCCAAAAACATTCCCTACGCTAATAAAATTTTTTCGCAGCCTAAGTATCTGCTGGTGGCCGGTGCGGGGTCCGGTTGTGCCTCTCGCGCGGCCGCCCGGAGAATGAACCGCGTATGAGTGAAGTGATGCCTCCGGGCCAACCAGACCTCGCCTCGATCGTCGCGGGCATCGAGCGCACCAACGAGCTGCTTCAGCGCGTGCTCGCCGAGGTCGCGACCACGCCCTCGACGCACGCGATCTTCGTGGACGCGGGGTATGTCTACGCGGCAGCCGGCCGGCTCGTCGCGGGCACGGAGGACCGCCGCGCCTTCGAGCTGGACGCCGAGGGGCTCATCGAGGCGTTCATCGACAAGGCGCGCACGATCTTCCCGGACAGCAGGCTGCTGCGCGTCTACTGGTTCGACGGCGCCCGGCGCCGGATCCACACCCCGGAGCAGCAGAGCGTCGCGGAGCTGCCCGACGTCAAGGTCCGGCTCGGCAACCTCAACGCCAACAACCAGCAGAAGGGCGTCGACTCGCTCATCCGCTCCGACCTGGAATCCCTCGCCCGCCACCGCGCCATCGGGGACGCCGTGCTGATCGGCGGCGACGAGGACCTGGTCTCCGCCGTCGAGGCGGCCCAGGGCTACGGGGCACGCGTCCATCTGTGGGGCATCGAGGCACTCGACGGGCGCAACCAGGCCGAGCCGCTGCTGTGGGAGGTCGACAGCCAGCGCACCTTCGACCTCGACTTCTGCAAGCCGTACGTCACCCGGCGGGCCACCGGCTACGAACTGAACGGCGACTCGCCGCTGTGCGGACCCGCCCCGACCCGGGACGAGGTGCGCTTCGTCGGGGCGCAGATCGCCGCCCAGTGGCTGTCCGCACGCGGCCGCGAGACGCTCGCGGAGCTGCTCCCGGGCCATCCTTATTTGCCCGGCTCCGTGGACCAGGAGCTGCTGATCGACGCGGAGGGGCTGCTGCGGCTCTCGCTGCGTGCCCATGCCGATCTGCGGCGCGCCCTGCGGGATGGCTTCTGGGAGCATCTTCAGGCGCAGTACTGACCCTTTCCGGCTGCCTTCTCGGTCCGCGTCGCTCGGTCCGCGTCGTTTGGCCGACGTCGCTCAGCCCACGTCGCGCCAGAAGGCGGTCAGGGCGTCGGCGGTGGGGTGGGCCCGCTCGGTGTTGGGGGAGTGCCCGGCACCCTCGATCACGGTCCGGCGGGCGGCCAGCCGTCCGGCCATCTCGTCGATCAGCGGCACCGGCCAGGCGTAGTCCGACTCACCGGAGAGCACATGGGTGCGCAGCCGCAGCGCCGCCAGCTCATCGACCCGGTCCGGCTCGGCGGCGAGCTGCCGCCCGGTGACGATGAGCTGCTCCGGTACGGTCCCGAGCCAGCGCTGATGCAGGAACTCCGCCACCCCGGGCGGTGTCGCCGCGTCGGCCGCCTCGGGCGGATCCAGCTCGCGCATCGCCTGCCATACGGATTCCATGTCCATCACGGTCAGCGCGTCGATCAGCAGCTTGATCCGGGCGCACTGCGGGGCGGAGATGGCCGCCGGGCCGGAACTCATGATCGTCAGCGAGGCGAACGCCCCCGGGTCGCGCAGTACGGCCGCCCGCGCGATCAGCCCGCCGAGCGAGTGCCCGAGCAGATGGACCGGGTCCTCGGTCGCCGCGCTCAGGGCGGTGGCCTGCGCGAGGAGGTCCTGGGCCAGCTCGTCCTGGGCGTACACGGCCTCCTTACGGGGGCCAGGACTCTCGTGCTGCCCCCGCCCGTCGATGGCGACGGCCCGGAACCCGGCCGAGGAGAGCGGCTCCAGCAGCGCGATGAAGTCCTCCTTGCTCCCGGTGAACCCCGGGACCAGCAGGACGGTCCCGCGCGCGGCCGAAGCGGGCCGCGCGTCATGGACGGCGAATTCCCCGCGCGCGGTCCGGAGGCGGTACGCGCGGGCGCCCGCGGGCAGTGTGAGAAAGGGCGGCCTGCTCATGGGATGAGGCTATACAGGTCGCGGGAAACGGTACGTGAACGCCCAGGGGCCCGCCCCGCGGTGTCGCGGAACGGGCCCCTGGCCATGCCATGCGCTGTGGCGCGGTCGCCCGTCAGCCCTCGGTCGTCGCCTCTACGGCCTCGGCAGCCTTGGCGCGCGTACGGCGCCGGGGCTTGGCGGGCGCGGCCTCGGCACCGGCCTCGTCCGCGGCC
>NZ_JAHLEM010000533.1 GCF_018883605.1 Streptomyces niphimycinicus | reverse complement strand
CTCGCTGGCGGCGGCGCCGCCGGCGCCGCGCCCCGAGTGGCCCGCGCCGGCCCCCGCCGACCTCGCGATGCTCATGTACAGCTCGGGGACGACGGGCCGCCCCAAAGGCGCCATCGTCACCCACGGGTCCTGGGTCGCGCAGACCACCCGGGCGCTTGGGGAACTGCCGCCGATCGGACTGGGCGATGTCGTCCTGGCCGTGGCACCCATGAGCCACTTCGGCGGATCCATCGGCCTCGACTGCGCCGTGCGCGGCGCCGCCACGGTGACGATGCCGCACTTCGACGCCCGCGCCGTCCTGGAGGCCGTCGAGACGTTCGGCGTGACGGTCCTCCCGCTGGCGCCGATCATGCTCGAACGTGTGGCGCGCGCCGCCGGCGGAGCGGCCAGGGCCCCGCACGGCGTCCGTTCCGTCCCCTACGGCGGCTCGCCCATCGGCGCCGAAGCGCTGGAGCTGGCGGAATGCGTCTTCCCCGGTGCGCTCACCCAGTTCTACGGATTGGCCGAGGCACTGGCACCGCTCACGGTGCTCTCGCCCGCCGACCACGCCTCCGGGGTTCCCGGCCGCCTCGGCTCCGCCGGACGTCCCGTCACCGGGGTGGCGCTGCGCCTCGTCGGCGAGGAGATCGTGGTGCGCGCCGACACCGTGACGACCGGCTACTGGAACCGCCCGGAGCTGACCGCCGAGGTGCTCCGCGAGGGCTGGTTCCACACCGGCGACCTGGCCCGCGTCGACGCCGACGGCTACGTGCACCTCGTCGGCCGCTCCAGCGAGATGATCGTGACCGGCGGGTTCAACGTCTACCCCGCCGAGGTCGAGCGGGTGATCGCGCGGGTCGACGGAGTCCGCGAGGCCGCCGTCGTCGGCATGCCCCACCCGGTGTGGGGCGAGGGCGTCACCGCGGCCGTCGTGCTCGACGACGGCCGGCGCACCGGCACACCCGGCGAGGACGTACTCGCCGCCATCGCGCACGCCTGCGCCGCGGCGCTGGCGGACTACAAGAAGCCCGTGGCGGTGCACGCCGTGCCCGGGATCCCCAGGAACGCCGCGGGCAAGACCGACCGGAAGACCCTGCGGCAGACACTGTCCGACCGAGAGGAACACTGAGACCATGCAAGCGCTCGACGCTGTCCGCGTACTCGACTTCACGCAGATGATGCTCGGACCGTTCGCCACCCAGATGCTGGCCGACCTCGGCGCCGACGTCATCAAGGTGGAGCGGCCGGAGGGGGAGTGGGAACGCGGCCTCGCCATGATGGGCGAGTACGTCGGCGGAGCGTCGGCCGCGTTCCTCGCGATGAACCGCAACAAGCGCTCCGTGGCCCTCGACCTCAAGGATCCCCGGGCCAAGGAGGCACTGCTGAGGCTGGGGGCGACGTGCGACGTCGTCGTGGAGAACTTCCGCCCCGGGGTGATGGACCGGCTCGGGCTCGGATACGAGGACTTCCAGGCCGTCCGCGAGGACATCATCTACTGTTCGGGGTCCGGCTGGGGCCAGGACACCGGCTTCGCCAGGGCGGGCAGGCCGGGGCAGGACCTTCTCATCCAGTCGATGTCCGGGCTTGCGGCGTCGACCGGGCGCAGCGCCGATCCGCCGACCCCCGCGGGCACGGCCATCGTCGACCACGCCACCGCGCTCACCCTCGCCAACGGCATCATGGCCGCCCTCATCGCACGCATGACCCACGGCATCGGCCAGCGGGTGGAGGTGGACCTTTACTCGACCGCGATCGCGATGCAGTGCCAGGAGATCTCGGCGTTCGTGAACCAGGGCACCGAATACGACCGGTCCGCGTCCGGCATCGGCCAGGCGTGGCTGTCCGCGCCGTTCGGGGTCTACGAGGCCGCCGACGGCTGGCTGGCCATCGCCATGGCGCCTCTGGAGACGGTCGCGGCGGCCGTCGGCGTCAGCGGCGTCGCCGACTTCGACGCGTGGGCCGAACGGGACGACGCCAAGCGGGCGCTCGAGGCCGTCACCCGGACGAACACCGTCCAGCACTGGCTCGACGCACTCCTTACCGCGGGCGTCTGGGCGGCCCGGGTACGTACCACCAAGGAGGCCGTGGACGAGCTGCGGGAGGAGGGCTCCGACCTACTGGTGACCCTCGACGGCCCGGCCGGTACGCCGATCGAGCTGGTGGGCTGCCCCGTCTCGCTCAGCGCCACCCCGTGGCGCCAGCGGCTCGCGCCGCCACGGGCCGGCGAGCATACAGCGGACGTCCTCGGTGAGGTCCTCGACGACGAGAGCCTGGCCGCCCTGGTCGGTGACGCACGATGAGCGCCCGGCAGGAGCCGCCCACCGTGACGGCGGGTCAGATCGTCTACCCGCACCCGCATCTGGCGGTCCAGGACAACACGGTCGACGGCTGCGGCCTCGTGCGTGTTCTGCGCATCGACCGGGAGGAGAAGCTCGGCGCGCTGTCGGGCGAACTCGTCGCCGCCCTCGGCGAGCAGATCATCCGCGTCCGGCAGGACCGGGAGGTGCGCTCGGTCCTGCTCACCGGCACCGGACGGGGATTCATCGCCGGCGCCGACGTGGGCGAGTACTCCGGCGTGAGCACCGACGCCTTCCTCGAGTACCAGCGCATGTCGCGCCAGGTGTTCGACGCGCTGGAACGCCTGCCGCAGCCCAGCGTCGCCGCCGTGAACGGCTATGCCTTCGGAGGCGGGTTCGAGGTCGCCCTCTGCTGCGACTTCATCATCGCCTCCGCACGCGCGAGGTTCGCCCTGCCCGAGGTCACGCTCGGGCTGATTCCCGGAGGCGGCGGCACCCAGCGGCTGTCGAGGGCCGCCGGGACCCGGTTCACCAAGGAACTGGTCATGACTGGTCGCAGCGTCCACCCCGACGAGGCGCTTCGCCACGGCCTGCTGACGGAGATCGCCGAGCCCGAGCAACTGATCGCGCGGGCCCTCGAATTCGCGGTCCTCCTCGCGACGAAGGCCCCGCTCGCGGTCCGTGAGGCCAAGCGCGTCATCGACGGCGGGGTGGCCCAGGGGCTGGACGCGGCCCTGACGGCCGAACAATCGGCGCTCGGCGCTCTCTTCGACTCCGCCGACGGCCGGGAAGGCATCAGCGCGTTTCTGCAAAAGCGCGAGCCCCGGTTCCGGGGCGCCTGACCGCCTGGTCGGCAGCGCGCCGGGGCCAACCGCCACTCGGCCGCACGAAGCTCGCTGTCGCCCTGTTCTCGCTGGAGCCGCAGCGCCGACTGACCGCCGCAGGCAGCCCGGTCCGCTCGCTGTTCGCCAGCCCTGGCATCGCCCGCACCACGCCGGCGGCCCACTCCCGGTCGAACGTCATCAACCGGCTCACGTTCCGCACCAACGACCTGGAGCGCGGAGCACTGTCGTTCCAGGAGTGATCCCGGGGCAGCGCGCCGCGATACCCGAACAGCCGCGATACCCGAACAGGGGGATGTCTCAGCCGCGTATGGTCACGCCGTGGCGTGTGCGCAGTCGGTGCAGCTCCCACCGGGAGAGCGCGGTCACCGACAGCGGGCCGCCGAACAGGGAGCAGAGCTGGGCCCACAGGGGCCCGCCTGGCATGCCGCTCCCGGTCAGGTTGAAGACGGCGGTGATCCAGACCATCACCACGGTGATCACGGCCGGCAGTGCGGCGTGCACGTAGGT
>NZ_JAHLEM010000532.1 GCF_018883605.1 Streptomyces niphimycinicus | reverse complement strand
TGGCGTGTGCGCAGTCGGTGCAGCTCCCACCGGGAGAGCGCGGTCACCGACAGCGGGCCGCCGAACAGGGAGCAGAGCTGGGCCCACAGGGGCCCGCCTGGCATGCCGCTCCCGGTCAGGTTGAAGACGGCGGTGATCCAGACCATCACCACGGTGATCACGGCCGGCAGTGCGGCGTGCACGTAGGTGGTGTTGAAGGCGGAGCGGGCGACGTAGGCCGAGGCCAGGAAGAAGAACGGCGGCCGCCACAGGACGAACGCCGGCGGCCACGAACAGCCACACCCCGTGCAGCCCGTGCAGCAGCGTGGTGCCCGAGATCACGTATACCGAGGCGGCGAGGGCGGCCACGACCAGGACGTACCAGCCGACGGTCTTGGCCGGGACGCGGAGCCGGGAGCGTAGCAACCGTCGCCGCTCGGCGGGGGCATAGCGGATGAAGGCAGCGATCACCACCGGTCCGGCGATGATGAGCAGGACCGGCGTCACGATGAGTTGGCCGAGGCTCTCGCCTGCCTGGCCCTCCAGATCGTCGTCCGACCCGTACGTGTAGTAGAGCGCGAGCGTCGCGAGGACGCCGAGTACGGTGCGGGTGATCTGGACTAACACCGTGTCCTACATGGTCAGTGGTCGTTGGCCGAGTATGGGGAGTGGACGGTGGGGATGGATCGTGCCGGTGGGGTTGTGGGAGATCGCCAGGCCGTTGCTGCCCTCGGCGCGAGTGCGGCCGCAAGCCGGCGGGGTGGCCAACATCGATGACGAGGCGGTGTTCGCGGCCATCGTCCATGTGCTGGTCAGCGGCTGTGTCTGGCGGGCTCTGCCGCCCTGTTTCGGTGCCTCGAAGTCGACGGCGCACCGGGGGGCGAACACACAGGTCCGTCGCCCGTGGACCGGGGCAAACCGGGTTCCAAGATGCACGTCCTGTCGGACGAGGCCGAAGAGCCGGCCGGGCGCCGGTAGTCGGCTTTCAGCCGTGCGGTACGACGGCCACGGGAACGGTGGAGTGGTGGAGTACCGCGTGGGTGACCGGGCCGATGTGGGTACTCAGTGCGGAACGGGGTGCCCTACGGCCGGCCACCAGCAGCCCTGCCTCGGCCGTGGCCCGCAGCACGGCCCCGGCCACGAACGCGAGATCGATCGTGCGTTCCACCGTGACTCGCGGGTACTTCTCCCGCCACGGTTCCAGGGCCTTTTCCAGTTCCCGGTTCACCTGGCCCTCCAGGTCACCGTGCAGGTAGCCGACGGGTCCCGTGGCGAGGCCGTACCCGTAGTCGGACGACGGCAGCTTGCGGACGTGCACGGCCCGCAACGTCGCCCCGCGTGCGGACGCCGCGGCGAACGCGAAGTCCAGCAGCGGCCCGGGGGCCTCCCTCAGGTCCTGGAGCGCGACGACGACCTCGTCACCCGGCCGCTCGGCGGTGGACTGTTGGTTCGTCCGTACCATCACCACCGGGCACGTCGCCCGGGCGAGGACCTGCTGGCCGACGGAGCCGAGCAGGAAACCGGTGAGGGCGCTGAGCCCGCGCGAGCCGAGCACCAGCATCTCGGTGCCCTCCGCCCGCTCCAGCAGCGCTGTGACGGCCGTGGTGGGCACGTGCTCGGCGGTGAGCGGAAGGTCCGGATAGCGGCCGCTCAATTCCTTCTCGACATCGCGCAGGATGCGCTGCGCCCAGTGCCTCACGGTGTCCTCGCTGTCCGGGGCGGGCAGCTCGCCGTTCTGCCAGGGCCAGGCGTGGACGAGGCTCAGCGGCAGTTGGCGGCGCTGGGCCTCGCGGGCCGCCCAGTTGGCCGCGGTGAAACTCTCGGGGGAGCCGTCGAGCCCGACGACGACGGGGCGAAACATGACATGTACCTCCGCGCGTGAGGGGGCGGGCAGCGGGTGTTCCGCGCCGGGGAGATTCATCGCTCGACGGTCGTCGTGCGGATGTCGGATTTGCGCTTGGTGGCCAGGTCCGAGCGCAGGGAGAGACAGGTGTACGTGGGGTGCTCCCCGGTGCCCCTGGCGAGCCGCACGCGTCCGCAGCGTGCCCGGAGCCAGTGTCGGCGGGGCGGAGGCGAGGACGGTGTGCGACACGACATGGATGGTCTCCCTTCGAAGGACGGGCCAGGAAGGTGTCGGCTTCGCGGCTGTCTCTCGACGGGGCGTCAGGTGTGCGCGATCACCGTCACCGGCGCGGAGGAGTGGTGCAGTACGGAGTGGGTGACCGGACCGACGCGCGGGCCGGGCCGCGGGCCGTGGGTGAAGCGGCCGACGACCATCAGGGCGGCGTGGGCCGATGCGTCCACCAGGTGCTCCGCGGGGCTGCCGGCCACGGCCTGCTCGCTCACCGAGACGCCGGGGAACTTCGTCCGCCATGGGCGGAGCACGTCAGCCAGCTCGCTCGCGACCTGAGCTGACGCTCCGGTGCCTGAGGGGCTCGGGTAGCCGGAGGCGGGGGGCGGGCTCCATCCGTGGACGACGCGCAGTGCCGCCGCCCGGCGGGCGGCGGCGTCGAACGCGAACCCCAGCATCTGGGCAGCGGGCCGCCGGAGGTCGAGCCCCAAGACGACCTCGCGGCGCGCGCGGGCGGCAGAAGCGGTGGTGGCCGGTCCGGTCCGGCGGTCGCCCCTGCCGCCGGTCGGTACCAGGACGACAGGGAGCTCGGCCCGGGCCACGATCGACAGCGCCACGGAGCCGACCAGAATCCCGGTGACCCTGCCCGCGCCCTGTGAGCCGAGAACCAGCAACTCGGCGTTCTCGGCGGCCGCCAGTAGCGACGCCACCGGTTCGCCGGCGAGCTGCTCATGGATGATCCGCAAGCCTGGGTGGTCGCATCGCAGTCGCGCCGCGGCGTCGCTCGGCAGGCGCTTGGCCCATCGGGTCAGTGATTCGACTCCGGTGAGTGGCCCGTAGCTGAACGAGTGCCAGTCCAGCGCGTGGACGAGGCTCAGCGGCAGCTCGCGGCGCTGGGCCTCGCGGGCCGCCCAATCCGCCGCGGCGAGGCTCTCGGGTGAACCGTCCAGGCCGACGGTGACGGTACGGGGCATGGCGCGGACCTCCTTATGGGGCGCGCTTCAACCATCTCGGCGGAGACGGGGTCGCGGGATGGGTCCCAGGTCCTCTGAGCGCGGCCGACCGGCCCTATACCGCGCCCGCCCGCGGTTGGCGCGGCCTCGTCGCTGTGGTGGGACCGCGGTCCACGGCGCCGGCCGGTGCGTGGCGTCGGGGTCATCAGGCCCCGGCCCATCGACTGGGCGGGTGCGTTCGCGGTCTTCGCTTGCGGGGGAGTGCTGCTCAGCGCGCCGGGCCTGCTGACGGTGAGCCCCAGCCTCTTCCTCCTGACGTACGCCCAGCCGCTGCGCGGCGGCCCCGGCGTTCCTGGTCCCGCTGTTCCTGGCGCCGAGCCGCTTCCCGGTCACGGACTGACGCCCCGGCCCGCGGTCGTACCGGTCAACTTCGGCCTGGACGGTGACGCAGCGGTGCTGCCGCGTACGTCGGCGTCCTCCGAGTCGGCCCGCGCGGTCGACACGGCCGCGCACTCCGGCCGGCGCGGCATCGCCGGAGGAAATGGGCCGACCGGCCCTGTTCCTTCGGCCCGAATGCGAGAAAGATCTCGGTTCGGTGCCCGATCCCAACACGATCGAGCACCGAGGGAAGGCGGAACCAGAGGGAGTATCCATGGCGGACAGCGAGCGGCCCGGCCCCGGCAACCCCACCCGGGTCTTCCTGCTGGACGACCACGAGGTGGTACGGCGTGGTGTGCGCGACCTGCTCGACGACGAGCCGGACATCAGCGTGGTCGGTGAGGCCGGGACGGTGGAGCAGGCCCTGGTCCGCGTCCCCGCGCTGCGACCGAGGGTGGCTATTCTCGATGTTCGCCTGCCCGACGGTGACGGCGTGTCCGTGTGCCGGGAGTTGCGCTCGCGCGTGCCCGAGCTCGCCTGTCTGATGCTGACCTCCTTCGACGACGAGGAGGCCCTGCTGGACTCGATCATGGCGGGTGCCTCGGGGTACGTCCTGAAGCAGATCCAGGGCTCGGACCTGGTGTCCGCGGTACGCACCCTGGCCGACGGCCAGTCCCTGCTCGACCCGAGCGCCGCCACCCGGCTGATGGCCCGGCTGCGCGGCGGTCAGCAGCAGGAGGAGCCCGACGCTCTGCCCGGCCTGACGCAACGGGAGCGCGAGATCCTGGCTCTGATCGGCGAGGGGCTGACCAACCGCCAGATCGGCCAGCGGCTGTACCTGGCCGAGAAGACGGTGAAGAATCACATCTCCCGTCTGCTGGCCAAGCTCGGCGTGGCACGTCGTATCCAGGCCGCGGTCATCGCCACACAGGCCCAGGATCGGCAGCGGCGGGAAGCCCGCTGAAGACCGGTGCCGATGGGGCCGAATCCCGGATTGCCGAAGCGGCTTCGACCGGCTTGGGGAGCGCGCGGGGGACGAGGTGCGCCACGACTTCTCGACGGACTTCCTCCGCGCTCTCCTCCGTCGCCTTCCGCCCCGCTCAGACGGCGCTGCCGGCGCCGCACGGGGCGTAGAGGTCCAGCAGCCGGCCCCTGGCGGAACGCAGGCGGTGGGCAAGCACTTCGCCGACCCACTGAGTGACGGCCTGACCGAGAGCCGGGTCGTCCCGGCACATGGAGCGGACAGTCGTGGCATCGAATTCGTAGGCCCGTACGGGTGTTGTCGCCGTGGCGCCCAGATGCCACACATGCGGTGCGAACAGCCAGGACCAGCCGACGAGTTCGTTGGGGCCCAGAGCCTCTACGACGGCGGTACGCCGATTGGGCACCCGCGTGTCGAGCTCGACCGAGCCGGTGCGGAGGATCCAGAACCGGTCCGCGCGCGCAGCTTCGTCGAAGAGACGAGTCCCCTGCGGGAAGGACACCTCACGGGCGAAGTGCATGAGCCGTTGCCGGTGATCGGCGGGCAGCGCGCGCAGCATGGTGGGGGTGTTCATGACCTGCCTCCCGGACGGGGTCTGAAATCTGCCGCTTCCAGCGTGTGGCAGCGGCCGGGCCCGGACGAGGGGCCATCCGGTCCGTACGGCGGGCCGCCCGGCCCCGTCGCGGGGTCGGTCACGCCACGCACGGATGACGTCGGCGAAACCCGCACGGAGCAACGGCTCGTGACGCCTGCTACGGGGGCGATGGCGTCTTCTCCAGCCGGTAGCCGGTCACGAACTCGGCACGGATGCGGACCACGTGCTCCATCTCCGTGTTGATCCAGGGGGTGAGCTCGGTGCGGTAGCGGGCGAGCGTTCTCGGGTCCGTGACGCGGCTCGCGGTGCCGGTGACCATCACACTCCAGCCGGTGTGCGTGGCCTCGTCGATGTGGTCGGCCTCGTACACCACCACCTCGGTCGCCGATGCGGTGGCCAGGAGCGCGGCACCGGCGTGGGTGCGGATGACGATGTCGCCGTCGTCGTTCACGAGGTGGTTGACCGGCCGGATCACCGGGAGCGCCTGGTGGGTGAAGCCCACCCGCCCCATGGACACGCCCGTCAGCAGCGTGATTGATTCCTTCCGGTCCAGCTCGACCATTCGGGTGGCGGGAACGGGAGGAAGGGGCTGAACGGTCATGACGGTTCCGGGTGAATGGTCCCGTGCACGGCCCCCCGCGGCCAGATCACCTCGACATCGACCCCGTGACTGCGCGCGTAGGCGACCAGATGCGCCGTGACGTCACGGCCGTTGGACGGCGAGCCGTCCCATACCGCGAGCACGTGGGCGCAGTGGCGCAGCAAGCTCTCGTCCGCGGTCACGCACGAGCCGCGGTCGCCGGGGTCGTATTCCACCAGCCGCACCTGCTCCGACAGCAGCAGCAGTTCGCCGGCGGCCTTGCGGTCGAGCTCGGCCAACTGGGTGGGCACGCCGTTCCGCGACGGCAGGACCGTCACCAGGGCCAGCCCGGCCTTACGGGTGGCCCTCCCAAACGCCGTCGGCAACCCCTTTCCGGCCCGGACCAGACCGGCTCTGCCCGCCCGGGCGAACTCGGCCAGCCGCGAACGCAGTTCCTCCTCCACCAGCACGAGCGTCGACGCGCTGAGATCGGGATGTCCTACGACGGCGATCATCCCTGACCGTCCTTTCTCCCCACCGCCCACTGGTCTGCTTGATCGTCTCCGGGCCACGGCATGACGCGCCAGAGCCGAGCGGAACGAGGAAAGGGCCGGTCGGTCCTTGCGGAAGGGGAAGCCGACGTCGCTCTGGTTTCCGCCGGTCCGCGCGCGAACAGCCGCGCCTCACGCCCACCTGGGCCGACGGGCCTCGCCATCAAGGAAGTTCGGCCCTGTTCGGGACCGCGATAGCACCGGCACGATCGATGTGCCGGTGCTATCCACACGACGGACCCCGGCTGCGGCGGTGAGCGCCGCTCCCTCCATGTGCCCGCACTGCAGAGGAGAGCCATGCTTTCGTTTGAGTCGGAGGCTGTCATCCGCGCCACGCTGCCCGTGGTCAGCGAGGCCCTGGACGAGATCACGGCGCGTTTCTACGGCACCATGTTCGCCGAGCGGCCCGAGCTGCTGGACGGAGTGTTCAACCGCGGCAACCAGGCCAGCGGCGACCAGCGCAAGGCCCTGGCGGGATCGATCGCGGCCTTTGCCCAGGCGCTGCTGGCCGACGCCGACACCCGCCCCGACGCGCTGCTGTCCCGGATCGCCCACAAGCACGCCGCGCTCGGCGTCACCGAGGACCAGTACACGATCATCCACCAATACCTCTTCCGCGCCATCGGCGACGTGCTGGGCGAGGCCGTCACTGCGGAGGTGGCCTCCGCCTGGGACGAGGTGTACTGGCTGATGGCCGGTGCACTCGTAGCCCAGGAGGCCCGCCTCTACCAGGAAGCCCAGGTCGACCCGCGGCACCCGTGGCGGCAGTGGACCGTCGTGAAGCGGCGGGAGGAGACCCCGGACGTGACCTCCTTCCTGCTGTGCCCGGCCGATGACGGCCCGCTGCCTCCTGCCCGTGCCGGTCAGTACGTCAGCGTCCGGGTGCTCATGCCCGACGGAGTCCACCAGACCCGTCAGTACAGCCTGTCAACGCCCCGGGCGACCGGCTGCGGCGCATCACCGTCAAGCGCGTGGTGAGCATGGCCGGCGCCCCCGAGGGCGAGGTGTCCAACCGGCTGCACCGCACCGTCCGGACCGGCGGCGAACTCACCCTGTCGGCACCGTTCGGAGACGTGGTCCTCGATGACACCGACACCCCGCTCGTGCTGGTGTCCGCCGGCATCGGCTGCACCCCCATGGTCGGCATGCTCGAACACCTCGCCGCCACCGGTTCGGCTCGTCTGGTCCGTGTCCTGCACGCCGACCGCGCTCCGGCCGACCACGCCCTGCGCGCCGACACCCGCCGTCTCGTGGCGCAGATCCCCGACGGGTGGGCGGAGTTCTGGTACGAACGGGATGCGGCCGAGGAAGCCGGTGTGCGCACGGGCCTGATGGACCTCGACGGCCTGGACCTGCCCGCCGGCGCCCACGTGTACCTGTGCGGCTCGCTGCCCTTCATGCGCGCCGTCCGGGCCCAACTGCGCCGGGCCGGTATCCCGGCACGCCACATCCGCTACGAGGTCTTCGGCCCCGACCTGTGGCTGGCCCACGCCGAGGGCTGAGACGCCCGGCAGGAAGCAGGCCCCGGCGATGGTGACGGCCCAGACCATGGCGCAGTAGGGGCAGAGCAGGCCGGATCTCGGACGGTGACAGGTAGATCAGCCAGCGCACGAACACCACACAGGTTCCGGCGTTCTGGGTCGGCCACAGCATCCGGTGCAGATGGGCCCCGGTGAGCACGGCCGGTCCGAGGACGGCGATCCCGGTGAAGGCGACACTGTTGGGAAACGGGGCTGTTTGATCGTGCGTCCTGTCGCCGTCAGGCGGCAGGACGCAGTGCTCCGAGGCGTGAGACGCGGGTTCCGGCTCGGGGATTGCCAGCGTTCCAGGCATCGAGGCGGGTGAGGTTCATCGCGGCGGCGGCGAATAGGTGCAGGTGTGTCTTGTCGCGGCCGCGATAGCGGGACCGGCGCAGGCCGAAGGCCCGGACGCCCTGCGTCGGCCCGCAGCGGGCCGAGGAGCTCGACGCCCAGGTCACGGCGGGCGGTGACAAGGTTGTGCCCGTCGATGTACGCCAAGACGCTGCCCCCCCCGGACTGGACATGACGCTGCCACGGCCGGCAGCCAGCCGACGCGCCGGCTCGCCTGTCCTGGGCGGGCCGGTTTGCAAGGCGCGGGTCTTGGCCGGGGGCGCCGGTGATCTCCGCCCAGGTCGCCACGGGGTCGCCGAGGCGGCGGCGCGCCTCGCGCCACGGCTTCAGCAGCGCCCCCCGCGCGCGTACGGGTAGCGGACCCGGCTGGGCGAGTAGGCGTACCAGGAGAACGACGCGTCGCGTGGGCAGTCCCGCGGTTCGTCCCCGGGGCAGTCCGTGCCGATCGACGGGTAGTCGGTGGCCTGGTGCTCCCAGTTGATGATGCCGTCCTCGACGCACACCGTCCACGAACAGGAGCTGGTGCAGTTGTCGCCGTGCCTGGAGCGCACGACCTTGTCGTGCGCCCAGCGGTGCCGGTAGAACCCCTCCCACTTCGGGTCGCCCCCACCGAGGACGGGCCGCCCGGTCCGGGCGCCGACCGCCCTCAACCTGCCTAGCCTCCAACAGACTTGAGCCAGGGACCCTTGGCCCATATCGATGGGCTCATTGGCCGTCGCGCCGGGACCGCCCGATGCCGGACGCTGGTTGCCGACCGACCCGGAGATATCCCGTGTGCCACCGCACCGAGCGCCCGTTCGGCTGCCTCCATCGCCGTCCCCCGTGGCGGGCGCCGCGCACGGGCCGGACCGGTCTGTCCGGCCGCCCGCCACGTCTGCCCTGACTCCCGGGCGGCCGGACGCACACCGCGCACCAATCCCGCACGGAGGACCCGGTGATCGGCGCATGAGTGATTCGCTGACAGCACCAGAACGTCGCGGACAAGCCGTTCATCGTGATCTGGGGGTCCACGCGCGCCTGCCCCCTGGCCTGCCCGCACTGCCGCGCCGAGGCTGTGCCCGACCGCGACCCGCGGGAGCCGGACACCGCCGCCGTGCAGGACCTGCTCCGCTGTTCGTGGTCAACGGCGGTGACCCGTTCCGGCGCTCCGGCCTGACAGAACTGATCGCATATGGCAAAGAGACGGGCGTGCGCGTTTCCGTGTCCCTCTCTGCGCACCCCCACGCTCACCCCCGACCGTCTGCGCAACGTGCACCAGGCGGGCGCGGTCGGGCTCTCGCTCAGCCTGGACGGCACTACGGCCGAACAACCCGACGGATTCCGCCGTGTGCCCGGGGCATACGGCTGGACCCTGGACGCCTGGTACACCGCCCGCGCCCTCGGCCTGAAGGCGCAGATCAACACCCAAGCTCGGGCTTTTCGTTCTGGTCATGCTTGCCGCGGTCGGCCACGGCGTCGCATCCGCCAAGGGACGCCCCGGATTGGCCCGGGACGCTTGCCGTCGGTTCGCTGGCCGGTTCGCTGGCCGTCGTCCTGCTCGCCACAACCTGCCCGTCACTTCCCTTTGGGCGCTTGCCCGTTGCGGCACGGTCAGTCCGTGCCGCGCGTGCCGGTGATCTTCCGGCCGGTGACCATCTCGGACTCGATGCGGACGAATGCCTCACCGCGCCTGATCGCCCAGGAGCGCGGGCCGACCCGCGACAGCCGTTCGTATTCGGCGGGGTCGGTGACCCCGGTCGCCCGGCCGGTGACGACGACGCTCCATCCGGAGCGGGTCGCGGCGTCGAAGTCGTCGGCTTCGAAGGCCACCACGACCCCGTCGATGGCGCGGACCAGACCCGAGCCCGCCGAGGTGCGCAGGAGCACGGAGGAGCCCGTGTCCAGGAAGAAGTTGACCGGGAGCACGGCGGGCAGCGCCTGCCGGGTATACACGACACGACCGACCGGCACCTTGGCCAACAGGCGCAGGCACTCTTGCCGATCGAGCAGGCGAAAGCCTTCGTTGTGGAACATCAGTCCATGCTGCCTTCCACGGCCGGGCCACTGTTAGGGCCGTAGGGCCTCTGCCCGTTCACCCGCTGTTCCAGCCGGGGTGGTGCGCGGACCACCTCGCGCCGAACCTCGTGATCCGGCCGGATGGGAAATCGGGAACCGCCGGGCCGGATGGTGAGGCCGAATAGCCCACCCTTGGCGGACTTGACCTGCGGACAGTGGCGGTAGGCCACTGAGGTTTCTCAGGGGATTAATCTCCGCGAGTCTTTCCCGCCGCCTTGGCTTCGCGGACCACCGAGCAGTGGGAGGCCATCGAGACAGTCCGTGTGCGTGTCGGTACCCGCATGCCGGAGCCGTCCCCGTGGCCTGACGGTTCCTTACTCCCTCCGCCCCGCAACCTCGACCGGCCGACGGTGCGCGCCGCCCGGCGCCGGAACCGCATGCGCACCGCTGTCGGGCCGCTCCCCGGGGTACCGTCGATCCGCGTCCGTGCGTCGGGCATCCTGGTATTCGTGGCGCGAAGGAAAAGGGGAGCAACTGTGGTGGACGAGTGCGGCCAGGAGCCCCGCGCTGCCGTGGTGTCCGGGGCCTTGCCCCAGTTGCGTCTGGATGAGCTGCTGGAGGGCCTGCAGCAGCAGGTGGCGCAGGTCCGGGCAGCACGCGACCGTATCCACACGCTGTTGGACGCGGTGCTCGCGATCGGCTCCGACCTGGAGCTGGAGGTGGTGCTCCAGCGCATCGTGGAGTCAGCCGTCAGTCTGGTCGACGCGAAGTACGGGGCGCTCGGCGTCCTGGGTGAGGAAGGCACGATCAAGCAGTTCCTCACCGTCGGGATCGACGAGAAGACCATTGCGGGAATCGGTCACTACCCGCGCGGTGAGGGCATCTTGGGGCTGCTGATCCGCCACCCGGAGCCGCTGCGTCTGGCCCACCTCGCGCAGCATCCCTCTTCGGTGGGATTCCCGTCCGGGCACCCGCCGATGACCAGCTTCCTCGGCACCCCGATCAAGGTGCGCGAGCAGGTCTTCGGCAACCTGTACCTGACCGACAAGCAGGGCGCCGCGGAGTTCGACGCCGATGACGAGGCGGTGCTGCGCACCCTGGCCGCGGCGGCCGGCGTGGCGATCGACAACGCCCGCCTGTACGACGACGCCCGCCGCCGGCAGCGCTGGCTGGCGGCGAGCAACGAGCTGACCCGCAGCCTGCTGTCCGGAACCGAACCTGCCACGGTGCTGGAATCCTTCACCGACAGCCTGCGCGAGATGGCCGGCGCGGACCTTGTCACCCTGGCCATCCCGGTCGGCGACAGCGGCGAGCTGGTCATCGAGGCAGCCTCCGGAACTCGCGCGGAGGATGCGCGCGCCCTGGTTCTGGGCGCCACCACGTTGGCCGCGAAGGTCTTCGCCTCCGGGGAGACCATCACCAGCGACGCGGTCAGCGCCGATCCGCGCGCCGCCGGTGGCAGCGCCGCGATCGTGGAGCTGGGCCCCGCGTTCCTCGTCCCTCTCGGCACCCGCGACCATGTGCGGGGCGTGCTGCAGGTGGCCAACGTACCGGGCGGCCCGGTCTTCACCGACGCCGTCATCGACATGGCGATCGGGTACGGCAACCAGGCGGCGCTGGCGCTCGAGGTCGCCGAGCACCGGCAGGACGCCGATCGCATGCTGGTCCTCAACGACCGTGACCGGATCGCCCGCGACCTGCACGACCTCGTCATCCAGCGGTTATTCGCCGGGGCGCTGACGTTGCAGTCCACGCTCGGCCGCCTCGCCGACAGACCGCAGGTGGGCGAACGGGTCCAGCGGGTGGTCGACGACCTGGACGGCACCATCAAGGTCATCCGCTCCACCATCTACTCGCTCGGCGAGCAGGAACGGTCCCGGAGCGAAGGGCTGCGGGCCCGGTTGGTGGCGGCCATGGAGAGGGCCACCGAAGCCCTGGGCTTCGCGCCCGCACTGCGCATGACCGGCCTGCTGGACACCAATGTCCCCGCCGGTCACGCCGAGCACATGCTGGCCGCGGTCGGCGAGGCACTGTCCAACGCGACCCGGCACGCCCAGGCCACCGCCGTCGACGTCAGCGTGGACGTCACCGACACGGCGCTGCGGCTGAAAGTGGCGGACAACGGCCACGGCTTCGACCCGGCCGTCACCCGCCGAAGCGGCCTGGCCAACCTTGAGCAACGCGCCGAGCACCTGGGCGGCTCGTTCTCCCTCTACCCGAACGAGCCGAACGGCACCGTCGTGGAATGGGCCGCCCCTCTGCACGCCGCCCCGTGAATTCCGGCCGCTCTTCGGGCAGGACTGGGCCGCGCGCACCGGCGACCCGGTGCCGGGCGGGATGGCTCACCACAGGTAGCCGTAGCCGTACGGGGACCCCTCGTACGGGCGGCCGTAGTCGGTGCGCCTATCCGCGCGGCCGAACAGCGTTGTCAAGCTTACGGCTACTTGCGCCAGCCACTGCCCTGCCCGCCGTTTCCGGCGCTTCAGCCGGTCGTGTTCCCGGCAGGCCCGGGGAACCAGGGTGGTCGGCCTGAGCACTCGGCAACGCGCGGGCCGGCAATGGCTGAGGAATTCTTCCCACGGAGCCTCTGCGCACGGATGGCGAGAGCTTGGGCACTCAGATGCTGTTGGCGATGCGCTCGTGGTCCCGTTCGCCCTCGCGGGTCTGGATACCAGCGGCGAGCAGTTTGTGGGCGAGCTCGGTGACCTCATCGCCGAACGCCGCGAACAGGCCCTCGTTCTCAACGGCGTACGCCGCACGCGGAATCGGCTGCGCGACCGTGTCGACCGCGGCCTTCGTGATGGAGATCACCTCCGGCCGGAGGCC
>NZ_JAHLEM010000531.1 GCF_018883605.1 Streptomyces niphimycinicus | reverse complement strand
CACGCGCGCGCGGCGGCGGGGCGTGGCCGCTCCCGACCGACCGCGGCCGCCAAGGCCGCCTCCATCGCCGGGACTTCCGCGTCCAGCGGCCCCAGCACCGCCGCCCGCAGCGAGTCCACGTCATGGCGGCTGGTGTGGCTGACCACGTTGACCGCGCAGGCGGTACGGCCCGAGGCGGCCCGTACCGGAACGGACACCGCCACCAGGCCCGGCTCGATGAGCTGGTCGTCGGCGGCCCAGCCGTCGCGGGCGGCCTCCTTGACGCGGGCCTCGAAGTCGCCGCCCAAGGCGGGCCGGTGGCGCGGCGGGACGGCGGGGAAGGAGGTGTCCAGGGGGTCCTCGGCGCTGCGGGCGCGCCAGGCGGCCCAGCCGGATCCGGACCACTCGGCGGCGAAGAGCGCACCGGGGGAACAGCGCTCGGCGGGCAGCAGATCGCCGATGCGGAAGGCGAGGGACATGGTGCGGCGGCGGGTCGTCTGGACGACGAAGCGCACCCCGTCGCCGTCGGGGACGGCGACCGAGACCGACTCGTCGAGCCCGTCCGCGAGCCGCTCGGCGAACGGGCCGAGCGCGGCAGGCAGTCCGCTGGCCTCTAGATACGCGTTGCCCAGCTCCATCAGCCGGACCGACAGGCCGATGTCGCGTCCGTCGAGCGTCACATATCCGAGCTGTTCGAGGGTGCCCACCACGCGGTCGACCACGGACCGGGCGAGCCCCGTGCCGCGGACGAGATCGCCGGGGCGGACCGTCGTCCGCCCCTCGTGCGCGGCCAGCCGGGTCAGCTCGCGCAGCACGGCGAGGCCGCGCTCGAGAGGCCCGACGGGGCCATTGACAGGTGGTGGCACCGGGCTGAGACTCATCACCAGCCGATTATGAACGAAGCTTCACTCAGCGAACAAGTGCTGAGTCGCTTGAACCACCACAGCGAGGGGACAATGTGATGCGCACGACCGTCGGCATCATCGGCGGCGGGCCCGCCGGGCTGCTGCTCGCCCGTCTGCTGCACCGCGCCGGGATCGACTGCGTGGTGCTGGAGAGCCGGGACCGGGCGTATGCCGAGCGGCGCCAGCGGGCCGGGATCCTGGAGCAGGGCACCGTGGATGTGCTGCGGGAGTGCGGCGCCGGCGGGCGTCTGGACCGCGAGGGGCTGCTCCACGAGGGCATCGAGCTGCGCTTCGAGGGCCGCGCCCACCGCGTGGACTTCCCCTCCGCCACCGGCGGCAAGTCGGTGATGGTCTACGCCCAGACCGAGATCGTCAAGGATCTGATCGCGCTTCAGGTCGACGAGCCGGGCGGTCCCCCGCTGCTGTTCGAGGCCGAGGCGCTGGCCATCGAGAAGCCGGACTCCGCCGCGCCCGTCATCCGCTTCCACCACCAAGGCCGCGAGCAGACCCTGAGCTGCGACTACGTGGCGGGCTGCGACGGCTTCCACGGCATCGCCCGGCGCGCGATCCCCGCCGACCGGATCCGCACCTTCGAGCACACCTACCCCTACTCCTGGCTCGGTGTGCTGGCCGATGTGGCGCCGTCCTGCGAGGAGTTGATCTACGCACGCCATCGGCGCGGCTTCGCCCTGCACAGCATGCGCTCCCCCCAGGTCTCCCGGCTCTACCTCCAGGTGCCGAACGACACCGATCCGGCCGACTGGTCCCATGAGCGGATCTGGGACGAGCTGTCCGCCCGCTTCGCGCTCGACGGGGACTGGACGCTGGAGCGCGGCCCGATCACCGCCACCTCGCTCACTCCGATGCGCAGCTTCGTCCAGGAGCCGATGCGCCACGGGCGGCTCTTCCTGGCGGGCGACGCGGCACATATCGTGCCGCCCACCGGCGCCAAGGGGCTCAATCTGGCCGTCAGCGACGTGATCACGCTGGCCCGCGCCCTGATCCACCACCAGGAGACCGGCTCGGCCGAGCTGCTGGACGGCTATTCGCAGACCTGTCTGCGCCGGGTGTGGCAGGCCGAGCGGTTCTCGTACTTCATGACGGACACGCTCCACCGCCGCCCGGACGAGAGCCCGTTCGAGGACCGGGTGCGGCTCGCGCGACTGGAACGCATCGCCTCCTCCCCCACCGCCTCCGCCGAACTCGCCGAGAACTACGTCGGCCTCCCGCTGTCATGACGGTCCCGGGCCCGTTCACCCCCATGAGCCCACCGGGCCCCCGCGCCCCCGGCGGCCCGGACGCGGGCCGCTCGGTCGCGGGCCGGATGCTGGCGGTCCTCGACGCGTTCGACGCCTCGCACCGCTCGCTGTCCCTCACCGCCCTCGCCCGGCGCGCCGGACTGCCGCTGGCCACCGCGCACCGGCTGGTCGCCTCGCTGACCCGCTGGGGTGCCCTGGAGCGCGACGCCACCGGGGCGTACCACATCGGGCTGCGGCTGTGGGAAGTGGCGACGCTCTCCCCGCGCGGGGTCGGGGTGCGCGAGGCGGCGCTGCCGTTCATGGAGGACCTGTACGAGGCCACCCACGAGAACGTCCAGCTCGCCGTGCGGGACGGCCTGGAGGTGGTCTATGTCGAGCTGATCTCGGGACATTCGGCGGTCCAGGTGCGCACCCGGGTCGGCAGCCGCTGGCCGCTGCACGCGACCGGCGTCGGTCTGGTGCTGCTCGCGTACGGGCCGCCACGGCTGTACGAGCGGGTGTGCTCCCGCCCGCTGCGCCGCTACACCGAGCTGACCATCCAGGACCCGCACCGGCTGCGGGCCGCCCTCGCCGAGGTGCGGCGCACCGGGATCGCGGTCAGCGACCGGCAGATCACCATGGACGGGCTGTCCATCGCCGCCCCGGTGCGCGGACCGCGCGGGGAGGTGGTGGCCTCGCTGTCGGTGGTGGTGCCGGCCGCGGAGGGGCGGGCCCCGGGGCTGATCCCGGCCGTACGGGTCGCCGCCCACGGCATCTCCCGTACCCTCGCCGCGGCCCTGGGGCAAGAGCCCGTCGCGGAGGCTTCCGGTCGATGAAAGACCCCGGAGCGCGCCTTGCCGCGGCCGATATCCGGCCACATCCTGTGTGGCACATACCGCGCTGCCGAGCCTGAACGCCCAGGCCCGAAGGGGGACATGGAGACATGCCCGAAGTGACCGCAGAGCCCACCGCGCAGGGGCGGGAGACGCCCGGGGGCGGCTGGCAGCCGTACCACACCCTGTGGGCCATGCTGCTGGGCGGCTGGCTCTTCTCGTACGCCGACCGCACCATCACCGGCCCGGTCGTCACCTGGCTGATCGAGCACGACCACGCCATGCTGGGCTCCGCCGGCCATCCGCACGCGCTCGGCGGCCTGATCGGCAGCCTCTTCTTCGCGGGCTACATGCTGACCCAGTTCCCCGGCGGCTATCTCGGCGACCGCTTCGGGCACCGCACCATGCTCGCGGTCTCGCTGCTGTGGGCGGGCGTCGCGACCCTCGCCAGCGGCCTGATGACCGGGCTGATCGCCTTCGTCGTACTGCGGGTGCTCACCGGCCTCGGCGAGGGCGTCTTCTACTCCAACGACCGCTCGCTGATCGCCCAGCGCACCCCGCCCGCCAAGGCCGGTCTGGGCATGGGCGTCGCCATCACCGGACTGGCCATCGGGCTGACGGTCGCGACCATCAGCGCGCCGTATCTGATCGACTGGGGCGGGGAGGTGCTCGGCGAGGAGGACGCCTGGCGGATGCCGTTCCTGATGCTGGGCGGTGCGACGCTGGCGTTCGGCTGGGTCACCGCGGTCTATATGCGCCGCATCGGCGGTCCGCTCAAGGCCACCGGCTCCACCCTGCGGCTGCTGGGGATCTCGGCGGTGCTGTGCGCCGCGGTCATGGCGGTCTACCTGATCGCCGACGGGGCGGGGATGCCGAGCTGGGGCGTGGCCGTCCTGGAGTGCGTGCTGGCGTTCCTGCTCATCGGGGCGATCTTCGCCCGGCGGAGCGGCAAACTGGGCTCGGTCTCCCGGAACCGCAATGTGCTGCTGCTCAGCTTCGCCTTTATCGCGGTCATGTGGAATCTGTGGTTCTTCAGCTTCTGGTCGGTGTCGATCGTCGCGGACGCCGCCCACAGCTCGTTCCAGAACGCCGCGCTGGTGGCCACCTTCAACGCGGGCGCGGGCATCCTCGGCTTCCCGGCCGGGGGGCGGCTCTCGGACCGGGCGAAGGCCCGGGGGTGGGGGCGGCGGCCGCTGCTGATCGCGTTCACCGTGGTCCAGGGCGTGCTGGTGCTGGTGTTCGCCGCCTATTTGCAGGCCAGTGAGAAGCCCTCCCTCTGGGTGATGTCCATCCTGCTCTTCGTGACCAGCCTGTTCTTCAACGCGCTCCAGCCGATGGCGCACGCGCTGCTCAACGATGTGGTCGACGCGGCCGAACGCGGCGCGGCCTTCGGCCTGTTCAACCTGGTCGGGGAGATCGGCGCGGTGGTCAGCCCGGCCCTCAGCGGCACCCTCTTCGACCACTACGGAAGCTGGACGCACGCGGTCTATATCGACGGCGCGCTGATGCTCGCCAGCGCGGGGCTGTATGTGCTGATCCGGGAGGACACCTCGCGCGCATAGGTTGGTCCCCTAAAGCCGGACATCCAGTGGCGGAGGGGTATACATGGCGGCGGCACGACGCATGGTGGTCATCGGGGGCGACGCGGCGGGCATGTCCGCCGCGTCGCGGGCGCGCAGGCTCAAGAGCCGGAGCGAGCTGGAGATCCTCGCCTTCGAGCGCGGCGGGTTCACCTCGTACTCGGCCTGCGGCATCCCCTACTGGGTCGGCGGGGTGGTGGGTGGCCCCGACGAGCTGATCGCCCGTACGCCCGAGACCCACCAGGGCCGCGGGATCGACGTACGGACGCACACCGAGGTCGTCGAGATCGATCTGGCCGGGCAGCGGGTCCTGGCCCGGGACGTCGACCCGCGAGGTGCGGGCGACGAGCGCTGGCACGGCTTCGACGACCTGGTCATCGCGACCGGCGCCCGGCCGCGCCGCCCCGACATGCCCGGGATCGACGCCCCCGGCGTCCACGGGGTGCAGACCCTGGACCACGGGCGGGCGCTGCTGGAGACCCTGGAGTCCACCCGGGTCGAGCGCGCGGTCGTGATCGGCGCCGGATACATCGGGGTGGAGATGGCCGAGGCGCTCATCCAGCGCGGCTGCCAGGTCACCGTCCTGGAGCGCGGCGAACAGCCCATGTCCACGCTCGACCCCGACATGGGGCGGCTGGTGCGCGACGCGATGACGGGACTCGGCATCGACACCGTGACCGGCGCCGAGGTCACCGAGGTGATCACCGGCGAGGACGGCCGGGTGCGGGCCGTGGCCACCAAGGTCAGCGAATACCCCGCCGACCTCGTGATCCTGGGCCTCGGAGTGGCCCCCGAGACCGGGCTCGCCCGGGAGGCGGGGCTGCCGGTGGGCCCTTACGGCGGGCTGCTGACCGATCTGGCCATGCGGGTGCGCGGTTACGACAACATCTGGGCGGGCGGCGACTGTGTCGAGGTCCTCGACCTGGTCTCCGGCCGCACCCGGCACATTCCGCTGGGCACCCACGCCAATAAGCACGGGCAGGTCATCGGCGCCAATGTGGGCGGCGACTACGCGACCTTCCCCGGTGTCGTCGGCACGGCGGTCAGCAAGGTCTGCGATCTGGAGATCGCCCGCACCGGACTGCTGGAGGCCGAAGCCCACGCCGTGGGGCTGAAGTTCGAGGCGGTCACCATCGAGTCGACCAGCCGGGCCGGGTACTACCCCGACAGCCGGCCGATGACGGTGAAGATGCTCGCCGAACACCGCACCGGACGCCTGCTCGGCACCCAGATCGTCGGCCGAGAGGGCGCGGGCAAGCGGGTCGACATCGCGGCGGTCGCGCTCACCGCCCGGATGACGGTGGAGCAGATGACCGCGCTGGACCTGGGCTACGCCCCGCCGTTCTCCCCGGTATGGGACCCGGTACTGGTGGCAGCACGCAAGGCGGCGGCAACCGTGAAATCAGGTCCGTCCGGCGCTTGAGAAGCTGAAACCAGCCCCTCCGGCA
>NZ_JAHLEM010000530.1 GCF_018883605.1 Streptomyces niphimycinicus | reverse complement strand
CGGTCGCGCTCACCGCCCGGATGACGGTGGAGCAGATGACCGCGCTGGACCTGGGCTACGCCCCGCCGTTCTCCCCGGTATGGGACCCGGTACTGGTGGCAGCACGCAAGGCGGCGGCAACCGTGAAATCAGGTCCGTCCGGCGCTTGAGAAGCTGAAACCAGCCCCTCCGGCAAAACCAGCCCCTCCGGCGCTTGAGGAGCGGGGTCCGGGACACCGGAGCCGAAACCAGCCCCTCCGGCGCTTGAGGAGCGGGGTCCGGGGCGGAGCCCCGGTTGTGGGAAGGGGCGGGTAGGGGAAGAACGCCTGGTCACCGATCAGTTCGCGCCGTCGATCACCCGAAGCGCACCCCGCACCCGCTGCGCCACATGCCGAGGACAGCCCCACGCCTCCGCGTCAAAGGGCCGCTCCGGCGTCTCGTACTCCCCCGGCGCGTACAGATGGTTGAGATGCGCGCCGTAAGGGTCCTCATGGAAGCCGAAGTGACGGCGCCCGACCAGCTCGGTCAGCACGTCCCAGGGATGCGCGCCCCCATGCGGGCAGGGCTCACCCGCTGGGACGCCCGCCGGGGCCGAGGCGCCCGCCGGCCCGCCCGCCAAGGCGCTCTCCGGCCCGCCCGCCGCAGCGATCCGCACCGAGCCGAGGATCGCCCGCAGATCCCGGTGGACGGCCTCGGGCGGGGCCTCCTCGCCCGAGGTCACCGACCAGCACGCGACCAGCAGCAGCACCAGCCGCTCACGCGGATCGGCCGGGCCCGCCGCGAACCGCCGCGCCGCCCACAGCCCGGCGTCCTCCGCGGCCTGTCCGTCCCGGCAGCGGAAGCGCACGGCGTGGGTGAGCCGTTCGACGTCGAGCCGTCCATCTGGACGTACGAGCACCCCGTCCAGGTGGGCGGTGTCCCGGAGGCCGAACAGCCGCTCCCGGCCGGTCCGCAGATGGTCCAACGCCTCGCGGGCGATGGCGGCGAGGAAGGCCGGGCACAGCCACGCCTCCAGCGGCGCCGTCTCCAGCTCCTCCCGGTGCCAGTGGCGGTAGACGCCCCGGCCGCCGGGGCTGAGCAGGTGGATGCCCACGGTGGCCTGCTCCGCGGTGTCCCGGCCGACCTCGGGGTGGTCGCCCTCGCGGTGTGCGCAGGACGCGTCGCCGAGGCCGGGCAGCACCGCCTCCAGGGCGTCCACCATGGTGTCCAGGACCCGCCGGTCGCGGATCCGGCCGCTGGCGGCGTACCAGCAGGCGGCGTGCAGGACGACCACGAGCCCGGCGCGGTGATAGCCCAGGGGGTTGGCGACCAGGTTCCTGGCGTAGGCGGACAGCTCCTGGCCCGGGTCGACGGCCGCGCTCGGGTAGTCCCAGACGATCGAGCGCAGATCCTCGGCGCGGCGCGCGTCGCGGGCCGGGAGCCGGGGCGGGATGCCGCCCACGCTGCCGGGGGCGATGATGTCGACGGCGACCCGCGCGTACCCGGCGATGTCGCGCGGGCACAGCCACTGCTCCTTGGCCGCGTCGTCCTCCCAGTCGGGGTCCTCGTCCTCGGTCAACCCGTTGGTGAGCAGCGGCAGATCGTCCACGAAGTGGTCGATCCGGTCGTCCAGATCGCTCTCGTAAGGATGCGTCCGGTGGGCGCAGGGCAGGTCACGCAGCTTCCGGTCGGTGGCGTGGAGGGCCTCCAGGGCCGCCGCCGCGACGTCCTTACGGGAGAACCGGCCGATGTGCGCGGCCATCATGACCAGCCCGAGCGTCCAGGCGTACGCCTCCTCGCCCGCGGGATCGGCCGCCAGCCGCCTGGCACAGTCCAGGACCGCCCGGTCCGCGTCGCCGCCATAGGTCTCGTGGAGGATGCCGTCCCAGTCGTCGACGAAATGGACACACTCTGGCGAATCTGACAGCGCGGTGGCGGGCACGTCGGTCATGCCCCTCACGACGCCACAGGAGGCACCCGGGTTCCCGCTTGGTTCAGACCTTCACAGAAGGTGCGCGCGATGCGCTCCTTGTGTGCACATACTCCACCAGGCGGGTCAGCGCGTCCGGGTCGGTGCTGGGCAGCACGCCGTGGCCGAGGTTGAAGATGTGCCCCTCCAGCCCCCGGGCGGCCTCCAGCACCTCCTCCGCCTTGGCCTCGACGGCCGTACGCGGGGCGAAGAGCACGGCGGGGTCGAGATTGCCCTGGAGCGCCTTGCCGGGGCCGACCCGCCGGGCGGCCTCGTTCAACGGCACCCGCCAGTCGACGCCGACGACATCCGCGCCCGCCTCGCCGAGCAGCCCGAGCAACTCACCGGTGCCCACGCCGAAGTGAATGCGCGGCACCCCGTATCCGGCGACGGCGTCGAAGACCTTCTTGGAGGCGGGCAGCACGCTGCGGCGGTAGTCGGCGGGGGCGAGGGCGCCCACCCAGGAGTCGAAGAGCTGGACGGCCGAGGCGCCCGCCTCGATCTGCACCTTGAGGAAGGCGGCGGTGATGTCGGCGAGCCGGTCGAGCAGCGCGGCCCACAGCGCCGGGTCGCCGTACATGAGCGCCTTGGTGTGCTCGTGATTGCGCGAGGGGCCGCCCTCGACCAGATAGCTGGCGAGCGTGAAGGGGGCGCCCGCGAAGCCGATGAGCGGGGTCGCACCGAGCTCGCCGATGAGCGCGCCGACGGCCTCGGTGACGTACTTCACATCGTCCGGGTCGAGCGGACGCAGCCGCTCCAGATCGGCCCGGGTGCGGATCGGCCGCTCGACGACGGGCCCGACCCCGGGCTTGATGTCGAGGTCGATGCCGATGGCCTTGAGCGGCACGACGATGTCGCTGAAGTAGATGGCCGCGTCCACCCGGTGCCGGCGCACCGGCTGCAACGTGATCTCGGTGACCAGGTCGGGACGCATGCAGGACTCCAGCATCGCGGTGCCCTCACGCAGCTTGCGGTACTCCGGAAGCGAGCGCCCCGCCTGCCGCATGAACCACACCGGCGTATGAGGCACCGGCTCCCGACGGCAGGCCCGCAGAAAGGCCGAATCGGCTGTGGCACGAGCCGCGGCGCGGCCGGTCTGCTGCTGGCCCGAGGGCCGCTCATTGGCGCTCATGCCCCAAATCTTCGCACGGGCCGAACGAGTGACCCGCCAACCCGGGTGTTCCTCCCCGGTTAGGGCCCTCACTGCGCCTAGTCTTCCGGGCATGGCAGCGGTTCAAGGACACCTCTCGAACGGTGCTGACGGCCCTGACGGCACGGAAGCAGGCGGTGACGACACCCCTCCCGCCTTCCGGCATGCCGTCGCCGCGCTGTGCGGTGTGCGGGTACGGCCCGAGGTGGAGCTCGACCCGACCCCACCCCCGCGTCGGCTCGCACCCTACTCGTACGCGCTTGAGGCGGTGGTCACCGGCGCGTCGGACGACGAGGAGCTGGCCGAGGGGAGGCTGATCCTGCTGCACGACCCGGCCGGGCACGACTCCTGGCGCGGCACCTTCCGCCTGGTCACCTTGGTCCACGCGGACCTGGAGCCGGAGATCGCGGCGGATCCGCTGCTGCCGGAGGTGTGCTGGTCCTGGCTCACCGGCGCGCTGGAGGCCCGCGGTCTGCCCTACGGGGCACCCAGCGGCACGGTCACCCGGGCGAGCTCGCACTACTTCGGCGCGATGGGCGAACGGGAGCCGTCGACCCGGATCGAGATCCGCGCCTCCTGGACCCCGGCCGCCCACCCGGCCCCCGAACCGGCCCGCCCCGGCCCGCGGCGCCCCGAGGCCGCGGAAGAGGGCGCGGGCGAACCGCTGGGCGTGCCGGACACCGCGGGCCACCTGGCCGCCTGGTGCGACCTCCTGTGCCAGATCGCGGGCCTGCCCCCGGCGGGGGCGGCGGAGGCGGGGGTCGTCTCACTGCCCCAACGACGGGGCCCCCAGGCCCGCTGACCTTCCGGACGCCGCAGCGCACACGGTGGCTCGGGTCTTCCGACCCGGGCCACCTTCCTGTGGCAATCCGGTAAGCCGATGGGCGCCGCAGCCCTTCCGGCTCTTCGGGTCTTCCGACCGGGCAACCGCGTAAGCCGATGGGCGCCGCAATGTATCCGGGTGCTTGGGTCTTCCGGCCGGGGGCACCTCCCAGCGGTAGCTGGGGGCGAGCCGAAGGGGCGCGTCGCTGTCGAAAGGGAGAGCGCGCGCAGGGAGCGAGGGCTGCGATCGATATGCGGCTCCGCCGCGTGAGCGACCGAGCACGGTCGACCGTCGACAGCGACTGAGGCGCCCCGGAGGCGAACCGAGCCCCAAAAAGGCCACCCGTGATCGATCAGTCGTCCTAATTGCCCGAATTGTTACTCACCAAATCGTGATCATTCCCTAAAGCCGGGCCGTATCGGTGCCGAAGGACGTGATGACCCGTCCCACAACTCCCCAGGAGGCCTGGTGTCTGTTCTCCTCGAGCAACCGTCCAGCCTGGTCGCCTACCGCCCGAACAAGCCGACGGCCATGGTCGTCGTCGCCGACCCCCGCGTACGTTCCACCGTCACCCGCCACCTCTGGGCCCTGGGGGTGCGCGACGTCATCGAGGCGTCGTCCATCGCCGAGGCCCGTCCCCGCATCGGCAATCCGCGCGACATCTGCGTCGCCGATGTCCACCTTCCCGACGGCTCCGGCCTCACCCTGCTCTCCGAGACCCGCGCCGCGGGCTGGCCCAATGGGCTGGCCCTGTCCGCCGCCGATGACATCGGCGCCGTAAGGAACGCGCTGGCCGGCGGCGTCAAGGGCTATGTCGTCACCGGCACCCGCACCAACCTCGGCATTCCCGGCCGTCCCGGCACCGCCCCGCTCGGCGCCGCCGCCCGGATGCACCGCCGCCCGCCGGGCGCCCCCGGCCACCCCGGCGGCTACCGGGAGCTGTCGGGCCGCGAGGTCGAGGTGCTGAGGCTGGTTGCGGAGGGCCAGTCCAACAAGGCCATCGGCGTCTCGATGGGCCTGTCCGCCCTCACCGTCAAGAGTCACCTCGCCCGGATCGCCCGCAAGCTGGGCACCGGGGACCGGGCCGGCATGGTCGCGGTCGCACTGCGCACCGGGATCATCCACTGAGCCGTATCGCCCGCCCGGCCGTCGCGCCTCCCCCCACCACCCCCGCGCCCGTCGACGGAACGTTCCGTCGACGGGCGCCCTGCGTACTCGCCGCACACAGCTACCCTTGACAGGTGACCGACGCCCAAGAGACCGCAGCAGAGACGACACTGCGAACCACCGGGGGCGCTCCTCCGGACGACCTCCCCCCGGCGCCGGTCCCCTTGCTGGAGCCGCGCGAGGGCATCCCGCCCGTCACCGCCGACGCGGACGCGCTCGCCGAGGTCATCGCGGCCTTCGCCACGGGCCACGGCCCGGTGGCCGTCGACGCCGAGCGCGCCTCCGGCTACCGCTACGGGCAGCGGGCCTATCTGGTCCAGTTGCGCCGGGCCGGAGCGGGGACCGCACTGATCGACCCCGTCGGCTGCCCCGACCTCTCGGGTCTGGGCGCCGCGATCGCCGACGCCGAATGGGTCCTGCACGCGGCGACCCAGGATCTGCCCTGTCTGCGTGACATAGGCATGATCCCCGCCCGGATCTTCGACACCGAACTCGCGGGCCGGCTGGCCGGATTCGCCCGGGTGGGGCTCGGCGCCATGGTCGAGAACATCCTCGGATACGCCCTGGAGAAGGGCCACTCCGCCGTCGACTGGTCGACCCGCCCACTGCCCGACCCCTGGCTGCACTACGCCGCGCTCGACGTCGAGCTGCTGGTCGACCTGCGCGACGCGCTGGAGGAGGAGCTGGAGCGGCAGAACAAGCTGGAGTGGGCGCATCAGGAGTTCGCGGCCATCGCCGCGGCCCCGCCCGCCCCGCCGCGCAAAGACCCCTGGCGGCGGACGTCGGGGATGCACAAGGTCCGGCGGCGGCGGCAGATGGCCGTGGTGCGCGAGCTGTGGACGGCCCGGGACCGGATCGCCCAGCGCCGCGATGTCTCGCCGGGCAAGGTGCTGGGCGACGCGGCCATCGTCGAGGCCGCGCTGGCCCTGCCCGCGAACGCCCGGGCGCTGGCCGCGCTGAACGGTTTCGGCCATCGGATGAACCGGCGCCAGCTCGAGCAGTGGCAGGCCGCGGTGGACCGGGCCCGGGAGCTGCCGGAGGCCGACCTCCCCCAGCCGGGCCAGCCGGTGGCCGGTCCGCCCCCGCCGCGGGCGTGGGCCGACAAGGACCCGGCCGCGGCGGCGCGGCTCTCCGCGGCGCGTGCGGCCGTCACCCAACTGGCCGAAGGGCTGAATCTTCCGCAGGAGAACCTGATCGCCCCGGACACCGTCCGGCGGCTGTGCTGGGAGCCGCCCGCCGAGCCGACGACGGATGCGGTCGCCTCCGTTCTCGCAGGTCACGGCGCCCGTCCCTGGCAGATCGACCAGGTGACCCCGGTGCTCGCGGCCGCCTTGCTGGCGACCCCGGCCTGATGTGACGCGCGTGGACCGGCGGCGGGCGCCGCCGGTCCGCGGCTGTGACCTTCAACCCTCCGGTCGTGAGGACTGGGCAGCTTGGTTACTCATAAGTAGCATGAGGTGGTGAGGCGCGCCCCGGGCGTGCCCGCAGCAGTGCCATCCCGCACCTGGAGGAGAGCCAACGTGCCTCGTACCGCTAGGGACGTCGTCTTCGTCGACGGCGTCCGGACCCCATTCGGCAAGGCGGGCCCGAAGGGCATCTACCATGAGACCCGCGCCGACGACATGGTCGTCAAGTGCATCCGGGAGCTGCTGCGCCGCAACCCGGATCTGCCGCCGGAGCGCATCGACGAGGTGGCCATCGCCGCCACGACGCAGATCGGCGACCAGGGCCTGACCATCGGCCGCACCGCGGGCATCCTGGCCGGGCTGCCCCAGTCGGTCCCCGGCTACGCCATCGACCGGATGTGTGCCGGTGCGATGACGGCCGTGACGACCACCGCGGGCTCCATCGCCTTCGGCGCCTATGACGCCGTCGTCGCGGGCGGCGTCGAGCACATGGGCCGCCACCCCATGGGCGAGGCCGTGGACCCCAACCCCCGCTTCGTCTCGGAGAAGCTGGTCGACGAGTCGGCCCTGTTCATGGGCATGACGGCGGAGAACCTCCACGACCGGCTGCCGCACATCACCAAGGCGCGCGCCGACGAGTTCGCGGTGCGCAGCCAGGAGAAGGCCGCCAAGGCGTACGCCAACGGCAAGATCCAGCAGGACCTGGTGCCGGTCTCGGTGCGCCGCACCTCCCCCGAGGGCGGCGAGCTGGGCTGGGGCCTGGCGACCGCCGACGAGCCGATGCGCCCGGGCACCACGCTGGAGGGCCTGGCCTCGCTGAAGACCCCGTTCCGCCCGCACGGCCGGATCACCGCCGGTAACTCCGCGGGGCTCAACGACGGCGCCACCGCCTCGCTGCTCGCCGCCGAGGACTTCGCCCAGGAGCTGGGCCTGCCGGTGCGGATGCGCCTGGTCTCCTTCGCCTTCGCGGGCGTCGAGCCCGAGGTGATGGGCTACGGCCCGGTCCCGGCGACCAAGAAGGCGCTCGCCAAGGCCGGTCTGTCGATCGAGGACATCGGCCTGTTCGAGATCAACGAGGCGTTCGCCGTCCAGGTCCTGTCGTTCCTGGACCACTACGGCATCGCGGACGACGACGCGCGCGTCAACCAGTACGGCGGCGCCATCGCCTTCGGCCATCCGCTGGCCTCCTCCGGTGTCCGGCTGATGACGCAGTTGGCGCGGCAGTTCGAGGAGCAGCCGCAGGTCCGCTACGGCATCACCACGATGTGCATCGGCTTCGGCATGGGTGGCACCGTGATCTGGGAGAACCCGCACTTCGAGGGGAACAAGTGACCAACACCGCAGAGCTTCTCAAGGGGGCGGCAGAGCTGTTCCCGGGCGAGGTCGTGACGCAGGCGCACGTCCGCCACCTCGATCTTCCCCAGGGCGCGGGCCGCTTCGCGCTCATCACGCTGGACAACGGCCTGGACCACACCAAGCCCACCACCTTCGGCCCGGCCTCGCTCGCCAATCTCAACACGGCGATCGACCAGGTCGAGAAGGAGGCGGCGGACGGCGGGATCACCGGTGTCGGCATCACCGGCAAGCCGTTCATCTTCGCCGTGGGCGCCGACCTCAAGGGCGTGGAGCTGCTCAAGCGCCATGAGGACGCGCTGGCCATCGGCAAGGGCGGCCATGACGTCTTCAAGCGGCTGTCGGCGCTCGCCGTGCCCACCTTCGCGTACTACAACGGCGCGGCGATGGGCGGCGGGGTCGAGGTCGGGCTGCACTGCTCCTACCGCACCGTCTCCGCGGCGCTGCCGGCCTTCTCGCTGCCCGAGGTGTTCCTGGGCCTGGTCCCCGGCTGGGGCGGCTGCACCCTGCTGCCGAACCTGATCGGCGCCGACCGCGCGGTCTCGGTGATCATCGAGAACTCCCTCAACCAGAACAAGCAGCTCAAGGGCGAGCAGGTCTACGATCTCGGGATCGCGGACGCGATCTTCGAGGGCGCGGACTTCCTGGAGCAGTCGCTGATCTGGACCGCCGCCGTCCTCAAGGGCGAGATCGAGGTCGTACGGCCCGAGATCGACCGCGGCGACGCCTGGCACGAGGCCGTGGTGCGCGGCCGCGCCATCGCCGACGGCAAGGTGCACGGGGCCGCCCCGGCCGCCTACCGCGCGCTGGAGATCATCGACGCCGCGCGCAACGGTGACCTGGCCCGCGGCTACGAGGCCGAGGAGAAGGCGCTCGCCGACCTGATCATGGGCAGTGAGCTGCGCAGCGGCATCTACGCCTTCAACCTGGTGCAGAAGCGCGGCAAGCGCCCGGCGGGCGCCCCGGACAAGTCGCTGGCGCGCCCGGTCTCCAAGGTGGGCGTCGTGGGCGCGGGTCTGATGGCCTCGCAGTTGGCGCTGCTGTTCGTGCGGCGTCTGGAGGTGCCGGTCGTGCTGACCGACATCGACCAGGAGCGGATCGACAAGGGCGTGGGCTACGTCCACGGCGAGATCGACAAGCTGCTGCTCAAGGGCCGGATCAACCAGGACAAGGCCAATCGCCTCAAGGCCGCGGTGACCGGTTCGCTGGACAAGGCCGCCGCCTTCGGTGACGCCGACTTCGTCATCGAGGCCGTCTTCGAGGAGATGGGCGTCAAGCAGAAGGTGTTCGCCGAGGTCGAGGCGGTCGTGCCGGAGCACGCCATCCTCGCCACCAACACCTCCTCGCTGTCGGTGTCCGAGATGGCCTCCCAACTCAAGCACCCCGAGCGGGTCGTGGGCTTCCACTTCTTCAACCCGGTCGCGATCCTGCCGCTGCTGGAGATCGTCCGCGGTGAGAAGACCGATGACGCGGCGCTGGCCACCGCCTTCGGTGTGGCCAAGAAGCTGAAGAAGACCGCGGTCCTGGTCAAGGACGCCCCGGCGTTCGTGGTCAACCGGATCCTGACCCGCTTCATGGGCGAGATCCAGAACGTCATCGACGAGGGCACCCCGGTCGACGCCGCCGAGCGCGCCATCGAGCCGCTGGGTCTGCCGATGTCCCCGCTGGTGCTGCTGGAGCTGGTCGGCCCGGCGATCGGTCTGCATGTCTCCGAGACGCTGCACGGCGCGTTCCCGGACCGCTTCACGGTCTCGGAGAACCTCCGGCGCGTGGTCGGGGCGGGCAAGCGCGGCTTCTACGTGCATGCCAACGGCAATTCAGCGAAGCCGGAGCTGGACCCGGAGGTCGCCGCGCTGCTCCAGCAGGGCGACACCGTCCTCACCGAGGAGCAGGTGCGCACCCGGGTGCTGGACGCCGTCGCGCAGGAGATCGGCCTGATGCTCCAGGAGGGCATCGTCGCCGAGGCGCAGGACATCGACCTGTGCCTGATCACCGGTGCGGGCTGGCCCTTCCACCTGGGCGGCATCACGCCGTACCTGGACCGCGAGGGCGTCTCGGAGCGGGTGAACGGGAAGGCGTTCCTGGCCCCGGGCGTGGCGAGCGTTCCCGCCTAGCGGCGTTGCATGGCAGGGCCCGGGTGCCGGGCGGGCGAAGGCCCGTCCGGCACCCGGGCGTTCCGGGGTGATCCACCGGCGGCACCGCCCCGCCCGCGCCATGCCCCGGTGGCAAGCACCCACCAGCCGGATCCGGAGCGGGTCGTTCCGGGCGGTCGGGTCACGCCGGGGACGGGAAACGGACCGGTGGCACCTTCCACGCGCGCCGCGCCGCCTACGTACGCCGCCGGGCAGGGCGCTGCCTGGAACCGCGCCGGCGGGCCGCTCAGCCGCTTCCCACGCGGTTCCAGGCCCTCAGGGCCAGCCCGTCCTCGTCGGTCTTCTGACGGGCCACCAGGAGCCGTCCGTCCACTCCCAGGGCGGCCAGCACCACCCGGCCCCGCCCGTCCAGCGCCAGCGCCGGGGTGTGGGCGCCCTGCTCGCCCGAGGGTGTCCACCACACCCCCGCCGCCTCGTCCTCGCTGGGGTGGGCGGCGACGGCCAGCCGCCCGGCGTCCTGGTGGGCCAGGACGGTGCAGTCGTGACCGTCCACCACGGCGCGCACCGCGGCGACCGGGCCGGTGCCCGTGGACCCGCCCAGCG